>JAGWAZ010000025.1:5738-29595 GCA_021296135.1 Chlorobiota bacterium | reverse complement strand
TGGGGTGGAAGAGACCCTGGGAAGTATATTGTGGTAAAGCTCCTCCACCTGTTGCACTTCAGACTTGAATGTGGGCAATTAACGCTCAAACCTACCGTATCATAAAGAATTAGGAGTATCAAGTACATAATACCCCATTTTAACATAGGATTTAGTGTGGTGAAGCGTACATTATACAATCCAGCCACACATCCCTGTTCAGGAGTGCCGGCTCCAATCCACCAGAATGTACCTGACACCTGTTGAAGATAATATGAGAAATCCTCTGCCGTGATCATTTTTTATGCTGAATAATGTGAATTTTAGTAAAGTAGACATGTCTATCAGCAATCTTGTAAATGGACAAGATACTGGAAAGCTGTCCAGGCCATCACCGCAGCACCGATTGACAGAATTTGTTCATCTATGGTGAAGCGTGCATTATGCAATCCAGCCACACATCCCTGTTCAGGAGTGCCGGCTCCAATCCACCAGAGTGTACCTGGCACCTGTTGAAGATAATATGAGAAATCCTCTGCTGCCATCATTGGTTTAGCGGTAAAGACGTTCTCGTGTCCGATGAGCTGTTCTGCTCCTGAACGAGCAAACTGAGTAGTTGGGGGATCGTTCCATAGAGCAGGGTATCCTTTGCTGATTTCCAGTTCATAGGTAGCAGCGTTGGCTTCGCACACGCTTTTGATGATCCTCTCAATCCGTCCATGTGTTTCCCGACGCCACTCCTCGTTCATTGCCCGCATCGTTCCTTCCATCTCGACTTCCTCAGGAATAATGTTTGTCGTGTGGCCTCCATCAATCCTGGAAATTATCACCACTCCTTTCTCGAACGGATCAAGGTTACGACTAACAATCTTCTGTAACGACGTAATGATTTCTGCGGACGTAAGGATTGGATCAACTGCATTCTGTGGAATTGCAGCATGACCACTCTTCCCTCTGATTGTGATGTAGAGTTCGTCCGTTGACGCCATCATTGTGCCGGGAAAGAAACCGAGCTGACCAGCTTCCTGCAGAGGAAGGACGTGTTGGCTAAAGATAGCCTTAACGGGTGGATCATTCAACACACCATTGGCTATCATTGAGGAAGCACCACCCGGAAGGAGCTCTTCGCTCGGCTGCATCAGAAATTTGATGGTCCCCGATACTTCGTCACGCAATTCTGAGAGAATCATTGCCGCACCCAACGCCATCGTGGTATGTGCATCATGCCCGCAAGCATGCATAATACCTGGCTTCTTTGAAGCGAAGGGGAGTCCAGTCTCTTCATGAATTGGTAGAGCATCCATATCAGCACGGAGCGCTACACATGCCCCCTCCTTATTCCCCTTTAATATTCCGAGTACTCCGGTGCGTGCTACACGACTGGTTTTTATACCGAGTTCATCGAGCACATCCTTTGTTAACCCAGAAGTTTCATGTTCCTCGAAGGCAAGCTCAGGGTTTGCATGAATTGTGCGTCTGATCTCAACAAGACGATCTTGAAGTTCGCTGGCACGCTGAAGGAATCGGGAAGCCGAAATTGTGCTCATAGTGTTGATAGTTGGCAGTTCACAGTCAGTAGTTAGCAGTAGAAGATGACACCTCTCCCTTTCCTGGTGCAATTAGCGCAACAGAACCAACTCGGTGGATAATAATCGTTGAAGAGACTCTGCTGATTGTTATCTATTCGCTGATAACCTTCCTGTATGTTCTACCACACAGATTCCTTGGTTCTTTCGATCATCACGTTACGTACAAAGAAAAGAAGGCGCAAAGGAAGACCGATGATTCTCTTTTGCGCCTTCAATGTAATTCAGTTTCGACTGCTATGTAGCGTAGTTGTAGAATCCACGGCCGGCCTTGCGACCGAGATGGCCTGCATCAACCATCCGACGCAAAAGCGGACATGGTCGGTGCTTGTCATCTCCAAGGTCCCGGTGCAATACTTCCATAATATAGAGACATACGTCGAGTCCGATAAAGTCGGCCAGTGCCAGTGGTCCCATTGGATGTGCCATGCCAAGTTTCATGACCGAGTCTATGTCCTCAGCGGTTGCAACACCTTCATGAAGGCAGAAGATTGCTTCGTTAATCATTGGCATCAGGACACGATTGCTGAGAAAACCGGGCGAATCATTAACCTCCACCGGTATCTTCCCAAGCTTTTCGGATAGCTCCTTGATAGATCTATAGGTCTTATTGCTTGTGTCGATGCCCCGAACAATCTCAATCAGCTTCATCACAGGCACCGGGTTGAAAAAGTGCATCCCTATAACTTTTTCCGGTCGCTTTGTGACTCCGGCCAGTCGAGTGATGGAGATTGAACTTGTATTGCTTGCGAGGATTGCGCTTCGTTTTGCTCGCTTGTCGAGTGTTTGGAACAATTCGGTTTTAATCCCGAAGTTCTCTGTAGCCGCCTCAATAATCAGGTCGCACTCGGGAGCGGAGGCTTTCAAGTCTATCGATTTGTGAATACGATCAAGGGCCTCCTTCTTCTCTTTTGTCTTGAGAATCCCCTTCTTGACCTGGCGATCGATGTTAGCCGAGATCGTGTTGATGCCGGCTTGAATGCGAGCGTCGTCAACATCAACGAGAGTAACCTGATGGCCGGTCTGAGCAAAGACGTGGGCAATGCCATTTCCCATCGTGCCTGCTCCAATGACCATTATGTGATTGATACTCATGGTTCAGTAATTAGATCAGAATGCAATGTTCAAAATAATTAAGAGCCTTCTCTCTTGTTATGATAGTAGTCTGTAGCGAGTAGATACTTTCAAACTCTATGAACTCACTACTCTACAAACTCTCAACAATCAAAGCGGTTGCTTCGCCACCACCGATACAGATTGCGGCCAGTCCGCGCTTTGCGTCCCGTTGTCTCATAGCGTGTAACAACGTCGTAAGGATACGCGCACCGGACGCACCGATAGGGTGCCCGAGAGCTACCGCTCCACCATTGACGTTGAGTTTTTCATGCGAAATGCCAAGCGCATTCTGTGCTGCAAGTGCAACAACAGCAAACGCCTCGTTGACTTCAAAGAGATCGATATCATCGAGTGTCATACCTGCCTTCTCAAGGGCCTGTTTGATAGCATCGGCTGGTGCGGTCGTAAACTCCATTGGCCGCTGTGCATGAGAGGCTTGCGCCACGATTCTTGCGATCGACTTCAAACCAAGTTCTTCGGCTTTTGCTTCATCAGCAAGAACAAGTGCGGCCGCGCCATCGTTGATGTTCGAGGCATTAGCGGCAGTGACAGTGCCATCTTTAGTGAAGACAGGACGGAGCGTTGCTATCTTCTCAAAGTTGGTCTTGGCAGGGTCCTCATCCGTATCTACGATGATATCTCCTTTACGACCTGATATAGTGACCGGGACAATCTCATCGGCAAAGTTTCCTTCAGCTATTGATGTTTGTGCCCGTTTATAGCTTTCGATAGTGAACTTATCCTGGACTTCGCGTGTGACATTGCAGTCGATAGCACATTGATCGGCAGCAACACCCATCGCCACGTGGTCGTAAGCATCGGTCAATCCGTCATGCTGCAGAGAATCAACAAGAGAACCATCGCCGAACTTGTAACCAAAACGGGCGTTTGGCACAAGGTATGGTGCTTGTGACATCGCTTCCTGTCCTCCTGCAACAGCGATTGATATATCTCTGCAACGAATCATCTGGTCAGCTAACATCACCGATTTCATTCCTGACCCGCAGACTTTTCCAACCGTCAGGGTTGGGACGCTGTTCGGGATTCCTGCTCCAATTGCTGCTTGTCGAGCCGGCGACTGACCGATACCTGCGGTCAGTACATTCCCCATAAGTACCTCTTCCACCTGATTGGGTTGTACACCTGCACGCTCGAGAGCAGCTTTGATGGCAATTGCTCCGAGCTCCGGAGCCTTCAATGTTGATAATGCGCCGCCGAAGGAACCGATCGGGGTTCTGGCAGCAGACAGTATTACTGTTGGCATTGTTTGGTTAACGGTATTATTAATGTCTGTAGTTGTTCTTGGTATTCCGTTTTCAGGATGTTGTCTCAGCGACTATGGGAGGAGTTCCTTCCCTTGTTCGTTCACGTTTCATCATCTCGATAAAATCCTTGAATAGATAGTCTGCATCATGTGGGCCAGGGCCAGCTTCGGGATGATACTGTACGCAGAAGAGGGGGAGTTCTTTATGTCGAAAACCTTCAACCGTATTATCGTTCAGGTTAACGTGGGTCAGTTCTACGGGGAGATCATTCATTGAATCGATATCGACGGCGAAGCCATGATTTTGAGAGGTGATCTCGTTCATACCGTTCGAGGTCTGTTGTACCGGATGGTTCGCGCCGTGGTGTCCGAACTTCAGTTTATAGGTCTTGGCTCCGAGCGCTAAAGCCAGGAGCTGGTGGCCAAGACAGATACCAAAAATCGGTTTCTTTCCGATCAACTCTTTAAGGTTCTCGATTGCATAATTGACGGCGTCGGGATCGCCTGGTCCGTTCGAAACAAAAATTCCATCAGGATCGAGCGCAAGGACTTCTTCTGAAGGCGTTGAACCGGGAAGGACAGTCAGACGACATCCATAAGCTGAGAGGCGTTCGAGGATGTTATGTTTTACACCGTAGTCCAGGACTGCGACATGAAACTTCTGCTTCGTATTACCCCGAATATCGAGCAGATAACCACTCTTGTCCCGGGGTTGCCACTCGTAAGCTTCTTCGGTTGTAACGTAGGAGGTCAAATCAGCCCCTTTCATCGATGGGATTGCGCGTGCCCGTTCAAGAAGTTTCTCCTCATCGAGTTCAATAGCAGATATAATGCCACGCATAGCTCCCTCTTCTCGTAGAGTGCAAACAAGCATTCGTGTATCAACTCCCTCAATGCCGAGCACATTCTGATCGCGGAGATAGCTTTCAAGACTCTCCTCGCTTCGCCAGTTCGATCTGATGCGAGACATCTCGCGGACGATCATGCCGGCAGCATGAATACATTTCGATTCAACGTCGAACCTATTGACCCCAACATTCCCTTGATGCGGATAGGTAAACGTGACGATCTGGCCGAAGTAACTTGGATCGGTAAGGATTTCCTGATAACCGGTTATTGACGTGTTGAAGACCACTTCACCCAGTGCTTCGTGGTCAGTTGCGCCAAAGGCTCGACCCGTGATTACCTGGCCATTCTCAAGTACCAGTTTTGCAGTTGGACGGTCGTTAATCATGTAGCTTTCGGATGCAAAACGAACGATCAGGACAAATCGGCTTAATGTACGAAGAAGAACCGGCTTATCAAATGGAAGGGGTGTAACGGTGAATGAATCGGAGAGGGGAGAGCCGAGACAAACAAGGGGAAGACAAAGAGACAAGGGGATCAACGCATCGATCGTTCTTGCTGCTTCGCCTCGTTCCAGAATTCATCCATTGCTTCGAGATCGACGTCTTCAAAGCTCTTCTCCTCTTCCTTCAGGCGATTTTCGATGTGTTGGAAGCGGTCTATAAACTTGTTAATCGTTCCCTGGAGCGCTTCTTCCGGGTGAATTTCCAGGAATCGGGCTATATTGACCAGAGCAAAAAGGAGGTCGCCAAATTCCTCTGTCATTTTCTCCTGGCTCGCTCCTGACTCGGCTTCCTGGTAGAACTCCTCAACTTCCTCACGGACTTTTTCCCAGACACCGGTGCGGTCCGGCCAATCGAATCCAACCTTCGAAGCCTTTTCCTGGACACGTCCTGCTCGCTGCAATGCCGGAAGCGCCTTCGGCGTTCCGTCGAATATCGAGACTCTGCCTTCAGCCATCTTCAGTTGCTCCCAATTCCGCTTTACCGTTTCTGTATCCTGCACCTCGGCATTACCAAAAACGTGGGGATGGCGATGGACCAGTTTTTTTGATAGAGTCTGGATGACATCGTCAAGAGTGAAGGCCTTCCGTTCTTCGGCCATTACCGAGTGCATTACCACGTGCAGGAGAATATCTCCGAGCTCTTTGCGCAGTTCATTATCTGCTCCTTTGGTAATTGATTCTTTGACCTCATAAGCCTCTTCAATAATCAGTGGGGCAATCGATTCATGTGTCTGCTCACGATCCCAGGGACAATCGACGCGAAGTTGACGGACAATAGCTATCAGGTCTTCGAATGTATCTATCGGAGGAATCATGAGAACTTTGAGTTGCGATTTCCGGTTTACGAATACTGTGATTGTGAGTTATGCCAGATGATGATTCTCCTTCTCTTCAATCAGGTTCTCTCCGCGAATGATTGAGAGGAGGAGCATTTGCATGAGAATTGAGTGAGAGATACGCGTCGACTTCAAAGTAATGTCGGCCCCAAGCAAGGCCTCAAAGGCGACCCGTATGCCTGGAAGACCATACTTAGAAAGGGCGGAGAGATACTCATTGATAAAGAAGGAAGAAATACCAACCTCGCGCGCCATATCCTTTTGATCTCTGAATCGTGTGTTGATTTCAAGAAGTCGCCAGAGGATAGTGAAATAACGGGTCAGCATGGTCAGAATAAGCTGTGGAGGTTCACCCGCACGAAGCATTCTCTCAGCGATTTCAACCGAGAGTTCGAGTCTTTTCTCACCAATGGCTTTTTGTAACTCAAAAATATTCCAGGTTCGCGAAACGCCGACAACTCTCTGCACATCTTCAAGGTTAATTTGAGGTCGCTCCTCAACAAACGTAAACAACTTCTCGATCTCATTGCTAAGTGTGCGGAGTGATGCGCCGACGTAGCTCACAAACATCTCTACAGCCTCCGGTGTGATCTTCTTCCCCAAACGATTGACCCGTTGCGTCACCCATGACGGTAACTCCCGGTCATAGAGCTTCCGAAAGTGAACAGCAACACTCCCTTCTATAATCCTGTCGTATGGAGCTTTTGGTTTACTTCTTCCCTTACCCAGAAACGACCTTGTTGTTGCGGTCAGGATAAGAACTGTTGTTTCCGAAGGAGATGCGATATAGTCGAAGAAGCCTGAGCCGTCGTCACTTTTGCGGGAACCGACTGCACAGTCGATGTTCCTAACAACCACAACACGACGATCGGTCATCATTGGATAAGCAGTTGCTCGCTCCATGACATCTCTCAACAGTGTCTGATTCCCTTGAAACTGATCGTAGTTAAAGCTTCGGGTGGACTCATCGACGGCATGAGTCAGAAGCAGAGTAAGGGCTTCGTCGATCAGAAACTCCTCATCACCAAACAGAAAGTAGAGAGGAGCAATCTGATTGTTCCGCAGTCCTGTCTCGAAGCTGTCGGGAGTTGTTATCGGCATAAAGCAGAATCTGCTTTAGAGTATCTGAATCTGTAAATATAATATACGTAACGCCGACCTGCCTGGGGGGTAATGTAAGAGGAATCTCTTTGACGAAATTCTTTGTTAAAGATGTTACAACTGGCTGTCTGGTTGTCATCCTATGAGTTACAACCGGATCTATTTTTGCTTTTCAGGATTTCTTGGTGTATAATTACAGAAACCGAAGAAATGAGATTTTGCCAGAATCACTATCAACTCTGAAGAGGATACCTTCAACCATGTGAGGTCGTACATGAAACGATCAATCAACAATCCCGTATCGGCAGTACTTATTGTAGTTTTCGTTGTGCTCTTTTGTGGAATTCCCTTTACATCAGAGGCACACGTTGGTGCAGAAAAGAAAAAGGCGGTTTACCCCAATCCTTTTACCGAGAGGACAACGTTTCAGTTGACGGTTCCTCGTGAGGCCAAGATCAAAATTGATGTCTATAATATTCGTGGGCAGCATATAAGAAATCTGTTTGGTGGAGCAGGAGGAGAGCTTCATCCGGTGGTGAAGGATCATCCTGTTTCCTGGGATGGCAAGGATAAATTTGGCGTAGCAGTTCCTCATGGTATCTATGTTTGCGTTCTTGTCTCCGAGAATACTATCGTCAAGAGCGTGAAGGTTGTGAAAGCGGGAGTCTGATACAGTCTGTTTTGTGTATCAGATGTATGAATTCAAACGAAGAAACTCAATTGAGCCAGGTTATTCCTGGCTCTTTTTCTTTCGCAACAGGCCAATGAGAACAATCCCTCCTGCACCGATCAGACAGAGAATCGGAAGCCAATCTCCAAAACGGACGTAGAGAGTTTTGTCATCTCTCAGCACAATCGTTTCTGTCCGGGTCGTTCGCTCTCCCTCTTCTGTTTCTCCAAAGATTCTTCCTTCCGGCGTGACAAAACAGCTTATTCCCGTGTTTGCTGCCCGCGCAATGCTCCGACGTGTTTCGATAGCGCGGAGCAAAGCATATCTTTCATGCTGAAGAGGACCGGGAGTACCAAGATACCAGCCGTCATTCGTGACAATGGTCAGAAAATCAGCCCCATCAACGACAAACTGCCGAACGATATTGGGATAAACACTTTCAAAACAGACCATAGCTCCGGCTCTGATTGTGTCGTTTTTCAGAGGAACCAGAAGGGCATGTGGACCCTTCCCTTTTCCCCAGGCGGAGATACCGACATCCCAGCTCAGCATGTCGATCAGGAATGGTGCAAGGTCTACGAAGGGGATGCGTTCACCAAAGGGGACGAGTTGCGATTTGTGGTAGGAGTCTACAATGCCTGTGCCTGGTGCAAAGACGCCAATCGAATTGTAGTAGTCCCAGTATCGAACTTGAGGCTTTCCTGTCCGAGAATCAATAACAGGTTTCCTGGTCTGAGGATCAAGAATCGTATCTCGACGTGAGCTTGCTGATGCCTCTTCCTTGCTTGGGTGAACTACATAGTCCGGGAAACCAGTCATGACTGTAATACCGAGCGAGTCGACCATCCCATAGAATCGGTTTCGTTCATGAGTCATGTTGGGATGAGTGATTGGTTTCGGAATAGCAGTCTCGGCCCAGAGAAACATATCGGGTCGGATACCTGTCTTAATCGCTTCAAACGAGAGTGAGTTGTTGTCAATGATATGGTCAATTGGATCGTTCTTCTGCCATTTGTCCCAGGGGTTTTGGTTCGGTTGGACAATAGTAACTGTGATTCTGGAGGGATCCGGGCTCTTCTGTGTGCTGGCCAAGCTCAGAAGTCCATGTATGTACGGAAGCATGATTGTCGCGACCAGAGTTGTGGTGACGGCTATACCCTGCTTTGTTCGTGACTTTTTGTTCTCTTCAGTGAGACTGATCAGAAGCCACGCAAGCAGGCAATTCTGGATCATCATTAATAAGCTGACACCCCAGATACCGGTATACTCAATGAATTGAATGTAATAGAGGTTATAGGTCTGTGTATTTCCAAGCGTTAACCACGGATAGCTTGCGTCGGTCAGGGCATGCAGGTATTCACCACCGGTCCAGAGCAAAACGAGAAACGAGAGGCCGATAGCAAGTGAGGTTCTTCTGCGAACTTCACGATAGAGTATTATCGGAACACAAAAGAAGAAAGGATGAATCAGGATGAGAAGAATCGAACTTGTCATGAGCCAGGGATCGGCGTTCGATTGCCAGCTTCCAACCCACCAGGTGGTAATACCGGAGAAAATCACGAATGAACCGTATGACCAGCGGAGCGTTTGCGGCCAGCCTGTTGCTCGTTCAAGGGCTATGAGCAGGGGGATCAGGCCAATCCCTCCAAAGAGTCCTCCCAGAACATTTGGTGGATAGGCAAGGCCAAGGATGAGTCCTGTAAGACCAAGAAGTGCCCACGTAGGAAGATTGAGAACTTTCTGCAAAATTCGATTGATGGTTGAGGGATTCTGATTCACTATATTAATCTTCTTATTGATAATGACCTGATGAAATCTGACCGGATGATGCTGTCTCACAATTTACCCATTCTCAGGATTCGAAAGCTGAAGTACGCATTCTTGCCGTTTATTCTTTTGGTATATCTTGTAGGCTCCGAGCGACTCTTAGCACAGGAGCCTATTACCTGGGACCAACTTGCTGAACTTCTCGATCCATATTTCGCCCCGGAATTGATCGGAGATATCAAAACTGCGCTTCCGGCGATGCCGTTCGACGTTTGGGGGTTTGATGTCGGGGACTATTCCGGCGATGGATATAATGATCTGATCGTCTCGGTCCGAATGAAAAATGATCGGAGCCGTAACATGAAGATCTACTACTTCATCGATATTGATGGGATTGTCGAGTTGATCCGTCAGGAGACCGTGCAGTTCTTTGAACTTCCTCTTGACGTGGGTGTGACCATTGGCAACGGGCATGCCTATCTGATTTACAAGCTTGTCGAGGGGCATTGGGAGATGTTGAGTCGACAATATCGAGACGGAGTTGTGATGTTGGTGGACAATTACACAACGCTCCGTGGTGACGTGTTCATCCATGAAGTCTACCGTGATTATCAGTCGTTGGAGGGATTTGATCGTTATCTGCGTGTTCGCAACGGTGAAGAGGTCTTCAGAAACGATTTCCTGACAGTGCCGAGCTATCGTCGGGGGCGACATGTAAGCGCCGGATATGCACAGACGGCGAGCGCATCACTCTCCGCGTACATCGTCCGTGGCACTTACTGGCGGAGTGATGAAACGGATCTCCGTGTGAACATCCGTTCGGCCTGGGATCCTGACTACCTCTACTTTAATGTGATAGTAAATGATGACCAGTTGGAGCCACACGCATATGACAACGACTCAATTGGCGACAGGGTAGAAATATGGATTGATATGTATTTGTTCCGAGACAGATTCCGCGTCAATTCTCGAAGGGCAGACTTCCGATTGCATAGCGATACAAATATCTATGGCCTGATCATTGATCTTGGTGATCTGGCTGACAAAGCTCCAAACGTTCGTGTCTCTACGACTAATCTCTTCGACGAATCGCAGACGCAGGCAACCTCCAAGGTTCGTGCGGTTGCTGCCCGCCGTGATAGTGGATGGACATTAAAGGTTCGTATTCCCTTCAAACTCTTTGGATATCCCACCGCACCGGTGGATGAATCCAATCTCCTTGAGATAGGGGCAACAGTTGTTGTGTATGATCTGGACAACCCATGGCGTCCGGATGAGGTGACCGTTATGGCAACAAGTCACAACTTTAACAGCAAGAAGCCAGCAACGTTCGGCTCTGTTGTTATTGTCCCTGCAAAGCTTCACTATGGTGAATCGACAAACATTTTTCAGGAAGAGGTTCATGAACGCCTTGAGGAGATAGGGTACTAAGGAATGGTAGAAAATTCGGTAGCTCAACGATACGATACGGTTCGGAAGCAGGTAGCCGAAGCCTGTGCACGTTCAGGACGCAACTCTTCTGATGTCACGATTATTGGTGTTTCGAAAGCCAAGAGCATTCAAGTTATTCAAGAAGGTATAGCCGCCGGTATCTCCGATCTGGGTGAGAATTACGCGCAGGAGATGGTCGAAAAGAAGGAGGAACTTTCCGGTCAGCACGGCGAAGTTCGTTGGCACTACATCGGACATTTACAGCGCAACAAGGTGAAGTATATTGCCTCCTTTGTGCATCTGATTCACAGTGTTGACTCTGAGAGGCTCGCCCATGAGGTCAACAGACAAGGGGAAAAGATTGGACGTCGCATCCCGGTTCTTCTTCAGGTTAATACTTCTGGCGAGTCTTCAAAGCTCGGTTGTTATCCGGGTGGGGCAATGACCATTGCTGAGCGAATGGAGAGAATGGAGTACCTTGACTTACAAGGCTTGATGACGCTGGCTGCATTTACGGATGACCCCGAAACAGTACGTCCGATATTCCGACTGCTTCGTGATACTCGCGATTTGATCCGTGATAGAGTCGGAATTACTCTTCCTCATCTTTCGATGGGGATGACCAATGATTTTCAGGTTGCGATTGAAGAGGGGGCTACTATGGTGCGGATCGGGACAGCTCTGTTTGGGGCAAGAGAATAATAGCAAGACAAAGGGGTGTGAAGAGTAGCAATAGAGTGCAAAGTGTGATCGCTCAAAGCTCATTTTTCAAAGCTCCTCTTTCCAAATGGAACCTTTCCGTGTATAGCATTGTCTTATTTTACTGAAGTTTCCATAACTATACCCAACCAAATGAAGTATAAGTATGAGAAGTAAGTATCTACGAAGTGCGCTCCTGACTCTTTTTACATTGAGCCTTTGCCTGGTTGTGGCACAGGCTGATCCGCCTGATCCGGAATCAATTGGAGAAAACACTCCATTCCAGACAATAAAGCTCGACAATGGACTCGAAGTGATTGTTATCGAGGACTACACGGTCCCGTTGGTAACCATTGACATCGTCGTTCGCAATGGTGCATTCACCGAGCCGGATGAGTTCGCAGGACTTTCCCATCTCTATGAGCATATGTTTTTCAAGGCAAATGCCGCCTATCCTTCACAGGAAGCTTTTATGGACCGTGTGAAGGAGTTAGGAATTAGCTATAATGGGTATACGACAAACGAGTTAGTAAACTACTTCTTTACGTTACCAAGCGACTTGTTAAAGGAAGGAATGGAATTTATGGCTGATGCTATCACGACCCCGAAGTTCAATCAAGAAGAACTGGTCAAAGAGCGTGCAGTCGTGCTGGGTGAATTCGATAGAAATGAAGCACAACCGGAGTTTGTCCTCCGCTACGCACTCGATTCGGCAGTCTGGATGCCGTATGTCAGTCGTAAGCAACCACTTGGTCAACGTCCAGTTATCAACACTGCAACGGTTGACAAGATGGAGATGATCCAGAAACGCTTTTACGTGCCAAACAACTCGGCCTTAATCGTTTCCGGAGCAGTAAAGGCTGATGATGTGTTCAAGTACGCCAAGAAGTATCTCAGCCAGTGGAAAAGGGAGGCGAATCCGTTCCCTACGTATGACCCACCTCAATTCCCACCATTGCAACCGAAGCTGGTCATTCGGGAAGCAGCCGTGCCGAACACATTAATTAGAATGTTCTGGCATGGGCCAAGCCTATTAAGGGACGAACCAGCCCCCTACATAGCAGATGTTTTATTTACAATGGTTAATCAATCGACCTCACGTTTCTATAATAAACTGGTTGATAGTGGTCTGGTCACAGAGGTTTATGTCGGATATCAATCAGCGCGTCATACTGGGGAAATTGCTCTGTACACAACCGCTCCCCGAGGCAAGGCAGAGGAAGCAATTGCAGTGATTAAGGAAGAATTCAGAGCAATGACGGAACCGGGATACTTTACAGATGAAGATTTGGAAATAGCAAAGCAGATTCTCGCTGATAATCGTGTGTTTGAACGTGAGAATGTCTACAGGTTTACGATCGGTACGGTCGCTTTCTGGTGGAGTGTTGCTGAAAGCCTTGATTACTACGAAGCGTTATCAGCAAACTATAGTAAAGTAACACATAAGCAAACCCGGCAATTCGTCAAGGACTATATGGTAGATCAGGCGTTTGTACTTGGCGTCGGTGGCAGACAAGATACTTTGGAGAAACTGAATATCACCGAGGAGGATCTGAAATGGTAAAACGATATATCCTGCTTCTTCTGATTCCATTGACTGCGGTTGTCACAAGTTACGCTCAACAAGCAGCCGAAAAGGGAGAACGGAATGTAGAAGCGTTCGATGTTAGCGGCATTCAGGTTATTCTCTCACCGGCAGAGAACGAACTCGTCTCAATTATTGTCGGCCTTGAAGGTGGGATTGCTAACGGTGAGACCGATAATCCGGCGATTGGGGATGTCATGACGGAGTTGATTACTTCGAGCGGTTCTGCTGACTACACAAAAGATCAACTCAGAAGATTCCTTTCCCGTACATCGACCCGACTTGGGGGAGATGGCGATTATCTCGGTGTCCGTTTTACGATGACGAGTACACGTCCCCGTTTTGACGAGGCATGGGATCTGCTTTCGTCAATGCTTCGCAAGCCATCATTTGATGAGATAGAGTATCGGAACATCCTCCAACGCCAGGTAGCTCAAGCTGAAAACTCTTGGTCGAATCCCGAACGGTATGCGTTTCGGATATCGGACAGCCTTCTAAAGATCAACCATTCATTCCTTGCTCGCTATACATATGCCGAGGATGTGAAGAATGTCACGATTCCGATGATGCGCAACTATTATGAAAAGCTTTCAGAGCGGTCGCGAATGATCGTGGTTATAGTGGGCAACGTTACGCGGGAAGTGATATCGGACAAACTGAAAGATTTCTCAGCATGGAAGAAAGGATCGTTCCATCAGTCGGAAATCTCTCGCATACCAGTACCGTCGTCCCCTACAACGTCAATTGTCCATAAGCCCGAGGCTCCTACAACCTACATCTTTGCCTCGTTTGTTGGGCCAACCTCAACTGATACAGAGTCGTGGCCGTTAGCGGTAGGAATGAATTATCTGCGTGGAGTTCTGTTCAAGGAGATACGGACGAAGCGGAATCTTTCTTATGCCCCTTTTGCTTTCCGCAACAGCTCGCATGGTCACGGAATGGGGGTTATTGGCGTAAGCACACGGTGGCCCGATTCATCCATGACGGTCATGCTAACCGAGTTGCAGAAGATGAAGGAGGGTGAATTTGAAGAGGCGGATATCGAAAAAGCAAAGCAGGTCTACACGACATCGTACTACATGCGCGAGATGACCAACGAAGCGAAAGCCAATCAACTATACTACAACGAACGATATGCAGGCGACTGGCGCAAGGCATTCAGCTACGATGATATTCGTAACGTTGATAAAAAGGCCGTTCAGGAAGCCTTCGAGAAGTATGCAAAGAACCTGCAGGTCGGCATTGTTGGAAACGAGTCAGCCGTGACCATCACAAAATTTGAGTATGGAGATGAGATGCCGGTGAATTGAGTTTTCCAGAAGCGATCTTTTCACCAGCGGGACGCGGGGGATCAACAGCAAGGTCACAATGCATCGTGGCCTTGTTGTGATCTCCCGTTTGATTTTCCTTTCGGCTCCATCCTCGTATCTTTCTTGCTTTTGCTGGACGTCCAACCATACTATATCGGATTATGCGCATCGGCTCTGAATTGAAGGCTGACCAGGCAACCAAAAAAAACCGTGAGGTCAACCTTGCTCTGCTTGATGAGATCACCGTGGTCTCAGAGAAGACAATGGAAGGAGGCGGAGCCAAAGCGATTGAAAAGCTGCACGAGAAGGGGAAGCTTTCGGGGAGGGAGCGGATTGCCCTGCTGATTGATTTTGGTACAGACTTTCTTGAGATCGGCCTACATACCGCACATGGCTTTTACGAGGAGGAAGGGGGAGCACCCTCTGCCGGGGTGATAACGGGAGTTGGATACGTTGAGGGACGCCAGTGCATGATTGTTGCCAACGACGCGACAGTCAAGGCCGGAGCCTGGTTCCCACTGACAGCCAAGAAGAACCTTCGAGCGCAGGAAATTGCTATCGAGAACAAGTTGCCGACGATCTATCTGGCCGATTCGGCCGGGGTCTTCCTTCCGAAACAGGACGAGATCTTTCCCGACAAAGAGCATTTTGGGCGTCAGTTTCGAAACAACGCTGTCATGTCCAGCATGGGCATACCGCAGATCTCCTGTATCATGGGACCATGTGTTGCCGGAGGCGCTTATCTGCCAATTATGTCCGATGAAGCCCTGATAGTTGAGGGGAATGGCTCCCTATTTTTGGCCGGACCCGCGTTGGTTGAGGCAGCAATCGGAGAGAAGGCAAACATTGAAGACCTTGGCGGGGCAGCAATGCACTGCTCAATCAGTGGCGTGACAGATCGGAAGGTTAAGGATGATCGTGAGGGAATCGAGGTGATCCGTTCGCTGGTCTCAAAGTTCGGTCCGGATCTCGGGCCAAAGAAACTCTTTGATCGGGCTGAACCGCAGCAACCTGCCTTCCCCGAAGATGAACTCTTCGCAGTCCTTTCATACGACCGAACCCGACCTTATGATACCTACGAACTCCTTGCCCGTATCCTTGATGATTCAGAGCTTGATGAGTTCAAACCCGATTATGGCAAGACAATCATCTGTGGTTACGCCCGGATTGACGGGTGGGCGGTCGGGATTGTAGCGAATAACCGGAACATTGTGCGGAGTGCAAAGGGAGAGATGCAGATCGGCGGAGTGATATACAACGACTCAGCCGACAAAGCAGCCCGGTTTATCATGAACTGTAATCAGCGGAACGTTCCGTTGGTCTTTTTCCAGGATGTGACCGGATTTATGGTAGGTACGCGAGCAGAGCAGGGCGGAATAATCAAGGATGGAGCGAAGATGGTCAATGCCGTTGCTAACTCAACAGTACCGAAGTTCACGTTCATTGTTGGCAATAGCTATGGAGCAGGGAATTATGCGATGTGCGGAAAGGCTTACGACCCACGATGTATTTTTGCTTGGCCGAGCGCAAACATTGCTGTGATGGGTGGAGCACAGGCTTCGAAGACGTTGCTGACAATCAAACTTTCGCAGTTGAAGAAGCAGGGGAAGTCGATCAGCCAGGAGGAGCAAAGTGAAATGCTTCGAGAGATACAGGAGCGATATGATAACTCAACCCATCCTCTCTATGCCGCTGCACGTCTCTGGGTCGATGGTATCATAGATCCTCGCGAGACTCGACACATAATCTCAACAGGTATCCGTGTGGCCAGCCATAACAAGGAGATCCCTCGGTTCAATCCGGGTCTCTTGCAGGTGTAGGGGTGAGTAGCTGGAAGGGATCAGATGCCTTCCTGTTCCCGGTGGTCAATAGTGATAGTGATTGACCGAAAGCCTTGACGTAGATGTCCGGCAAGTCGCTCGGCAAAGTAGACCGAGCGATGTTGTCCCCCCGTACAGCCAAAAGCGACGCTCAGGTAGTCGAACTTTCGTTCCTGATAACGAGTAACGGCAGCCTCCACTATACTCGAGACGTTCTGCCATAACCCTTCAACGTCATCCCGTCCTTCCAGGAATCTCACTACATCTTCATCTTTGCCGGTCTTATCAGCATACTCCGGATACCGGCCCGGATTGTGAAGCGGTCGACAATCAAAAACATAGCCGCCACCATGTTCTGTCTCATCGACAGGGTAGCTCCCACGCTTATAACTGAAACTGGTAATATGAACTTTTAGAGGATGCGAATCGACACGGTTATTTTCAGGATAAACAAAGGGGACCGTGCCTGCCTCTTTCAACGAATAGTCCGAAGTTCGTGTGAGCCATTCAAATGTTTCCACCAGTTCAGGTAGTTCAATCGGGAAATCATTATCCAACAGATTCAGCACATTTTGTATCGCATAGGGAATGCTGGCGATGAAGTGTTCTTTCCTTTCATAGAGACCTCGATAGCCGTATGCGCCCATTGCCTGAAGGGCACGGATCAGCACAAATCCGGGAAAAAGTTTGAGGAACTCTTTCCGATTGATCTCGATATGATGCGTTAGGGCGTCAAGGTAGAGTTCGAGCAGTTCCTTACGGATATCGTCCGGAATGTTGGCTTTTGCGTCGTAGAGAAGGGATGCAATGTCATACTGGAGTGCCCCACGCCTGCCTCCTTGATAGTCGATGAACCAGGGTTCGGCTGTCGCAAGGCTCTCTCCGCGGAGCATGATATTGCGCGACTGGAAGTCACGGTAGAGAAAATGCTCAATTGGCGCTTGAAGCAGAAAGTCTACGAGACGCTCGAAATCCTCTTCAAGTTGCTCTTCGTCGAACTGTACACCGGTTAGCTTCAGGAACATGTACTTGAAATAGTGCAGATCCCAGAGCATTGATCGTCGATCAAATTCGGCACGAGGTATACTAAGTGAGAAGTCAACCGCCTGGCCACCAACGACTTGAAAACAGGGTAGAATCTCAACAACGGCTCGATACAGGGGAATAATAGTTTGGGGAAACTGTTCACCACTTCCCTCCTCAGAGAGTGCATCATAGAGCGTTTTGTTTCCTAAATCTTCTTCAATGTAGATATGGTACTCCTCATTCTGAGCGTATATCTGCGGAACCGGCAGTTTGGCATGAAGCAATACATGGGAAAAGGCAACGAATGCACGATTCTCGGCGGCATCCGGTCCGTAAACCCCGATGAAAGTTCGGTTTTCAGATCCGGTTAGCCTGTAAAGTTCCCGATTCGATCCATCCGCCCGCAATGTCGCTATTGAGAGAGGGGACGTACCAAATGTGTCGTTGAAAAGCTCAGAAAGGCGGTCAATGGTTGACATGGACTTTAAGAATAGATAACATTACTGAAAGAACAGAAGATACGGATGAGGGTGTGGGATGTCGGTTGTTCCTGTTCCAATTCTTCCGGTCATCCAAAGGCTTTTTCCGTATATTGACAACTCTTTTCAGGACAGAAACATTCAGCGTTACATAGGAATATGCCACTATCACGTACCTCTCTGGTTCTGATGTTTGTGTTGCCCTTAATGGTTGTCATTGCTTCATGTGGGAGTAATGAACCCGCACAAGGAGCCCACAATGACTCAACTGTTGTTGATTCAGCCAAGATCATTGCCGAAATGGATCAGGCTGTCGCCGATTACAACGTAGCTGCTGATTCCCTTAGTATCGTTCTCAGTAAGATAAAGAGCGTTGAGGATGTAGAGCGTTTTGCTACGGAAATTCAGGAGCTTGGAAGGCGTATTGATGCCTTTAACATTGCATCAACTCGCTATGGTAATGCTTTGATCGAACGGATGGAGTTGAATCCTATCGGTGCTTCATTTGAACGTTTGCGTGAAGAACGTGACCGTATCAATGGTTTGCCTAAGGTTGCAAGAAAGTTGAGTGAAGTGGAATCATCAAAGTAAGCATCAGCTAAGTATTTGGCCGACAGACTGATAGCATCAATAGCCACGCTATTCCACGTACATTAATCTCAGGAAGTACAACATGAAGTTCAGAACACTTGTAACGTTATTCAGCTTTAGTATGGCTGCCGTTGCATTCACCCCTTTCGGGTGTGGTGATGATAAAAAAACGGAAGAGATAAGTGAAAATACCAATACTTCCAGTGGTAACATTGTCCAGGATTTCAAGGATGGCATGATTGAGTTGAGCAAGCAAATAATTGAGGTTGCCGAGAATGTGGAGACAGTCGAGGATGCAGAGGCAGCCGAACCGAAGATTGAAAAGGCCATGAACAGCATCGTCGGCTTGTTCACAGGACTTGCCGACAACATCGATAAGATAACCTCGGAAGAGCTCAAGGAGCTTGAGAGTATGAAGAACATTGATGAAGATCCCGAGGTGAAGGAGTGGATGCAGAAAGCAGAGGCAGCGATGGACAAGCTGAAGGAAGATCATCCGGAGGCTGCGGCGAAACTTGAAGAGCTCGGTGAGAAGCATATTCAGGAGATGATGGGCGCGATGATGAAGATTGGCCAAAATCTCGGTATGGGGAGATGATGGGCGCGATGATGAAGATTGGCCAAAATCTCGGTATGGATGGTGGGGAAGCAGGGAGAGTCTCCAGGCGATGAGGGTGGCAAGTAAGAGAATTCGTTCTTCAGAATATTAAACAACGGCGCTTCTTGAGAAAGGAGTGCCTTTTTTCTTAAGAGGTAGAAGATAGGGGGTAGGATATAGGTGTGGTAGTTTCTTATTCTATCTACTACCTCTTACCTTCTACATTCTTAGTACGAAACCGTAGATCAGCTTGAACATCCGTTCAAACGTTTCCCATTGGAGGGTCTCTATCGTATCGTCAACATGATGGTAGGGCTGTTCCCCTGTAAAAGGATAGATGTAGAAACCTCGCACACCCTTTTTAAGAATGAACCAATGATCGCTGTTCGGAGCATTCTTCCGCTTGCGGAGCTCCGGAAATTCGAGCGAGTCGTGCACAGACTGCAGCAGCCTAAACTCTTCAGAAAAGTCAACACCACCAAGAGCCATTATCCCATCAAGACCCGAAGCCGCCATGTCAAGGTTGATCAAAAATCGCACACGATTAAGATCGACGGGCGGATTCTCGACAAAGAAACGGGAGCCCCGAAGGCCGATCTCCTCACCGCTGAACGCGCAGAAGAGGACGTTATAACGCAGGGGACTTTGTTTAAGTTGTGCTGCCAATCCGAGCATCAGAGCTATACCACTTGCATTGTCGTTTGCACCGGAGAAGAAAAGAGAGTCATCAATCGCCCCAAGATGATCGTAGTGACCACAAACAATAAGCAGAGAGTCGGTCTCGCCTGTTCCCGGAAGCAGACCGACTACGTTCTGGGTTTCGATCTCGATGTTTTCAGTCCGATGTACTGTAAACGAAACATCCTTGGCAGAGAGGGGAATCACTTCACGACGGACTTCAAACACAGGCTTTGGCCATTGTTCAAAGAAGCTGCCGTACGTAGGACGATCCGATAACAGTAAAACTCCCTTTGCCCCCGCAACTATTGCGTGTGCGATTCTTTGCTGCAGTACGAGTTGCTTTTTGTCAAATGTCGAGTCGGATGAAATTGATGTCGGTATCTCTGTCTCGATTACTGCAACCCTCCCTCGAAGGTTTTTCCCTCTATGCTCGTCGAGTCGCTTTCCAAGTCTCAAGCCACTTCCAATCCATACGAGTTCAATGTTTTCCTCAACACCATTTGCATTGCCGGGATTGATGATGAAATCTTTGCCAAATCGAAGATAAAGGTTGTCAACAGTCAGTTCCGGTCTGCGAATAAACGTATCAACTACCACGCCAAACTTCTGGTAGTAAGATCCGTTGATGTCTTCAAGACCGATTTCACGAAAACGTTTGTGTATATAGCTCGCTGCATGCAAGTGTCCTGCTTGTGTGTATCCTCGTCCCATCATTTCCGACGATGCGAGTCGTTCAATATCAATTTGAGCCGATTGAAGGAGTGAATCGAGCCAAGATTCATTCTGAGCACTGCCATGAACCGAGAGGAGTAGAAAAATCAGGAAAGCAGTAAGGCATAACGAGTGAGAATGAAATAATGAAGTAGGTTGCATTAGGCTCGTGAGCATGATAAATGATACCGTATTGAAAGCCCTTAAAGATAAGTTGTTAGGCCAAATTCTTGATATATTACCATTGGGTCTGTTCGGTAGTTTGATGTGTCGCGAAATACAGAAGCCCCATCTCAGCCAATGGTTTGTATGCGCGATGCAGAAGATCGGTCAGTTTCTCCAGCGAGTTATCTTTGCTGATAGGCCGGATAACAAGAGCGTCAAGCACGTGAGCCATGATGTCCTTCGAGCATACTAATTAACGTTGTGTGTAGTCTCTCTTGTAACTCCCGCTCCTCGTTCCGATTGAGGTCTGAACGGCCGGGAATCGGTTTGCCGATCTGGACTTCAATATGGCCTGGGCGAACACGCCAATCGTCGCGTGGCATCAGGGGCTGTGACCCGCAAATGACTAACGGCACAAGTGGCACGCCGGTCTTTGTGGCGAGGAGAAAACCACCACGTTTGAATTCGCCAAGCTTTCCATCTGTTGAGCGTGTCCCCTCAGGAAACATCACAACTGACTCTCCACGTTCACGAATATCCCTTGCCGCGCCTTCAATACTTTCCATCGCTTTGCGAGGATCAGTCCGGCGTATCATAATGAACGGACTCATCTTCAGGCTCCAACCCCATATCGGAATCTTCGTTAACTCTTCCTTGTAGACGAAGAGCCCTCCTTCCGGGAGTGAAACGCCAATTGCAATAATATCGAGATAGCTTGCATGATTTGCGATGAAGATATATGGTGTGCCGGGAGTCAGATGCTCACGCCCGGATGTCCTGACCCTGACGCGGAGTAGGATCAGAAGCAGGCAAGACCATTGTCTCATCAATGCGTGGTAGATGCGCACGTTCCGGTCAATCGGTCGCGTAATCGCTGCGAGGATCGAATAGATCACCGTAACGAGAACCACCAGTGGTATTGAAAGATAGAAGAGTATCATTAAGCCGAATCGGAAAACCGAATGAAGATACGAGAATCATGCTGGTTCTCTTGAATGTGAAAGGATTGTAGATTCCTTTGATGACTGTGCACTGCAATGAATTGAGCTGTACGTCCTTATTAGTGTGAAGTCGGATACTGTTCCCTTCAGACTTCAAATTTTTCCCTTCGGACTTCAAAGCTTCTCCCTATTTTCCCCGATTCTTACTACGATCACATCAACTGACTACTAACTGCTGATATGCTTCAACCAGGAGAATATATCAAGGACATTTTTCAGATGCCGGTCGGAACGTCTGTGACGGCACGAGGGTGGGTAAAGACAAAACGTGATAGCAAGGGAATCTCCTTCATCCAGCTTAATGACGGATCAGTCTTTACCGACCTTCAGGTTGTTATCGATGCTGATGTTGTGCCGGAAGAGACGATGCAGCTTGTAACGACTGGCTCTTGCATCAGCGTAGAGGGCGATCTGGTCGAGTCGCCGGCAAAAGGCCAGGCTGTTGAGTTAAAAGGGAAGTCGGTTGAGGTACACGGCTCAGCCGATCCGGCAACATATCCCCTTCAGAAGAAGGGAGCGTCAATGGAGTTCCTCCGCGAGATTGCCCACTTGCGCCCACGTAGCAATACGTTCGGTGCAGTCTTTCGCCTTCGGCACGCTGCAAGCTATGCAATCCACAAGTTCTTTCAGGAGAGAGGATTTATCTGGGTACACACGCCTGTTATTACGGCAAGCGATGCTGAGGGAGCAGGCGCTATGTTCGGCGTTACCACGCTCGACTTGATGAATCTGCCACGTACCGAGGATAGGGGAATTGATTGGACAAAAGATTTCTTCGGTAAACAGGCCTATCTGACAGTAAGTGGACAGCTGGAGGGTGAAACGTTTGCGGAAGCTCTCTCGAACATCTACACCTTTGGTCCCACGTTCCGGGCCGAAAACTCCAACACCCCACGCCACCTCGCAGAGTTCTGGATGGTGGAGCCGGAGATGGCCTTCTGCGATCTTGACGACGATCGTCACCTTGCAGAAGATTTCCTGAAGTATATCATTGCGTACGTGGTCGATACACGGATGGATGACCTTGAATTCTTCAACAATCGAATTGACAATACTGTGCTTGAGACACTCGAGCACGTGGCAAACAGCGACTTCGAACACATCACGTACACTGAAACCATCGAGATCCTTGAGAAGGCAAACAGGGGTTGGGAGTTCCCTGTAAAGTGGGGCGTTGACTTGCAGAGCGAGCATGAACGCTACATCACCGAAGAGGTCTTCAAAAAGCCGGTTGTGGTAACAGATTATCCTAAGGAGATTAAGGCATTCTACATGCGGATGAACGACGATGGTAAAACCGTCCGTGCGATGGATGTGCTTCTGCCACGCATCGGCGAGATTATCGGCGGGAGCCAGCGTGAAGAGCGACATGATGTGCTTGTTGAAAAGATCGAAAGCATGGGCTTGCCGCTCGAGGCCTACTGGTGGTATCTGGAGTTACGCAAATATGGTTCCGTTCCTCACGCCGGATTTGGTCTCGGCCTGGAACGCATGATTATGTACCTGACAGGCATGAAGAATATCCGCGATGTGATCCCGTTTCCGAGAACGCCGGGAAATGCGGAGTTTTAGGATGAAAGTTCGTATGACATCAAGTATATTAGAATACTATGATAGCTACGACTGAACGAAAAAAAACAAAACATTCTGATCCAAGAATTAATCGGATTAATGTTTCAGATGCTCCTGTCCATAATTGGTATCGGTTTGTCCTGTCATATCCGCCTCACATTGTTCGAGAGTATTTAGAACGCTTCAATTGCGATTCTTCCAGTACAGTTCTTGATCCGTTCTGCGGAACTGGGACGACTGTCGTTGAGTGTAAAAAGCTTGGTATCCCGAGCATTGGTATTGAAGCAAATCCTCTTGCTCATTTTGCTGCGAGCACAAAGTTGGACTGGGATGTTAATTCCGATCTGTTGCTTACAGCGGCTAGGGAGCTGGCTGTACGTGCGGGTGAACGTCTTTCAGCTGTCACCCTGAGCCTGTCGAAGGATGATGTACGATTTCAGATTTACGATTTCAGATTTACGATGTTAGAATGCCGAAGCATGCCATCCTGAGCTTGTCGAAGGAGAGCCTGTCGAAGG
>JAGWAZ010000025.1:0-5719 GCA_021296135.1 Chlorobiota bacterium | reverse complement strand
TTCGTGTTGGTTTTACGGAGATTTCGTTGTTACTAGGAGTTCATAAGGCTAAAGATACATATCTATTTCAGTTCTTTATTAGAACTTAGCATCCATATTCAAAAGTTTGGTCAGTTGAGCTATGAGATGTGGCGTGCCATCAGACTCGTCGTTGATGTTGGCATCCATGAGTTTAGCTGGACACATTAGCAGGCAATCGACAGACGATCTCCTCGGCGATGGTATGCTTCCGCTGGATGTGCTTGAAAAGAAGATGATGGAGTGGGTGGAAGAAGTTAGAAGCAAGAAGTTAGAAGTGGGAATTTCAGAGTGAGAAGTAAGCAGTAGGGGTAGTCTCTCTCGGGTTCATTATATATGTCATGCGTTTTTCAACACTTCTCAAGCGACTGAATGAGATCAGAGGTGTTTTTACGCTTGATGCGGCAGAACGTAAGATAGGGTTGCTTCGGCAAGCAAAGAGCGTTGCGCTGAAGGCTTTTGAAGAACTCCTCGCATACCATGAACTCCTTCTTTTCTTCTGTGCCTATCCACAGACTGCCGAAATGCGTTTGCTTGCTGAGAGGGAGTTGAAGCGTATCGCAAAGATTATCAAGGGCTGGCAAAAGGAGTATGATCTGACCCAACTTGAAGGAACAGGGCTTCCCTACACAACCATCTCAACAGGCTTTTCGATAGACACCCTTCACTGGCTCGCATCTCTCTATCCAAATGACGTCGAGTTAGTCTACGATGATGGGGATTCACTTGGGTCGGCGCTTGAAGAGTTCCTGTCGTTACTTCTTCCCCGGTCTGAACGTGATAGTATTATGGAGCCTTCCCTGACCATGCGTGAGTGGATTGCCTTTGCAAAAGGAAACTCATCAAAAAGTGATTTTCGCTGGTTGCTCGATCTGTTTGCAGGAGTAGAGGTCAGAGGCGAGCTTCGTGATGTTCTTTTTGATCGACTCGACCTTCGAGTAGCATGGAGACTGAGCGATCAGAGCGCAACGCGTACGTTCGGACGCTTTCCTGTACGCAAAAATTTCTACCATCCGCATGGTCTTCTGAAATCTGTTGATCTGTCCAGCGAGCTGAAGCAGGATGTTGAATGGCGACGACTTCGACCCTCCAAAGCGAAAGCTCTCATTGATGTTTGTAGAAATACTCTTTGTGTCCGTTCACGGGAGACCGATCCGACTACCTATGCCAATCCACACGAAGTATATGTGGCAAGTTTTCAACGGAGTGTTGAAGTGGCAATCCTTGGCATGATTCCTGAACGTCGGCTGCCAATTGAGAGTTACTTCGGTTATGTTGCCGCAAAGAATGGGCTTCCTGTTGGTTATGGAGGAGGCTGGGTGTTCCTCGATCGCTGTGAAATGGGCATGAACATCTTTGAGTCGTTTCGTGGTGGTGAATCAGCGGTCCTCTTCTCAAGCATTCTTCGTGCCTATTCTGCGCTTTTCAATTCGCAGTATTTCACTATAGCGACCTACCAGATCGGTGATGGCAACGAGGAAGCCATTGATTCCGGTGCCTACTGGTTCTACGATCGACTCGGTTTTCGTTCAGTCGATCCGGACCTTCGACTTCTCGCAGATCGTGAGCGTAGGCATATCCTTGCCGATCGATCCTACCGAACGTCATCCTCAACCCTTCGACGTTTTTCCCGCAAGAAGCTCTTCCTGAATATAGATGGTAGCGATTTGTATAAGCCAATGCCTGAGGTTATTGACATAGGTTTGAAGGTGTCGAAATGGCTTGGGAAAGACTTAAATGGAGATCGACAGAGAGCCAGAAAGGCGATACCTAAGCAGGTAATGAGGAGACTTAACCCGAAGGAAGTAGGAGCGTGGCCTGAGAATGAAATGAGAGGGTTTAATGATCTGAGCCTTCTTGCCGGGATGATTCCTGATCTTGAACTATGGTCGTTCAAGGCAAAGGAGGAGTTCGTTAGTCTGCTACGAGCTAAGGGAGGTAAGCGCGAGCGAGAGTATGTTCTGAAAAGCCAACGTCATCGTGGGTTCCGTTCTTTTCTCAAAAAGATTGTTCACTCGTAACGCCTATCTGACGTGAGTGTGATGTTGAGCTTGGTACTCCGGGTTTGGCTACTTTATCTGCATTCTTCTTCTCTTCAGTTTCCCGGCCTTTCTTCACGCGAAAGTCTACCGCGTTGGTCCCGGGATGCAGTATGCTAAGCCGTGCGATGTAATGAGCCTTGTTAATCATGAGGACAACAGTCGAGATTATGGCAGGTATCCACAGTGGAGATGTCGGTCTCGGGGACAAGAATAATTTACTGATTCGAGGCGTAGGTGGATATGCTTATCGGAGAGCCGACGGTAAACATGCGCAGGGGAATGGATTGTGAAAGGAAGCAATACGAGGATTGAGTCAACTGAATTCTCGTGGGCAACAGTGCCGGACAAAAATGGTGGCGGGATACAACAGAAGGGAGTCGGTCTGCGTGTGTCGAGATGCTACTTTCTTTGATAGCCACGATACGTGATGACGTGAAAAAGAAAAAGATGTAGCCCGGATGCTAATAAGGTGTCCGGGCTTTCTTTTAGATACGTCCTTTTATCGTATCTGTGTATCATCTGTGTTTCTCTTGACAGCATCTGTGTTTATCGTGTATCATCCCTGTTCATCTGTGCATCATCTGAGTTCATCTGAGTTCCTTATTTTCCGCTTGATTTTAGCCTCACCTGAGTTAGATACTTCGTCCTGAATCGATCTTCAACAGAGCATCATATTATGAAGCACATCATATTTGCTGTTGTCTTTGTTGCGGCAATGGCAGCTATCGTCTGGAGTTCCTGGCGACTCATCAAATATCTCCAGGTTGGCAAATTCGAGAACCGTTTTGACGATATTGCAAAGCGGGTTGGTAACGTTCTGAAGGTTGCTATCGGCCAGTCAAAGCTGCTGCGAGAACCGGTTGCAGGCGCTATTCATGCAATGATCTTCTGGGGATTCCTTGTCCTGCTCGCAGCAGTGATCGAGTCCATTGTTGAAGGGTTGATTCCTGGTGGCAACATCGCTTGGCTTGGTCCGATTTATTCAGTCTTAACGGTTTCACAAGACATCTTCTGCCTCCTTGTTCTTATTGGAGTACTCTGGGCTCTCTGGCGTCGATACGTTCAGAAGGTACCTCGTTTGCAAAATGATGACAAGGCGGAAAGTCTGGATGCTACCCTGATCCTGGTTTTAATCGGCGTTATCGTTTCGTTGTTGTTAGTGATGAACAGCGTGCGTGAGGCAGCCGGTTATGAATTTGATTGGGCAGTCCGACCGGTCGGTGCGTTGCTTGCTCCGCTCTTTACCGATCCTTCTACCGCAATCCTCATCTTTGAGATTACCTGGTGGATCCATATCATTACAATCCTCGGGTTCATGAATTATCTTCCTTTCTCAAAGCATCTGCACGTTATGACGTCAGTTCCAAACGTCTACTTCGGTTCTCTTGAAACTGTCAACGCACTGAAGCCGATTGATTTTGAGGATGAGGGGCTTGAACAGTATGGTGTGGCCGACATAGAACATTTCACTTGGAAGCAGTTGCTCGATGGAATGACTTGCACACACTGTGGACGGTGTACTTCAGTCTGTCCGGCAAACATTACCGGAAAGGTGCTAGATCCGAAAGAGATTATTATTCAGATGCATGAGCGGACACTTGATCGTGCTCCTGATCTGATTGCCCTCGCTTCTTCGAATGGCAACAGAGCCGAGGCGAACGGAGAAACGACAAGCGGTTCAGATGAACGACATCTTATCGGTGACTTCGTGAGCTCGGAAGCGCTCTGGCAATGCACAACCTGTATGGCTTGTGTACAGGAATGTCCGGTGATGATTGAGCATGTGCCTGCCATTGTTGATATGCGTCGTAACCTCGTGATGATGGAGGCGGAGTTCCCAGCAGAAGCACAGACAGCATTCCAAAACATGGAGAACAACTTTACGCCCTGGGCGTTCAGTGCTGCCGAGCGAGCTGATTGGGCAGAGGACCTCGACTTTGTAAAGACAATGGCTGAGACGGGTGAAGAGGAGCGCGAAGAGCTTGACTGTCTGTTTTGGGTCGGATGTGCGGGAAGCTACGATGATCGCTACATGAAAGTGACACGTGCTTTTGCTGAGCTGATGGAGATGGCTGGGGTGAAGTTTCGCATTCTTGGTTCCGAGGAGAAATGTACGGGGGATCCGGCTCGTCGACTTGGCAATGAATACCTGGCACAGATGATGATCCGGATGAACGTCGAAACGTTGAATCAGTACAACGTCAGGACGATTGTCACCACCTGCCCACACTGCTTCAACACCCTCCTGAACGAGTATCCGGACTTCGGTGGTAAGTATGATGTAATCCACCACACCCAATATGTTGACAAGCTCGTCAAAGCCGGTCGTATCAAGTCGATATCGGCAATGCAGCACAGGGTTACCTATCACGACAGTTGTTATATCGGTCGCTACAACAATACCTACGATGAGCCTCGCTCGACGTTGAAACATGTACCCGGCCTTGAGGTGATCGAAATGGGTCGGAACAAGAGTCGCGGACTTTGCTGTGGTGCCGGGGGAGGTCAGATGTACCTTGAAGAGACACAGGGCAAGCGGGTAAATATCGAGCGAACCGAGGAGGCTTTGGGAACAGGCGCAGATACTATCGCAACAGCATGTCCGTTCTGTATGACAATGATCAATGATGGGGTAAAGAACAAGGAGGCTGAAGGGGTTGTTGTCAAGGACGTTGTTGAGGTGTTGCTTGAGTCGGTCAAGAATTCGGAAAGTTCATAGAGTTTGAGTAGGGAAAGAAAATTTTCTCTCCCTACTTTTCCCTTGCGTATCACGTTTTTCTCGCCGAGATTGCTTTCTTGATGATTCGGCTTGTTTTGCTTCTCATAGTATCGTCGGTTCTATGTAGCTTGACTCTTTTCGGTCAAGGCGTATCAACAACTATAGAACTGACTCTCTCTCCCGGTGACAGCACGCTAAGGTTGCCGCATGACTTTGTGTTAGACGCTTGCTTATTCCATTGCGTTAATTCTTTATCGTCCTACTGGTATCATCATTCTGGGAGATTCTCTTCGTTCTCATCAACACACGACCAGGTTTCTTGCCACCTACAGGTACCTCCCAATAACTGTTAAACGTGAACTCTTCACCCGAGAACTGGTAACGGTTATTGATTCATCCGGCAATAAAACAACCCTTCTAGAGCCATACAACAGTAGTTCCGGTCTTTCGGCAACCAACATATTTGGCAGGGATTTTCAGCGTTCCGGATCTATCACACGAGGGATAACTGTCGGCTCGAATCGTGATCTGACTAGCCAGAGTGGACTCCGACTACAGTTCAGCGGCAAGATCACGGATGATGTTGAAGTGCTCGGTGCGTTGACTGATGAGCAAACACCAATCCAGCCGGAAGGGACAACGCAAACAATACGAGAAATCGACAATATCTTTTTTGAAATACGTTCACCAGTTGTAGATGCCACTCTTGGAAAGTTCTTTGCCTCCAACAACAGAAGTGAGTATACGAGCTTCTCGCGCAAACTACAGGGAGCAAAAACACTTGGGAAGTTCGGTGACTTTGGTTCCACACAGATTGTCGCTGCTATCTCGCCCGGAAAATTCAAGACACAGGAGTTTCGGGGGGGTGAGGGGGTTCAAGGCCCATATCATCTGACCGTTTTGAAGAGCGAAGCGTATATCGTTTAGCTTGGAGGTACTG
>JAGWAZ010000024.1:24246-29957 GCA_021296135.1 Chlorobiota bacterium | reverse complement strand
CGAACGAGCAGACCAACGGGTTGATTCGTCGGTACTTCCCAAAGGGGACGGACTTTAACAGAGTGAGCGATGTGGAGATAGAAATGGTCGGGTACCGGCTAAAGAATCGCCCGAGGAAATGTCTGGGGTGGAAGAGATCCTGGGAAGTATATTGTGGTAAAGCTCCTCCACCTGTTGCACTTCAGACTTGAATGTGGGATTGACGCCATCTATTTTGTTGATCTTTATGGTGGTATTAAATTAAAAAAACTAAAAGACGATATTCTTTCAACGGTCGTTCATGATGTCGTCGGCATTTTTGATATCTCGGCTTTGTTATCGGGGAGAAGGGTACTATCTTAAGAACAACGAACGGAGGAGGAGGAAGGGTTGGAATAAACGAAGGGGAAGACCTAAAAAAACATTAAGGTCTTTCCAAACCCTGTGGAAGGCCTGCTGCACATAGAGGTTCCGGAGGGATTCGTGATCGAAGAAATGGGGTTGTTGAACGTAGAAGGAAGAGAATGTGACCGTTCTCGAGGTTTCGGATATTCCTGCAGGTCCGTATGTACTACGGATTAACACCTCTGAAGGGGTATTCACAAAGAAGGTGGTCATTGAATAAAGGGGATGGATGTGCAAGGCCGAGTGTTGCACAATGAACCTATCAATCAAAATACCCGGACGTCATTTCATGTGCCCAACGCTGATCTATTGCAGTGGGGTCAACCTTACTGCTGCAAGGAGTTCTGCGCACATAGAAGCATATAGAGCTTTGGGAGCTTTGGATTTTAATGTTTAAGGGACGACTACGTATTATTCAACGGGGATGCTGTGGTTTCGACGGGGAGAAGATGTCGTGCGGTTGCGCTGTCGCGCTTGCTCATTGGGCGCGTTATCCCACAATGAGCGAACTGTAAGTGCGGACTCATACGAGTACCGTCTCGCTGCGTAATTAACCCAGCGTGCATCCGCCCGGAACTTGTCTGTCGGTTTCGGAAGCGGGTGTCGATTTTGACAGACTGGCTTGCATAACGAGTGGAGGTTATGTGAGCGAGACCTTATCCACTGGCTTGCTTGAAGCCCCGTCAATCGGGATGACGGTGAGTGAGATTCAAATAGATTGACTATGCAGCGTAGAGGCCTCACGAGTCACTCTTCGGACGCGGGTTCGACTCCCGCCATCTCCACAATAATATGGTAGAGGGTAGCGAGTAGAGAAGGATGAAGCAGAGCACTTGCAACCCTACACAGATTTTGTTTGTGCCCTGGTAGGGAGAGCCACTATATTTATGCCCCTTGAATGCGGGCGGTTAGCTCAGTTGGTTCAGAGCGTCTGGTTTACACCCAGAAGGTCGGGGGTTCGACTCCCTCACCGCCCACATAAACAGCCATCGCAGAAACTCTGTGATGGCTGTTTTGGTATGAGCATATCCGTGTGAATCCAGGCAGACTTTCCAGACAGGAGCTGCGTCACGCACAACCTTCAGGAAGGAAAAATTCGAGTTACCCTTGAAGAGAATTCGCTTCAGTATTCCAATACCAGCCGGCAGCTTGCCATCTTCCCCGACACGTTGTTCAACGGATGCATTATGGAATTGATGTACGATACGAAGGGCGGGTTTCTTGGAGTTGAGAGAGACGACGATATGTATCGGTTTTAGACCACGTTATTTCATGACCCGGCAAACGTTCAGCCCTCAACACTCATCCCTGACTCCAACACTCCGAGTTCTCTTCCGATCTTTGTAAAGGCCTCAATTGCCTGATCAAGGTGTTCACGTTCGTGAGCAGCGGAAATCTGCACACGGATACGCGCCTTCCCTTTTGGTACAACCGGGTAGAAAAAGCCTATGACGTAAATGCCCTCTTCAAGAAGTTTCGATGCAAACTGCTGTGCCAGAGGTGCATCGTAGAGCATGATCGGCGTAATCGGATGGCCTCCCGGGATAATATCGAAACCGGTTGCAGCCATCTTCTCCCGGAAATACCTTGTGTTCTCCTCAAGCTTGTCCCGAAGTTCCGTGGTCTCGGAAAGCATGTTAATCACCGCAATGCTTGCCCCAACTACCATAGGAGGCAATGTATTCGAGAAGAGATAAGGACGTGAACGTTGCCGGAGCATTTCGACAATCTCCTTCCGCCCCGTTGTATACCCGCCAATAGCCCCTCCAAGCGCTTTGCCAAGAGTGCTGGTAATAATGTCTACTCGTCCCATCGCATTGCAATACTCAACAGAACCACGCCCTTTCTCTCCCATAAAACCGGCAGCATGGCACTCATCAACCATCACCATCGCGTCATACTTGTCTGCAAGGTCACATATCTTGTCTATCGGCGCAATGATACCATCCATTGAGAAGACACCGTCGGTGACAATCACTTTCCGGCGAGCGCTGTCTCCATCTGCCTGCTGAAGTTGCTTTTCCAGGTCATCCATATTGGCATTTTCATAACGATAGCGCTTGGCTTTGCAAAGGCGAACACCATCGATAATCGACGCATGATTCAGGGAATCGGAGATAATAGCATCGTCGGGACCGAGCATAGGTTCAAACAGACCACCGTTTGCATCGAAACAGGCAGCGTAGAGGATTGTCTCCTCTGTGCCATGAAACTCAGCAAGTTTCGCCTCAAGCTCTTTGTGTAAGGCCTGCGTTCCACAGATGAATCGAACGCTACTCATCCCGTAGCCATGACTATCAAGCACTTTATGAGTTGCTTCAATTACCTCAGGATGGGAGCTTAGCCCGAGATAGTTGTTTGCACAGAAGTTGAGTACCGGCTCCGATCTTCCCTCCACCTGAATCGCTACTCCCTGAGGTGTAGTAATGATACGCTCCTCTTTGTAAAGACCGGCTTCACGAATCTCCCGTATCTCGGCTTGCAGTTGTGGTCGTATAGAATCGAACATTAATCTTTCAAAGGTTTTGTTCTACGTGGCAAAATATCGCGCCACTCTGAATTGGTATTGCAGGAAAGGAAAATACAAAATGCTCCCTCTCTTCACTATGGCTTGTGTGAGCCAATGAGTGGTCGTAGTTTCCCGACCGTTTCTGCAAGAGTTCGAACAAGTTATATGGAAATCCTTCACAAGCGGTTTACAATCGAGGCGTCTGATGGTGAGTTGCTCTATTGCGACGCACGATTCCCGGCCAGCAGCCTATCATTGCCGGCCCTGATCATAGCCCATGGTTTCAAAGGATTCAAGGATTGGGGCTTTTTTCCATACATCGGAGAATCATTTGCGCAACGAGGATGGTACGTCTTGCAGTTCAACTTCAGCCATAATGGAGTTGAAGGACATTCGGAGGAGTTCACCCGACTTGACAAGTTTGCGGAGAACACGTTTTCGCGAGAGGTCCGCGAGCTAAGCGAAGTTATTGATGCCTTCGTGAGTGGGAATGTACCTCACGCGGAACAGACCAACTCTTCAAGCCTTGCTACTCTTGGTCACTCACGTGGTGGCGGCATTGCTCTCCTTGAAGGGGTGAACGATAAGCGAGTCAAATCTATAACGACATGGGCTTCGGTCAGCACATTCGATCGCTATACGGACTCACAGATCGAGCGCTGGAGAAGAGACGGCTATCTCGAAGCAAAGAATGCACGCACTGGTCAGATCATGCGATTGAACCTCAGTCTTTTGGATGATCTGAAGCAGAACAGCCAAGAGCTTGAGGTTCTCAACGCAACCTCCTCTCTGAAAAGACCACTTTTGATTATACATGGTGAAGTCGATTTATCGGTCACAATTGAAAATGGTGAACAACTGCACGCAGCAGCCAATCCCTCACTGACTGAGTTCCTCCGTATACCAAAGACCGGCCACACGTTTGGAGCGGTCCATCCCTTTCAGCAAACAAACAACGCATTGGAAACTGTAGTCGAGCGAACGGATGCATTTCTCATAGAACTCAAGCAAAACACAAACACATAGAGACGAGCGGTGAAAGGCAGTAACACAACCAACATGGAGGTGAATATGACCAAACCGACTCGATTACTCTCAGTATCTGCTCAGAAGCCCAACCAACCATACCGTAACCCATTCTATGTTTCTCTCCCCCGGCTCGATCCCATCTGCTACCATCAATCTCTGGATCTCCTCGACAGACGTTTCTAGTCGATGATGCCCCTCATAACTCCAACGTTCACGGTGGTTGTTAGGGGAATATTTGCGGAAACAACCGAAATTTCCCCCTATTCGCATGGAGCTGGCATAAAAGTCCTATAAAAACGGTGAATTGTTATACTATTTTTTTGTGGTTTCTTGCCAAGTTCAATATTGAGAATCAACTTGGTGAACTGGAAATACCAATCTATATCTATTCAACGTACAGGCCTGGAGTCAAAGCTAAAGAGCCGGGAGTCGATTAGGGGATACTACAGAGCAGGAACTTGTACTTGTAGTGGGCTGAAGTACAGGCTACCATCTTTTTGTTTGTAACCACATATCAGCAAGGACAAGTAGCGTCATGGCTTCAACTACAGGAACCGCACGGATAACAATGGATGGATCATGTCGTCCGGTGATGGAATGATCGACAACCTCCCCGGATGTGGTTCCATGCATCTGCTTTTCGGCAATAGATGATGGGGGCTTGAACGCAACGCGAAACTCAATCGGCATACCATTTGAAATTCCTCCCTGCACTCCGCCTGAATTGTTAGTAACCGTCTTCAGTACGCCATTCTCTTCTATCCACTCATCATTATTCTCCGACCCTCTCCGCTCTACAACGGCAAAGCCAGTCCCGATCTCAAATCCCGCAGCACCGTTAATGGACATCATAGCGCTGGCCAGAGTAGCGTATAGCTTACCATAGATTGGCTCACCAAGTCCGACCGGGACGTTTTCTGCACGCACAGAGACTACTCCTCCAGTTGAATCCCCAGCCTCTCTGAGGTTCTCAAGATAGGCGGACATTCGTCTCTCCGCGTCAGGGTCATCGCAACGCATAGGCGATGCATAGATTTGTTCGGAATCCATATGAGCAAGAGGGTGCTCGGTTTCGATCTCTCCCATCCTGGTTACCGCTGCCTTGACCAGAATATCCGTCTGCTCGTTCAACATCATACCAGCTATTGATCCACCAATGACCCGAGCAAGAGTCTCCCGCGCAGAACTTCTTCCACCACCACGATGATCACGTAGCCCATACTTTTGCTGATAGGTGTAATCGGCATGAGAGGGACGATAGAGGTCTTTCAATGCGTCATAATCCTGGGAGCGTTGATCCCTGTTCCGAACAAGAACAGCAATCGGTGTTCCGGTGGTTACCCCCTCAAAGATCCCGCTCAGCACTTCAGGCTCGTCCGGTTCTTTGCGTGTTGTTGTATGCGCTTGTCCCGGTCGCCGCCGTGCAAGATCTTGCCGGAGTATCTCCTTATCAAAGGCAACTCCGGCAGGACAGCCATCAATCACAGCACCAACCGCCGGGCCATGCGACTCGCCGAAGGTTGTAAGTCGGAATGTGATACCGAAAGTGTTCATAGAGTTCGTTGAGTTTAGTCAGACTCCAAATGATTCCACCTCCTCGAAGTTGATCATGTAGTGCGTAATCCTTTTCAAACCTGCCATGAGTCGATACTTGATAAAGTAATTGACACAACGCACGGTCTCCCTTCCACACATCTAGCTCTTCATATGATTAAACTACTACCAGCTTCAGCTGGTAGATTTGATATCGTCTAAAGACGACTTAAGACCCATCATGGATTTGAAAGTC
>JAGWAZ010000024.1:0-24215 GCA_021296135.1 Chlorobiota bacterium | reverse complement strand
GGAATTCATCAGGACGTTCCATAGTCCGACATCTTACAAACTTACTAAAGTTGCCGCCTAAAGGCGTGGGATTTCACCCCCCAATAACTGAATATTAAACAAGGCAATTTTATCTTAATACTCTCTAACTCCTATACTCCCTCACTCTTCAACTCTACGAACCCTATCGAAAAAATCTGTGAGATTTGAGAATAGAACAACAACTATCGTAATCGGAATCTCACTGGGAGTATAAGAGAGGCTCGGACGGCTGTTCCATCTTCAGTTTTTGCTGGAGAGAATTCGGTCAGGAGTGCGGCCTCTGCAGCAGCTCGTACCAGAAGAGCACTTGGTGTGCCAATCACATCGATACGATCCACTCTGCCAGATAAACCAATAAATATTATCAATTGTATCTCTTGTTCAATACCAGCATCGAGTGCTTCCTCAGGATATTGAAGATTATTCTGAAATTCTTTGAGGTTAAACTCAGGTGGCTCAGAAAAAGGAGAAGTCGTATCGAATGAACCGTCCCTCTTCCAATATGTCCATTGGGGCCTATATATTTTACCCGTTACTACTTCCAACATTATTGTTATTGGCACGGCCTTGTCCCTGACAGTAGCAGGATTGAATTTGATCGCACTAATGGAATTCTACACTGCATATTCAATTACGGAAGGATCTTCATTATTCACTAATGCACTGACAACATTCCCTTCCCTGTCAAGGCTGACTTCGACAAAAATTGTGTCGAGTCCTCCTACCCTTAAAAGACTGTCAGGGATATATGGGAAGCCTTCGCGTGGAGTAGGAGAGGTAATATCTTTGGCGTCAAGATAGGTTTCGTAGCCTCGGGATCTTATACGGAATAGTTCTTTATATTCATCCTTTAATGTATCAGGAGCAAAGCCGAAAGGTAAATCAAGACGCCACTTGGTGGTACGTGAAGTGGTGCATGACGAAATAAAGGCTGCACCAAAGAGCAGCATCAAGAAAAGCAAGAAAGATTTTTTCATCTATTTTCCAGAAATTCTATAAGAACGGGACAAAATAAGATACAAGATATAGGCTCGATACCTTCTTAAGACTATGAACTCTCATAGTAGATGTAGAAGGCAGCGAAGAGAGAGACCCTCGACCCTTCAACTCTCAACTCTATGAACTCAAATAGACCACTGCCAATACATACCCCACCCATCCAAGACCTTCAATCTTTCCCTTGCACGCGCCGGCAGTAACCGAGCGATGACGGAATCCTTCACGAGCCTGAGTATTCGAGATATGAACTTCGATCACGGGCACATCGATTGCACTGATAGCGTCGCGAATTGCATAGGAATAATGGGAGTATGAACCGGGATTCATCACAATCCCATCTACCTTCCAGTTATAGGCAAGCGAGTGAAGTAAGTCGATAATCTCTGCTTCACTATTCGACTGATGGAACTGCAATTCCACGTCAGGATCACTAATCGCACTTCTGATGTTCGCTTCGATATCGGCCAACGTATCCCGACCATACACTTCAGGCTCACGCACACCAAGCAGGTTCAGATTCGGTCCGTTAATAATGCCAATTTTCATGTTGATTTCATCCCGTGATAATCATCGATATGCCTCCAGGCAGCTTCAATACTGTATGCAATGATCTCTTGGGCAAGGAGAATTCCAATAGACCATCCGGTATTCTTTATCAAGGGACCAGTCGGTAGCACAAAATGTGCGATGCCAATCTTCTGCTTTTTGTCCCTCCGCATTTTCTCAACTATATTCTCGGGCGAAGGACGTGTGCCATTCGGATTAGTCAGAGGTAGAATTTTAGAAGCCTTGACATGAATTTCCGATGTGGGGAGAGGGCTCACTCTTGTCCGACCGGCCGCTTCGAGTGCGGCGATCATGCCAAATGCCACTGCTTCCCCGTGTGTCCATACACCAGGAGCAGCAGCTTCGAGGGCATGGGCAAATGTATGCCCAAAGTTCAGCAAGCCGCGCTCTCCTGTATCTTGCACATCATTCCCGATTATATCAAGCTTGTTTACCACACTCAGTCGAATGATTTCGTCAATCACCTTCGGTATTCTCCCATTCAGAATATCAGGGAGAGATTCGTCAACAAGTTCCTGAAGAACCTCAGATCGAATGATCCCCATCTTCAACGATTCCACCAGACCCGATCGCAACTCACGATCGGGTAATGTACGAAGGAAACTTGGGCAGATCAGCACACGCTCCGGGTGATTGAACGTGCCGACCAGATTCCGAATAGTTGAACTGTTGATGGCAGTCTTCCCACCGACGGACGCATCAACCATTGCAAGAAGAGATGTCGGCATTGAGAAGAGATGGATACCACGCATATAGATCGAAGCAACAAAGCCGGCAAGATCGGTTATCACTCCGCCACCAAATCCAAGGATTGTGCTATTGCGATCAAACCCTCCCTCTGATAATTGCTGAACGATCTTCTCAACAGTTGCAAATGACTTGCTCTTTTCTCCAGGCTCAAGAGCGCAAACAAGTCCTTGTGTGCCAGCAAGACGCTTCAGAAACTCCGGATAATGCTCGGCAAGATTTGTGTCAGTGATAACGCACGTTCGATTCATTCGTGTTGCACCCCGATAAGCACGAAGAGTTGACCACGGAGAGCGGTAGGCACAAATTCGAGAGGTCTCTCCCCTAAGTTCGGCGTTGATTTTCCATGATGGACTGTTGTATCGATGGTGAGCAGCAAGAATTGCATCGGTCACTTCTGCTGGAGATTGACCGGCGTCGATCATAATATCATGATCGGCATATACTGTGATTCTCTCTTCGAGAAGCTCCTTCCAGGCCCTTTCGGGATTGGATTCCAACAGGAGAGGGCGCCCCGACGTGGCGCTGAGCCTGGCAATTGCCGTAGTCGCTTCCACATTGAAGTATACTCTGAGACCGGATGAACGCATCAAGTCTCGATTGTAAGGATTGACAACGGAGCCTCCCCCGGTTGCTATCACCAGGTCATCTTTTGCTTCCTTCTTAGCAATAACCTGTTTGATCGCCTCTGTTTCAAGTTCCCTGAATTTGGATTCGCCTTCACGATCAAATATTTCGGCAATCGACAGACCAGTCCTTCGTTCGATAAGTGCATCGAGATCAACAAAGCGATGCTTCTGCTGCGCAGCGACAAGAGGGCCAACAGTCGATTTCCCTCCGCCAGATGGACCGGTAAGCCAGAGAATCATGACGATACAATCTCGGATAGGACGGAATCTGCTATTTCCAGCGTCTGCCTAAGTTCCTCATCACCATGAGAAGTTGAGAGGAACCATGCCTCAAACTGTGAAGGAGGAAGATAAACTCCGCGATCAAGCATTCCATGGAAGAATCGAGCAAAGAAAGATGTATCACTTGACGTTGCGCTCGCGAAGTCATAAACCGGTTTGTCAGTAAAGAATATCGTCAACATCGACCCAAGACGATTTAGAGTTGCGGGGACGTCGTGACGAGTGGCCATTTCCTTCAAGGCAGTTGCCATTTGTTCCCCCTTCTTGTCCAGTACAGGATAGGGGTCGTCATCCTGTAAAGCTCTAAGTGTTGCAAGCCCCGCTACAACAGCTAAAGGATTCCCCGAGAGTGTTCCCGCCTGATAGACCGGACCGACTGGAGAGACAACTTCCATGATCACTCTCTTCCCTCCATATGCTCCCACGGGCAATCCACCACCGATAATTTTACCATAGGTAACCATATCCGGAATGACTTTGTAGAGTGATGCTGCTCCTTTCAATGCAACACGGAAGCCGGTCATTACTTCATCAAAGATCAGAATCGTTCCGTGAGTTGTGCAGAGTTCGCGAAGTTTGGAAAGGAACTCTTGCGTTGCCGGCACCACCCCCATATTGCCCCCAATCGGCTCAATAATAACGGCAGCGATCTCACCATCATTCTCAGCAAAAAGGGCCTTGACGGATTCAATATCGTTGAACGTAGCAACGAGAGTGTCGGCGGCTGTTCCAGGCGTAACGCCCGGAGAGCTTGGAGTGCCAAGCGTCAGCAGTCCGCTCCCGGCTTTGATCAGGAATGAGTCCCCGTGACCGTGATAACATCCTTCGAACTTGATGATTTTACCTCTTCCGGTATAACCACGAGCAAGTCGTATGGATGACATTGTTGCCTCGGTCCCGCTCGAGACCAGACGTACCATATCAAGACCGGGTATCAGTTCGGTTACCAGCTCGGAAAGCTCAACTTCAAGCTCTGAGGGTGCACCAAAGCTCGTTGCTTTTTCAAGTTGAAGACGCAAGGCTTCGAGAACCCGTTCATCGCCATGCCCAAGAATAAACGGTCCCCAGGAACCGACATAGTCAATAAAGCGATTGCCATCAACATCTGTTAACCATGCTCCTTTCGCTTCCTGGAAGAAAATCGGATCTCCTCCCACAGCACCAAACGCGCGTGCAGGAGAGTTCACCCCTCCAGGAATAATTTCCTTTGCTCTCTTGAATAACGAAGCGCTTGTTTTTCTTGAGTCTATGGTCTCAGTCATATCGTATGCTTCTTATTTCAGTATGACCACTCTTCGCCTCTCATTCCATTCCCCAATAACAAGACGAAGATAGTATGTCCCTGAAGCATAACTTGCACCATCCCAGGTAGCTTGATACGCTCCTTGTTCTAACTCTTCCCGAATCAGCATTTCGACAAACTGCCCCCTCTCATCAAACACTTCAAGGGTTACCTGTTCGGCTGCTCCCACATTGAACTCAAGAATGGTGCGATCACTAAACGGATTCGGAATTGCGATTGAAAGACGGTTGTTTGGATTCTTCCCTCTAACAAAGTCAAGTGGAACAGAGGTTGTTGTGTCAAGTCCTATAACCTCCACTTCTATAGTCGCTGAATCGTTGCAATCGTTCAGGGCATTTGTGCTGAAGAGAATTGTGGTTTCACAGCAGAGTAGAGATAGACGGACACGAAATTCACTCCTTGTCGAACATTATAACAACGCAACCTAAAAACTCTTGGGATTTCTCTTCGCACCGATTCGTGTCTGATTGCCAGAATTCTTGATCTTCGACTAACAACACAGTAAATTGTATGGCTAACGTGTTTGATATTGTCCTACTCAATTCAAAATTTTGAACCATTCATGCTCATCTGTCAAGCTTTACCTATGGCAGGCTGCGTGTGATTTCAATATACCTCCCACAATAATCGTCCTTTCGACGATCCGATTTGATTGTGACATGATTTTTATGAAAACACAGATTTCGAGGTATCGTATCATGCACCGACGCACAATTCCTGTTTTACTCTTTTTCCTTTTGACATCACTCTCTTTACGCGCACAGCAAAATGCATCGACGCATCAGGAATCACCTGAACAGACTTAATTATTTTTCAGAACTTTGCGTAGTTTTCATCTACAATACATCTTGAACAGATAGATCATGAACGCACAAAGAATCCTCTTTCCTTACGTCTTTCTTGTTCTCTCCTTGCCGATATTCAGTTGCGGGAAAAATGTAGTAAGAGACCTTGATATGGATCACGTTCGTTTTGGCGAGTTCATCACCCCCTTGAGAAACGATAGCATGCCAACATATGAACGACCTGCTCCCGATTACAGCAAGCCGGCAACATTTTGCCATGAGATGAATCGAGTAATTATTGATGTTATCAAGATCGATGGTTTCACTCCCGCAAATGCAGCCAGGAACAGCGCGTACGCAAACGTGGCCGCGTATGAAGCAGTACGACCTGGATATCCAGACTGGAAGTCAATGGCTGGTCAGTTGAATGGATTGACTACCCCTCCTCAACCGACAATAGGAGAGACATACGATTGGCGGGTCACCATGATCTCCGCATATCATCATACGCTTCCGAATCTCATATACAGAAAGAGGTTAACCGACAGTGCGGCAGAAGCCTACTATGAGATACTCTCAACCCTGGGCGTCAGCCATGATGTAATGGCCCGATCCAAAGAATACGGGAAGCAGGTAGCCGAACATATAATTGAATGGATGGACAAAGACAACTTCATCAAGATTGGAGCAAAATCGCGGTACGTTGTTGAGGAATATCCAGGTGCCTGGGAAAGAACTCCCCCGGGATTCTCGGATCCTGTCGATCCGTACTGGAATGAGCTTCGTACGTTTGTGATTGACTCTGTAAATCAGTTTCTCCCACCTGCCCCACCCAAATTCAGCACTGATCCTGAATCCGATTTCCACAAAATGGTCAAAGCGGTTTATGATGCAGATAAGAACGCCACGGTAGATCAGCGACTGATTGCTCAGTTCTGGGACTGTAATCCAATCCATTCCCACTTCGACGGCCACTACATGTTCAACACCCGACAGGTCAGTCCAGGTGGGCACTGGATCAGCATTGCCGGAATCGCTGCTGAGAAGGAAGGGTATGACCTGATCGAGTCGCTTGGAATGTATGTTCAGGTTTCTGTTGCTCTGGTAGATGGATTTATCAGTGCTTGGGATGCAAAGTATCGCTATAACCTGGTTCGTCCGGTCAGCTATGTTAAGGAACACATGGATTCAACCTGGCTGCCTTATATCGAAACTCCACCATTCCCGGAGTGGACGAGTGCACATAGCACTATCTCGGCAGCAAGTGCAGCCGTTCTCACACATATCTTCGGTGACGATCTTGAGTTTGATGACTGGACAGAAGCCTATCTCGGACTCCCGGTTCGTAGGCATAAATCGTTCAGAGATGCTGCCCTCGAGGTAACATGGAGTCGTCTCTGGGGTGGCATCCACTACCGTGAAGCCTGCCAGTACGGAACCTACAAAGGATGGGAGCTTGGAGAATACGTCGTGTCTAACTTGCAGATGAAGGAGTAACCAACCCCTTGGTCATTGTCAATAAATAACTCCTGGTTCGAGCTCTATATGCTCGCCAGTGGCCTTTACCGCCTCATGCTCCGTTCTATTCCACTCTTCAAACATCCCAGTCCTTCGGAACGGTTCGAATCCAGTGTCGCGGATATAAAACTCCATGGCGTCGGCATCCATACGATAGGTGACCCCACTTGCTGAGACAACGTTCTCTTCGAACATCACACTCCCGAAATCATCAGCACCATACCAGAGCGCGGTCTGACCGATCTCCGGCCCCTGCGTGACCCATGAGCACATAACATGAGGTATATTATCAAAGAAGATGCGGGAGATGGCCTGCACTCGCAGATAGGTTGTCCCGGATTGATCTGTTGACTGAAGCTTCAAGCTCTCAGCCTTACGGTACGGCCAGGAGATAAAAACCATAAATGGTGAGACCTCATCCTGCAGTTGCCTGATCTTCGCCATGTGAGCAAACTTGTCCCGTGTTGTTTCACGCATCCCATAGAGCATGGTAACCGAAGCCTTCATGCCAAGTCGTCCAACCTGACGCATCGTTTCAAGCCAGTAGGAAGCGCGGCTCTTTTTCCGTGAGACCCTATTACGTACGCGATCGACCAAGATTTCTGCACCGGCGCCTGGGAGCATATCGAGACCGGCTTCTTTGAGTTGAGCAAGGACATTCGCAATCTCTTCAGGCGCTTTGTTCGGGCAAAGTCCAAGTACCTCATCTACCGAGAGACAGTTGAGATGTATCTGAGGCCACTCTTTTTTGAACCATGAAAAAGTTCGGGTGTAGTACTCTACTGGCAGGTTAGGATTTACTCCCCCCTGAAAAAGGACTTGTACCCCTTCGGCTTCGGAGAGCGTGTTCATTTTTTTGCGGATTTCTTCACGGTTCAGGGTGTATCCTTCATCATGCCCGTCCCTTCCCGGATCGTCGCTACGATAGAAGCCGCAGAAACTACAATCGACATTACAGACATTGGTGTAATTCAGGTTCATCGCAACGATGTAGCTGACACGATTTCCCGGATTCATCCGCAAGCGAATGTTGTGAGCTACCTCTCCGAGATCAGTCAGGCTTGCCTCTTCGTACAATCGCTCCGCATCGTGCAACGAGATCCGCCGTCCGGATTCAGCCCGAGACAGAATTCTCTCGACAGAGTACGTTTTGCTATAGGGAACCACTTCAGGCATCCATCGACCAAATGACGTCGGTCTTAGGCCCGGGAGTTGATTCTCACCTATATCAACACGCTCACTCCGCTGTGCGAACTCAACCCGAGCATCCGGAAGCAACCCCATGTTGCCCGCTACTCGGAAGAACTCCTGCATCCCATTCCAGGCAGAACGGTTAAGGTTGTACTGAATTCGTTCGTCGAGATAGTCTGCGACTTCAGTAAGGGGCATTCCATGTCGATCGGACCACTCGGCAATGATCTGATGCTTTCGTGCCAATCCATCCCAGAAGCGACGGTTCAATCGCTCGACAATCTCATCGTTCAACACGCCACGCGCCGCAGCCCAGACAGCAAAGACGAAGGGTTCACCAGTCAGTCGTTTCCAGGCATCTCCGAGATCGTGACGGTACTTGAACCGTTTCGAATGCTCAAAGGCTATGTCTGCTATCAGCAATCCAGCATTCCTACCCCCAACCTTTGGAAGGACGTCATCTCCGGGGAGTCGAACAAAAGGGATATGTGGCATACCTATAGACTCGAAGTAGATACGAGCGAGGATCACCGATGTCCGGCTGGCATTATCGACATAGAGCTGTTCGATCTGGTCAAGTGGTGCTTCACTGACTATAACAACTGAATCGACGCGACCACTTGCACCGATGCAAGGTCCGGGAACAACCTCAAGGCCACCAATCTCTGCAAGCGCAGCAACCGGGAGCAAAGCAATATCAGCCTCTTCTTCGACAAGCTGTCGAGCCCCTTCACTCGGAACAACGTATTCAAACTCGAAGGACTCATCGTCAGCAACCTCAATTGTCAATGGAAGTGAATTGAGGAAATCGGCTGCAACCACTTTCAACCTTGTGCGTGGCCGCTGAGGTATTGGTCGTATAGTGCTTCGACGCGATCGGTAGCTACGAAAAGGACCTGCTTTGTTCATAACGAGCGGTTGTTTCAATGCATTCAGGATAGTACCAACATAGCGAAGGTCCGGAAACCGAACAATCCCGAAAAGTGACAAACCTACTTCAGAGATCACGTTCCGGCTCACACTTTAGAATGAACTGGGACTTGCGCGAAGAAACCCTCAGTGCTAACTTTGTCCTTTCTTTATTGTGAAGCGGGCCCGTAGCTCAGTTGGGAGAGCGCTAGAATCGCACTCTAGAGGTCGTCGGTTCGATTCCGATCGGGTCCACGGGAAAGCAATTCAAAAGTAAAAATGAAAAGTTCGAAATTACGTCTCTTTCCTTTGAATTTTCATTTTGAACTTTTACTTGATACCCGATACTGCCCTGTGGTGTAATTGGCAACACGTCTGACTCTGGATCAGAAGAGTCCAGGTTCGAGCCCTGGCGGGGCAACCCAGAAATGTCGAATGATGATTTTTCAGTGGCGAGCGAGAATGCAAAAGGCCATTTTGCATTCGTCTACCACAAACGGATTGTCACTCGACAATTTTTTGCCGCGTTCGTCTAGTGGTTAGGACGCTGGCCTCTCACGCCGGTAACACGAGTTCGAATCTCGTACGCGGTACAGGAAAGCACTTCAGGAGAACACAACTCCTTGAAGTGTTTTTTTCTTTGCTGTGTCACTTTTCCAACTCGATTGGCTTATATTTTGAGAGTATTACATAAAGTATAGAGAAGAATTGTTGCTGATATTCTTCGAATCCACCCTGCCCATTGATATGCCAGCAAAGCCTGAGTGAAGAATCTACCATCTCTTCTGGGTTTGACACTCCCCTGCTCTTTCTTGCCATACGACACAAAAGAGGGAGAGACTCGCAGGAAGTCGGGTCATTCCGGGGAAGATGCGAGTGTTCGTAAGGGTCATCACAGTGCGATACTGAGCATGATTGAGCGAGGTTCTCGTTCTCTTGGTCTGTTCATAGGCAAAGATCGCGGTGTATCAGATTTGACCAGTTGACTCCCCCCGTGAAAACAACACAGAGGATTGTGTTGTCTGGGAAAAAATGTCCTGGAGTGGTATGGCCTCGAGGACATTATTTTATGTTCATTACCGAGTCCGAGATGAATAGGTCGAAAAGCCGACAGATGACAGTTAGTAGTAAAAGCAGACCATTCGATTGTCTTGTACCGCAGAAAACACGAACCACGCGGTTTAAGGAATAGATGAAGAGACTCAGCTAACTGCTGCCTGTTCACTAAACCCGTCCCGGTAAATTCTGCAAAACAGCTTCAAAAACCCAAATCATCAATCACAGAAGCGATTCCAATTGTAAACGTAACTGCCTGATCATCTCGACTGTTAAAGATGTAGGTATAATCGAGATTTGCAAAAGCTCGAAGGATACTTGTCTTAAAAAACCATAGACCTCCCTTGACCATTACTTGGAAGCCTGAAGTAAAAAAATCAGGGTCATTATTATCAAAGGAGTCCTCACCAATATAAATGTAATATCCCAATCCTCCACCCACGTATGGGGAGACGACCGAATTTAGAGGATCATAGGAAGCACCAATATTGAGCAAGATTCCCCGTCGGATACCAAAAAGGAGATCAAGGGTATAATTATCAGAGACTTTAAGTGCAACACGTGAATCCAAAACAAACGCTCGTTTTATCGTATCAGGAACAACGACATTATTATAATTATAATCATCATCACTATATCTTCTATCAATATATCCGTGGACAGGAAAAAGCTGACCAACGCCAATTCCGAAGATAATAGTATCCCGCCTGCGATCCTTACTAATAGAAAGGATCTGAGATGACCCTGCACTGTTCGTTTCGAGAACTCCGGTTTCAATGCTTTTTGCAACTCCAGAAATTGAGGACTGAAAATCTTCGATTCTCTGTTTAGTAACATCCCCACTAAATTCCTTCGCATTGCGTTCCACATCAACAAGCGTAAACGACCAGAGCACCTTTGTACCAAGTCGGCTGAAATGACCGTAGAGAACAAGGTCCGCACCAACACTCCTTCCCGCACTTACTGCACACTCCAGATCCTGACACTCACTTTCAGGTGTGTACGACTCTTGGATGACGTTATAGGCATCTCTTTGTTCAAACTCGCGACGTAGTAGTGCAAGTACAGTTTGCGTAGAGGTTGAATCAACCCCGTATGCCTTGAATGGTAGCACTACAAGTGTTTTCGAAGGCTGCGGCTGCCCACTGGCTGAAATAAAAGCCAGCGGAAGAGCCATCAGCATTCCTCCTATCAGGACGATGATTTTACAATGAATAGACATATTATTTGAATTCTTGAAAAGGTAATAATAAAAAGGCTACATAAATATATAATTGGAGTGACAGTAAAGGAAACTTGCTTTACTGTCACTCCAATTGAAAGCAGAACATACAACTGGAGAAAACTTAATTAATTTTCCGGGTTGAACATATCTGTGACCTCATGCACCGAAATCATATCACCCGAAGTCTTCGATTGTAAGGCAGGGCCTTCTTCTGTCTCTATAAGAGTAAACCTCTCTTCATCTTCATCCAACATCATACTATGATGTACAGGTGCATATACATCACCAATAACCTCATAACCAGTGCTCTGAAAAAGAATAAAATTCAGTGATTTGAATTTAAGTTCCGCATTTGCCAGAAAAACTCCTCCTCCTTGATCTATAGCATCATCAATAGCATCTTTGATATGAGCTCTTTTATGCGTTAACGGTATATAGAACAGAATTGTGGGTACCTTAGACTCGCCCTTCATCCGGCCGACTTTATAATACTCGATATCTGAATTATAGTTTTTGGTACTTAGGAAGGAAAACTCGCCAAGGCTCGCACCACAACCTGGTAGAAAGATCAAAGAGGCTACAAGAGGGATAGCAATAAGAGAAAGTGTTGAATGTTTCATTGGATACTTTTATGGTTTTAATTGATTTTCTATACTAAAGGAATACCTGCTTAGGCAGGTTATTCAACGTGATGAATTAGCCGAATATTTTCGTAGAATAGATACCTTAACCTGCATCACTATGTGCTTTAATCAGCTATAGAATCTATTGCAGGAGGTACTCAACTCATTTACTCGATTTGAACATGAAAGTAACGTCCTGAGCAGGTAATATATCACCTGTCTCTGCTGATTGCAGTGCTGTGCCATCTTCAGTTTCGATAAGAGTAAACCTCTCCTCACTCTCATCAAGAATAGCCCCGTGGCTTACCGGAGCGTATAGATCACCCTCTACCTTATAACCAAGTTGCCCCAAAAGACCGATTGACCAACCTTCGGATCGGACCACCACATTCGTTAGATATACCCCTCCTCCAGTCTCGAGAGCTTGATTAATTGCATCGTCAATCATTGCACGACCGAATGGGATAATCAAAAAATGGAAAACCTTGTCTTTACCTTCTACTCGACCAACGTAGCTATACTCAAGGCCTTTGTCATAGTCTTTGGTGCTCGCTACTGTGAAATCAAGAACTCGACCTGACCAACAACCGGAAAGTGAAAGTAGAGGGACTATCATTGAGATAGCGAGGAAAGAAAACATAAAACGTTTCATTGGATATAAATTGTTTGATGGATTGCAAGAAACACTAAGATCCCCATCGTGGCAATCCTTTCACAATAGGGCTTATTCTGAATGATTTATTTCAATTGTAATGCCCGTCCTAGTGCCGTAGAAAGAACAAGTAATATATCCAATATAAAGGAGATATGCAAGTATAAAGAGGAATTGTCGACAGCCCCTAAGAATTTTCTACTTTCTAATTGTCTGAAAATCGGGGAAGGCTACCTCAACATTATGTGGGGAACTCGATCACCCTTCAGCGACCGGAGTCACCTCCGCATCCTCGTCTACGGGAACAACTGCGACACCCGTCAGACGATCGGTTTGCTTCAATCGAATCAGTCGTACGCCTTGCGTATTACGCCCCATCACACGAATATCAGAGACATGCTGGCGAATCGCCATGCCTCCTTCGGTCATCAACATCAGATCATCCCCATCAACCACCTCTTTCAGGGCGATCACCTTACCTGTCTTCCCTGTGACGTTCATCGAGATAACGCCTTTGCCTCCCCGCCTGGTTAATCGGAAATCATCAACGCGACTACGTTTGCCGTACCCGTTTTCACTCGAAACGAGTACGGTTGCATCTGCACGCTTTACAGCAATCATTTCAATTACGTAATCTCCCTTGGTAAGGGTTATCCCCTTGACACCTGAGGCCGTACGCCCCATATCACGGACGTCGGCTTCACGGAAACGGATAGCGTTGCCGAAATGAGTTCCAATCAGGATATCATTTGCTCCATCGGTTAAGCGGACTGCAACGAGAGTGTCATCTTGCCTGAGCTTGATTCCGATAATGCCCGTTGCACGGATGTTTGCGTAATCACGCAACGGTGTTTTCTTGACAACGCCATGCTCGGTCACCATAATAATCGACTCATCCGAGTCAAAGTCCTTGACAGAGATAATCGCATTCACATTCTCGTCTTTCTCGATCTGCAAAAGATTTGCAAGCGAACGCCCCTTTGCTGCGCGACCAGCCTCCGGTATCTCATAAATTTTCCGTCGATAACACTGGCCCTTATCGGTAAAGAAGACCATGTAGTGATGCGTAGAGCCGACAAAGACATGCTCAATGAAGTCATCATCTCGTGTCTTCATTCCGGTTACTCCCTTTCCACCACGATTCTGGCGGCGGTAACCAGAAACCGGAAAACGTTTGATGAATCCATTGTGGGAGATTGTCACCACCATATCCTCCTCAGCGATCATATCCTCGACGGTAAACTCGGAGTAATCATAGACAATCTCCGTACGGCGAGGATCTGCAAAACGCTCTTTGATCTCCGTTAACGCCTTTCGGATAATCTCCATCTGCAAATCCTTTGAGGCAAGGATAGCTTTTAGTTGCTCTATGAGCTTTAACGTCTCTCGATACTCGTCGACGATTTTCTGTCGCTCAAGTCCGGTCAAGCGCTGCAGACGCATGTCAAGGATTGCTTTCGCCTGAATCTCCGACAACTCGAACTTCTCCATCAAATTCATGCGAGCGGTCTCAGTATCCCTCGACTTCTTGATGGTCTCGATTACTTCATCAATGTTATCGAGCGCAATGATATATCCTTCAAGGATATGGGCTCGGCGTTCAGCAGCATCCAGCTCAAACTTGGTCCGGCGAACAACAACCTCGTTGCGATGCTCCAGGAAGTGGTGCATCACCCGCTTGAGGTTCAACACACGAGGTCGTCCCTTCACAAGAGCCAGGTTTATCACACCGAAGGTTGTCTGCAACTGCGTGTGCTTGTATAGATTGTTCAGAACAACCTCCGGAACTACATCACGCTTGAGCTCAATAACCACACGTAACCCGTCACGGTCGGACTCATCCCGCACATTCGATATATCCTCAATCTTCTTGTCACGTACCAGTTCAGCAATCTTCTCAATCAGGCTTGCTTTGTTCACCTGGTATGGCAACTCGGTAATAATCAGATGCTCTCTTCCATTCTTCGCCTGTTCCGTGCTTACTCGTGCCCGTATCATCACTTTGCCACGCCCTGTCTTGAAGGCTTCGGCTACTCCTTCATAACCATAAATGATCCCACCAGTAGGAAAGTCCGGAGCCTTGACGAATTGCATCAACTCCTCAACCGTGATGTCAGGATCTTTTGTCATTGCAACGAGACCGTCAACGACCTCACCCAGATTATGGGGTGGAATATTTGTCGCCATCCCAACGGCAATCCCCCCTGCTCCATTGATAAGAAGGTTTGGAAGGTTTGCCGGGAGGACGGACGGCTGCTGAAGTGAGTCATCGAAGTTCGGGGTAAAATCGACCGTATCCTTGTCGATGTCCCGAAGCATCTCCATAGCCGCAGCTGTGAGGCGTGCCTCGGTATATCGCATCGCCGCAGGTGGATCGCCATCTACCGAACCGAAGTTCCCCTGGCCATCAACCAACTCGTGGCGCATCGAAAAATCCTGCGCCATCCTGACAAGCGAATCGTAGATTGCCTGGTCGCCATGGGGATGGTACTTACCCATCGCCTCACCGACAATACGAGCAGATTTCTTGTAGGGCCGATTAGAGCTTAGCCCAAGCTCGGACATTGAATAGAGCACGCGCCGATGAACTGGCTTCAGTCCATCTCGAACATCAGGAATAGCGCGTGAAACGATCACTGACATCGAATAATCGAGGTAGGATGACGACATCTCCTCTTCGAGTGTGACCGGAATAAGGCGTTCGGAAATCGAGGACATAAAAAATTCGTTTCTGAAACGGTGCGGAGGAATGGTCCTAAACCGTACAAATTTACGAAATCGAGCCGGTTTTACCAATTTTTGGGAATTATATACCCTACTTGACAGCCCATGCGGGCATCATTCCGGTTTCTTCTTCGCCTTCTCTCCGAACATCTGCTAGTCCGCAACTCGGAACATGGCCTCGGCGAGTTCTTTTGGATCAGTTGGTATGGGCCGACGGGCGAGTCTTGTGGGCTGACTAGCTGACTTTTTGCGTGTCTTCTTTTTCGTGGGCATGGGGCTATTCTCCATTAGATCAGGTCCCACTGTCCGTGTAGTCACGCAATGCTTCTTTTACAAAGTCGGGGAAGTCCTTCTGTGCGTGTTTAGACAATTCAAGAAGTCGATCGTATTCTGGCACCTCTTTGCCCTTCCAGACAATATCTAAGCGCCGAATAAGTTCTAAGGCGATATGGGCAAAATCCTCCGGTGTGGCCCAATAGCAGGACATACAGACCTCAAGCAAATGGTCGGCAGTCCAATTCTTGCAATGCTCGCATGACCATGACTTTGCTCGGTTGCAGGAGCCACAGAGAAGCATGAAGTCCATGACATTCATTTCTCCTGCTGGATCGCCCGCAACCTCAAAAGGGATACGATGGTCAATCTGAAGATAGCGAGGTTCATATGTCGTGGAACAAATGTCGCAACGAGAACCATAATGTTCAACTAGACGCTGTTTGAATCCCTTCGTCCATGCCTTGCGACCGCCGTGTCGACCTGCTTTGATCTTGGTTGGGTCTCCAAAACCTATATGCCCCAATACGTCGCCCATGAGACCCCTCAACACGGAACGTCTCTAACGGTATGCCCTCCTCACGTACATCGCGGGCCGCACGGGGCGGGTGGTCATATCCGTATATCTCACTTAATTCTTCAGTAGTCACAAAGCCGTTCTTCAAGATATGCTCTATAACTGTCTTCGCGCGTCTTGCAGTAACAGATTCAAGTCGCCTAAGAAATTCTTCTGGCAGTTCTGGTTGCTGCCTGCGTTCGTTGCCAGCCATGTCTGAATCCTATGGGACTATAGAAGTGCAATCTGTTGCGGCATGTCGCTATGCGGAACCTGTGTAGTCGCCAAGGCAAGCACAGGGGACAAATATAACGATTCATATGTCATGTCTGTTCGACCTAACAGCGTTGCCTGTGTTGATCGTCCTGCACATATATCTAATCGGGTTAATTGGAGTGCGCTCGGAAGTTCCTTGCCATAGGTCTTCGTGCCGGTTCGTCCATCATAAGACACGGCAAACATGATATTTCTGTTGTTGAGTGTCGCGAGTTCATCACAAAATTCATCGTGATTGATCTTCGGAAGGTAGCGTTGATCGCGTCGCTCACAAACACCCTGGTATGGCGGGTCCATGTATACAAGATCGTCTGTGGTACAGTTGTTGAGCACCTTCTTATAGTCCCATGACGTAAGCCGTGTTCGGTTACGCAATAATCCAGAAGCACGGGCAATGCGCCAACGCATTTCTAGCGGTTGTGCCCCACTACGCCTATTGTCCGGGGTGTTGTTGAATTCCCCCTTGGCGTTGTAGCGGATAGCAGCCTTCACGCAACGGGCAAGCAAATAAAGAAAGTCAGCCGGGGCATGGTGCTCATTGAAGCGATGGCGTACCATGTTGAAATACTGCCGCTCTTGTCCTAGTTGATCGTTCCACAAATAGGCATATGTGTCAGCAAGCCCCTGGGGGCGGTTAATGATCTCTTCCCACAACTTGATTAGTGGGGCGTGGCCGTCATTGATCCAGAATTGGTCTGCGCCGCCGCGTACAGCAGCAGCAATGGACAGAGCAGCAGAACCACCGAACGGCTCCACAAGTCGCAAGACGTGACTTGGGAAGTGTCTAAGAATAGTCGGTGCTATTTGGCGTTTGCTGCCTTGGTAAGGGATTGGTTGTGGAATCCCTGATTTCTTAGGCATTCTTGTTTCCCTCATTCCGATTATTGAATCAACTCCTGATAGCGGAGCCGCTTGCCGGACATGCCAGCCACTAACATGCTCATCTGTTCAATCGTGTCAAAGTTACGGACGTTGTGACGACCGGCAAACTCGTTCACGTACCGGTCAAGATGTTTCACGCTCATTTTGTGGTAGGTGCCAACCTAGCCCCGCCTGAGCATCACCCAAAAGCTCTCAATGCCGTTCGTGTGGGCCATGTCGTCCACATACTGACTGGCACTATGCTTCACGCTTTCGTGGTTTTGTAAGCCGATATAGCTCCGGTGATCGTCCGTGTAGACTTTCGCGCCCTGCTCAATGTGATCTGCCACAAAGCCCTGAAATGTGGGGGCGTCGGTGTGTTCAACAACGGTCGCTTGCACGGCTTTGCTCGTTCGGTCTTTCATACCAACTACAGCAGTCTTTCCAACAGCCCCGCGCCCGGCTTTCGGCAGGCAGTACACCAATACGGCATGGGCTTTTCACACTGTCATGCCGACCCGGTGCGCCTTGCCGGGGCCATGTCCATACTTACTCTCTTGTTTGTTCATTATGGGGACAGTATAGTCTAATTATGGGAATTCGATCTCACCGACAAACTTTGTATTTCTTCGGAAGGCGACAATTCGACTATATTTGTGCCCTGTCTCCAAGGACTTTCAAAGCTTATGAGACGCCGGAGTAGCTCAGTTGGTCAGAGCATCGGAATCATAATCCGAGTGTCGGGGGTTCAAGTCCCTCCTCCGGTACGGACTTGAGAAGCGGGTCGATCACGTTGCGGTGATCGACCCGCTCTCTTTTCTTCCTTTCCCAATCCTTCTCGAACAATCATGATCTTTCGATGTCACTGAACCTCCTCTGCCTGAACTCTCAGGACATAGCTGCCGGAGATGAATCTGCTCACGTGAATTTCGACATCCTGTTCTCTTCGCTTGGTGGGATAGATAAAGAGTGCGTCTCCAACTCTTCCTTCGCCGACAGTAGTGTTGGAGACCGGTTCCAGAAGAGGTGACAGATCCACTACTTCCCAGACTTGGGCATCCATGTTATTCGATAGGAAAAGAGCCTCTGCAAGTACTAGAATTCGTATAAAGAACATGAAAAAGTCGATTGTTACAGAGTCAGGTCTGTTTTCAATTCGCTTGAATGACTATCTTTGTGTTCTGAAAATTACAATTGTCGATCAGAAATAATGATTGACTTATGGAGAGGTGGCCGAGCGGCTGAAGGCACCGGTTTGCTAAACCGGCGTAGTGGTAATACCGCTACCGAGGGTTCGAATCCCTCCCTCTCCGCTCTTAAAATGCGCAAACGCGCAGCAAAAAGCCCGGTTTTAACGCCGGGCTTTTTTCGTGCATAACATATGCATAACAATTAGTAGGTCTTTCTCGGTGTTAAATGGTCTCTCATTTGGCCGTAGAGCCGTTCACTTTTTGCCCTTTTTGTTCCCTGCATTTCTGATCGCTGTGCTTGCCACCTGTACAGACTCCCGCACCGGGTCAAGGTCAAGCCGAGCATAAATGGCGGTGGCTTGCTGGCTTTTATGTCCGAGTGATTTTCCGATGATGTATTGATTGGCTCCAGCAGCAGCCTGAAAACTCCCTAATGTCCGGCGCAAATCATGTAGGCGAATATCCATGAGACCAATTGGAAGCTCTACATCTTTCTCTTTGGCAAGGTTTTGAATAGCGGTGTAAAGCTGGTGGTTATTTGTGTGGGTTTTGCTTCGCTGCATCGCTTGATCGACAAGGGGGGCAAGCTGGGTATGAGTATACCAGAATTTGATTGTGGCATTGACGAGAATACGCTTCCATGCCTTCTTGGGGTCTGACAGGTGGCCATCGGTTCTATCACTGGGGAAGACCCATTTTCGGTTTGTCTCTTTTTGTCTGCGCTTTAAAATCTCAAGGGCTTCTGCTGAGAGCGCAATCGTCAGAGACTCACCGTTTTTTGTTTCCGGGATACGCCACACTGCCCGGTCAAAATCTATCTCTGTCCATCGCATGGACAGCACATTTGATTTTCGTGCCCCGGTGTAGAGGGACATCAGGATATAGTCACAAGCCGTTGTGTAGGCTTCTTCTTGCAAAGCTTCGAAAAAGAAGGGGAGTTCTCCCGGCCTTAAAAATCGGTCACGGGATTTTTCCTTGAATTTCTTAATGCCTTGTGCTGGGTTTGTACCGTCCCAGCCCCATTCTATGGCTTTGTTGTAGATACTGCTGATACGTGCCAGAATTCTGTTGGCCTGATAGAGGCCACTGTTCTTGCCAAGTTTTGTGTGAAGTCGCTGCACCTCATTTTTGTCTATGGAGGATACTTTGCGGTTCAGCCAGTGAGACAGATGCTTTTGCACTTCCCACCTGTCTTGTTCCCATGTTCGTTTGTGCTTCTTGGCATATCTTTCCAGGTACATATCAAACAATCCCCCAAAGGTCATTTCCTCTCGCATTTTTCTTTTTTCAATATTTGGATTGATCCCTTTAGAGATAAGGGCGTTCACTTCTTCCGCCTTTGTACGGGCATTCTCGATTGACCAGTCCGCAACATCTCCAATGGTATAGCGAATGGGGCGACCACCCTTTTTACGGTAAACTTTGTAGGTCTTCTTTCCCTTATCCGTCACCTCAAGGCGCAGAGCTTTCACCCGTGAATCCTGATAATGGTCGCGCTTGCCTTTTACTGCATTCGGCAGACTTTCAATGGTTTTCTTTGTGAAGTTGATACGGTGGGTTGTCATTCTGGGGCTACTCTGGGGCTACCCCGTCCAGTAATAAAGGTTCGTGAGAATCAAAGCCTTCGTGATGAGGTCAGGTTGTGAGGGTGTTACAATGCGGCGCGTGATTGTGAAGAATATTTCTTGTCAGTCCGGGGTGGGTGATAGATGTTGATAGGACTAACCCCGCCGGGACCATGTGTGATGATGGAGTTAATCAGTGCAGTATCCGAATCCCATAAGTCCCAAATCATCTAAGAAGCTGTCTATCTAACAAGATACAAGGGTCAATATCAGGAGTTAGAATGGTTGTTCTTTGCTTTGCCCGGGTAATGCTAACCATGAAATTCTGTCTGTACTGATATAATGGCCCTGTTGCTGAGTTTCCACGTGCAATACGATCCGGGTTGGTTTGGTATTGCTTTCCCCAATTGTGCGGCCAACCTTCAAAGATAATCACTTCATCAAATTGTTTTCCTTTGGCTTTATGCATATTCATGACCACAACGCCTGTCTCAGGTCGTTGAGAGGAAGCAAAATGATCTTGAATAGAAGCACGGCGTACACATTCAAGAGCATCTATATATGATAAGGATATACGCCACTGCTCAGATAGCATTCGTCTGAGGGTTGTTCCACGATTTAAGTAGCTAAGATTAAGATTATGTGCTTCAGCACCAATTTCTTTGAGTCGTGTGCAGTTGCCATTCTCCAGTTGCGTGCGAATAGATTTCCAATCCGTGTCAGGATCACCTGTTAATATGATTTTGCGCGATTCTTTATATGCTGAAAGCAAAGGAAGTATAATGCTGTTCTTTCGTATTTTTTTACCGCTGCAACGTGCTTTGATTGCAGCTTCCAATGCATTCAAAATATTTTTTGATTCAGTTAAATCATTCTTTGTCGGGTTGTCGCCTCCACGACCTTTAAAGAAATGACATACGAGTTGAACGAACGCCGTGAAATCACCTTTTAAAGCTTTTGGCTGAAGAAGAAATGCAATAACTTCTGCAGCTAGAATAGCTCCCTCAACCTCAATATATGCAGAGTGCCTAATTGCGGGCATTTGCGCTGTAGTAGATCGCAGATAATCGGATATAGCACGGGTCATTTTTTTTGTAGGAACGAGAATGGCTAGAGACCAGCTATTATCACCAATTCCAGATAAACGCCGATAAGCCTTCCAAATCTCAGATTCCAGTTTTGCAAAAGCTTGGTTTTTTTGATTAGCTGGATATGTCAGTATAGTTATGCCTTGGTATGATTCAAGTTGGAAGCGACCCCTCAAAACATCATTGCCAAACATTGTGATTTGAGTCCCAGCACTGCGATAATTTTGCGCTGCAAGGTCAAACTTTGAAGGCTGGAAGTGTTCATTAAAGTGGTTAAGTCGGTTTGGATCAGCCCCCTTGAAATCGTAAATCCGCTGTTCAGGATCCGCAAGTGCAATGATCGTACTCCTAAGTCCAAGTGCTTTGACGCACTCCCATTGATTATTATCGGTATCCTGAAATTCATCGAGTATAATGAAAGGATAGGAGTCGGAGTATAGATCACGAAGTTTTTGGCTGCCGCACAGAGCAGAGGAGGCAAGGTTAGAAAATAAGTCAAAGCACAATTTGCCTTCTGTGTATGCCAGACGTTCTCTTTCAGCATATTCATCCAGTTCTTTTTGTTGACGCTGTTGATCGGTTAGTTTGTTTTTTGAGCCATAACTATTTCTTGTTTCTGATAGGGCAATAGCTTCAGCAGAAGGCGTGAGGATAGATAGTCGCTGAGGCAAGCCAAGCAAATAGCCGTGTGACTTAATTACTCTCCAAAAAAATGCATGATACGTATCAACCTCGATTAACGTTTTTTCGTGCTTAATTACGTGGTCTGTTTGAGAAAGTGCTTCAACGATTCGTGCGACACTCGATCTAGAAAAGCTTAGAAAGATTATTTTTTGCCAAGGCTTCAAGTGCTGGGCTGCAAGTGCTCTGGCTTTGAGTATTGCAACAGTTGTCTTTCCTGACCCTGGCCCGCCACAGACCAACATGTTTCCGGCCGCATTCATGATATTCTTCTGCTCGTTCGATAGCTCAAAATGGGAGGTCATCATCGTTATCTATTTCGTTATTTAGATCGTTGTCAAATTCTTCAGCTTCACATAGTTGTTTTAGATCCATACAAGTCTGCCTGATCCACTTAGGAATCTCTTCTTCCGATTCACATAGAGTTAAAAAATCAGCAATGCCATAGTTACCCTTAGTCCGAAGAAAATATTCAAGCAGGTCTTCTCTAGGATCGGACTCTGGAGAGAGTTCATGTTTTATATGGCTTGGCCACTCTATGAGTCCTACAAAGCGAATAATCGCCTCTTCAGTAGTATTGTTGAGTACGAGACTTTCGAATCCTTTTTCTTCGTGCATGAAAAGCTTATGGGTAGCCTTTCTTATTTTAGCCTCATTAACCTCTTCTTGCTTGTCACACACAGCATAGACATGCTTCTGCAAATCCATATACAAAGTGCCTAAAGCAGAAATTTTAGAATCTGAACCCGCATCAATAGTACAGATACCAAGGGCTTCAAGAGGCGAGTATTTAAAAGGGTTAAGTTCAGATAATTTTCTGGCTGCTGCTGGTAAAGCAGATGCTTCGGTTGCTCCCTCGCCAATGAGTATTCTGCGAGAAAGCAACGCCTCACAAAAACGTGTGCGAAATTCTTGGCGATAAGTTTTGTGCTTTATACCCTCAGGAAGAATCACTTTTTCCTGCTTCATATATCCGTCAAATGTTCGAGATAGAATAACAGTTTCTTCAGGGGCGAACTCCTCTAGCACATAGGGTGAATGCGATGTGAAAAGGGACTGCGTTGACAGTTTGCGAATTTCATGAATGATACGCTTTTGTGCATAGGGTGGAATTGCTGTTTCTGGTTCTTCCATTGCAAAGATGACATTTTGTTTTTCTTCCGCAATTTGAGAGAGTAAAGCGAGAACAAGTAGATTGATCGTACCCGTTCCTTGTCGGTAAAAGGGTGCTGTGTGACCTTCTGCCCCAGTGGCAACAAAAGCGGTGATTACTTGGCGCAAGTGCTGACGTGTTAGATTTGAAATTTTTAGGTGAGGGTCTACGCCCCATTCTCTTGGAACGAATTTCTTAATCGAGCTTTGAATACTTTCAAGAATTCCAGATATACCCATTGCAGGGTCGCCAGCTACCTCTTGAGTAGAAAGAGAGTTAATGGTGTTCTCCCACATTTGAGGGCGGATTTCTTTAAGGCGAAGTATTATATCAAGGAGACTACCACGTTCTAAACTTAAGGCGCGACGACCCGTACGCAGAGACCTCAGGTATAGGAATCCACAATACTGTTTATCCCTTTTTGTGAATAACTCTCTCTCTCCAAATTCCTCGCTTTTTGAAAAGTACGTTGCACCTGTAAAGTCATCTTCCTCTTCATTGTATGAACCTGAAAAGGTAATTCTTAAAGCGTGGCTGGTAAGCGATGTATCAATTTCGGCAATGGATGAGCTTGGCATCAGTTCATTTGTATCCTCGTTCCACCATTCAATATGGTCGCGAAAACGGCACTGCTGTTCTTCATTTAGATGAGTAACAGTAGCTTCTATTTTGATTTCGGGTGGTGGGTTATTGACCGTTGTTTGGTAATGCCCACAGAAAAAATCATGTTCATCAATAATGGGCTTCCTGCTGAGGCGATCAGGCCCCAATACTAAATCCAAAGCTTCGAAGATTGTAGATTTACCTACATTATTGTCGCCAATAAGTACAGCATGATCTGGGAATAGCAAGTTCGTGCTTTGGATGCCTCGAAAATTCTGGATGGTGAGTCTGCTTAGCTTCAATTTTCTCCTCCAATATCTTGAAATAGCCACTGTTCACTATCCTGCCCAAATTCGGAATTGGCAAGAGATGATGATGTACTACTTTTCTACTACTTTATGAGATTCTTCTTCCCCACCACGCGCAAAGATGGGGGATGGCTCCACGCCGTGCAAGGCCGAGGCAAGTGACCGTGCATTAACACCTCTCGTACGCTCCGCCCCTCTCCAGCCCAAATCATCTCCTCATACCACTGCCACCATATACACTGCACGGTCAGCCTTGCACTCTGCTCCGCCACCCTCCCGGAGCTGCGTTCATGCCGGAGAAAGGGTAAGGGATGGTCAAGTCACCTCCATAACCGTCAGAATGACCTCTCAGACCCGAATTCAACTCTGAAGTGCAACGGCTGCTGGAGGAGTCATAAGGCAACGGAAAATCGGCCTGAAGGCTGAAGAG
>JAGWAZ010000023.1 GCA_021296135.1 Chlorobiota bacterium | reverse complement strand
GTCTGGGGTGGAAGACACCTTGGGAAGTATATTGTGGTAAAGCTCCTCCACCTGTTGCACTTCAGACTTGAATGTGGGACCGCTTCGCTCCTTGTCTCAAGGTCTCACTTGTTACTTCTCACTATCTTAATCTTACTTCTTCTCCCCCTCTCCCTGTCGACCTGTTCCGGTCTGCGAGATTGACTCACGCATTGTTGTATCGGCCTGGATATTTTTCAGGTTATAATAATCCATCACTCCCAGATTTCCCTCACGCAAAGCCTCTGCCATAGCCAATGGCACTTGAGCTTCGGCCTCCACAACTTTTGCGCGCATTTCGTGGACACGGGCTTTCATCTCCTGTTCGTAAGCTACAGCCGCAGCCCTTCTCTCTTCTGCCTTTGCGCGAGCAACGCTGAGGTCTGCCTCGGCTTGGTCGGAGGCCAGCTTCGCACCAATGTTCTCACCAATATCAACATCGGCAATGTCTATAGATAGGATCTCAAAAGCTGTTCCGGCATCGAGTCCTTTTGTCAGGACAGTCTGGGATATCCGGTCAGGATTTTCAAGCACAACGTTATGTGTGTCACTCGAACCGATCGTTGAGACGATACCTTCGCCAACACGAGCAATAATTGTTGACTCTCCGGCACCGCCAACCAGCCGTTCGATATTGGCCCGCACAGTCACTTTAGCAATTGCACGAACCTGAATGCCGTTTTTTGCCATTGCAGAAACCGGTGGCGTCTCAATCACACGTGGATTGACCGAAAGTTTGACAGCGTCGAGGACATCCCGACCAGCAAGATCGATTGCGGTTGCACGCTCCCAGGGAAGTTGGATTCCTGCTTTGTCTGCTGAGATCAGCGCTGTAACCACTTTCTGCACGTTCCCTCCAGCAAGAAAGTGCGATTCAAGTTGATTGAACTCCACGTTCAGACCTGCCTTCGCTGCTGTAATCTTCGATCCAACAATAACTGACGGTGGAACTTTTCTGAGTCGCATACCAAAAAGAGTGGTAATAGGGATACGAACCCCAGCAGAAAAGGCAGTGATCCAGAGACCGACCGGGATAAAGTAAAAGAATGAGGCCAGGAATATAAGCCCGACGACAATAATAAGAATTGGAATAATTGTAGAAGTATCCATAGAATAGTGTTAGAATAGTGTTGTGGTGTAAATAACTCTTGTTGTTGACGTTCTTCCTTAAAATGCTGCTACCTACAGCATTGTATTCTTCCCGTCAAAATGGGAAGCGTTGCGCTCTTGAATTGTCTCCTCGCTCGGTTCCTTCACTTCCGGCATAAAGTCCTTCGGATCGTCAAGAAGATTCTTCTGTGTTTGCTCACTGATGTAGTCAACAACGGCTTCTGAGTCTTCGTTGTGCTCCTGCCACACACGAAGTTGTCGTTGTGACCCGGTACCGTTGTCAAGGATGTCGTATATCCGATTGATATGTTCTCTGCTACCGAGATCATCCACAACATCATCAACAAAATAGAGCAACTCGCGGATCAGATCACGGGTTGGTACCTCCTTCTGCTTGCCGAAGTCGATCATCTTCCCTTCCAGACCGTAACGAACTGCTCGCCATTTATTCTCCATAACAAGAGATCGGCTGTAAACTCGGAAAGAGAGATTGCGACGATAGAGGGAAAAGAGCTTGGCAACAATGGCCTGAACCAATGCTGCTATCGAGACCGACTCTTCGAAAGTCATTGGCAGATCACAGATCCTCACCTCAAGTGTGGGGAAGCTCGGATGGGGCCGAATGTCCCACCAGATACGCTTCGGACTGTCGATACACCGCGTCTTGACAAGAAGCTTGGTGTAGGCTTCATAGTCTGCCCAACTATGGAAGGCATCTGGTATGCTTGTCCGCGGAAAGCGCTCGAAGATCTTTGAGCGATAACTCTTCAACCCTGTTTGCAGGCCAGTCCAGAATGGAGAGCTGACCGAAAGAGCAAGGACGTGTGGGAGGAAATAGCGAATCTCGTTCATGATCTTGATCTGAGTCTCACGATTTTCGATACCGACGTGAATATGCATTCCAAAAATCAGAAGAGACCGGGCAAGCAACTGCATATCCTCGATCATTTCGTAGTAGCGTTGATCGGGATATATCTCTTGTTGTGACCAATGGGAGAACGGATGAGTACTGGAAGCTCCGAGCTTCAGACCATTATTCTCGGCCAAATAGTGGACTATCGATCGAATTTTCCGGAGCTGTGTATGAAGCTCATCCACGTTCTTGCAGACCGGTGTGCCAATCTCGATCATCGAGCCATGCATCTCCGGTTTGACCATCTCTTCAAGAACAGCCTTTCCCTTCGAGAGCAACTCCACCTGAAGATGCGACTTCAACTCACGGGTCTCAGGGTCGATCACCATGTATTCCTCTTCTATGCCGAGAGAGAAGCTTGGTTTCTCATACGGATCACGTTCGGTGAACGTGTCGTTGACTGTCATGTCATCGAGATCCATTGCCATAAGATTCCTTGCGGTTGTCTGAACTGATCGTTACCCCTCCTCGACAACACTTCCACTAAGCATTGCACTCCACCGGTATTCACTCGGTTGACGTAAACCCTTCTTTGCCTCTTCTATTGTGAAGGTAGTAAGCGTTTCAACTACCCACTCAAAATTCTCCTCACCAACCGAAGAAAGTTCTGCATCAGGTGCCGGATTCATGAAGTCAATTGCATACGGGATTCCATCACGAATTGCAAACTCCACGGTGTTCATATCATAACTGAGAGCTTCGCAGATTGTGATACAGTCGTTTTTGATACGTTCAAGCATTGCCGGCGACGGGGAGAAATCCGCCGCATAGCGAAGATGATGTGGATTGCGTGGTCGATATGGCATCACATGCACATGCTTCCTGCCGATCACATAACAACGATAATACTCTTCAAAGTCAATATTTTCCTGATAAGTCATACATATATCTTCCGACTCATCATAGGCCTTGAAGAAATCCTCCTCGTTGTCAATCCGGTAGACATTCTTCCATCCCCCTCCATCGAACGGTTTCAACCAACCGGGGAAACCGACATACTCCAACAACTCCTCCCAGTTAAGAGGATAGATCAGATTCCGCATTGACTGGCTTGTTGTATTCGGTGGATGTTCCTTCGTCGGCAACAAGACCGTTTTTGGAACTGCCACTCCCAGTTTCTGGGCAAGAGTATAGTTGAAGAACTTGTCATCAGCAGACCACCAGAACGGGTTGTTTATCACCCGTGTTCCATTCAAGGCAGCATGTTTTAACATTGCCCTGTAGAATGAAATATCCTGCGAAATACGGTCAACGATGACAGTATATGGGGCAGGATTGTCGAGCACAATTCCTCCGGTCTGTAATAATTCGGCGCGAACATTTTCCTCCCGCCGATTGATCGCTTCGACAAGAGCCGGTGGGAAGGATTGTTCCATGCCATAAAGGACTGCGATACTTTCCATAGAACTGATATGAAACCGTTAAATATTCCTGAAGATCAGAACGATCACTCGACTATGTAGTGGCAGGTATTGTTCTACCCTTTTTTGGTGGTTCGTTGTATGCTTACAGGGTTTAGGCCTAATGGTATGAATAATTTTGCGAAAAACAAAGGAGAGCAGCGGGAAAATCGTCATGTTGTTGATTCATACAGATTAAGACAAACAACCAGGCTCTCTATATTGGAGGATCAAACTCCCATTGAACTCAATGCAGAGGGAATTAATCCGATATCGACCGGTCGTTCAGGGAATCATTCTTGTGTTCCTTTGCCTCATCCCATTGCAGGCTGCTTTCTCCTCGTATTCTTCAACTGGTGGGCAGAGTACTGCGGTCTCCCTTCGAGATATTACAGTAACTCCACTGAGTAACGCGGCAACGATTACGTTCTTGGTCACAGGTTCGGTGCAGACTGTGGTCATCGAGAAGAAGGGAACGAACGTCGCCCAGGTACGCATGAAGAGCATGAAAGCGACGGATAAGGCACTGAACTCCGCACTCCCAAAACCGGGCGTTATCTCCGTGCAGGCCCACATAGAACGCGCTGATGTTTTAGTTACCGATGTCAGGTTCAAGCGTGAGGTGACCTCCATGAGTGTTATTCAACGTACCTCGGAGAAGGTCGTTGTCAGGATCAGTCTGGGCAAGGAGCTTTCGGCTTCAGAACAACAGTCGGGGAACAACAGCAGTTCTGAGCCCTCGACGGATTGGAGTCTTTCAACGATTGTGATTGATCCCGGGCATGGTGGAAAAGATCCGGGTGCAATTGGAATAGGAGATGTTCAGGAGAAGGCCATTACCCTTTCAGTGGCAAAGAAATTGAGAGATGAATTGAAGAAGAGTATGCCCGGTGTCAACATCGTTATGACCCGCGAGAATGACAGCTTTGTGGAGATCTATAAGCGGGGCGAAATTGCGAACAAAAAGAAGGGAAAGTTGTTCATCTCCATTCACTGCAATTCAATGCCTGAGAAGCCACATCCGGCTACAGGATTCGAGTGCTGGATTCTTCGCCCGGGAAAGAGCGACGATGCTGCGCGTGTGGCATCACGTGAAAACAACGCCATACAGTACGAGTCGAACCGCAAGAAGTATGATACGCTTGATGCCGAGATAGCGATACTGGGTAGCCTGGCTCAGAGCGCATCGGCTCGATATAGTGAGCAACTCGCTGCTAACATTCGCTCAGCGATGAAGAGAAAGACTCCCTTGGCAGATCGTGGAATTCATCAGGCAGGGTTTTACGTTCTGGTCGGAGCATCGATGCCGGCAGTTCTTCTCGAGCTTGGTTATCTCAGTAATCAGAAGGATGTCAAGACGTTGAAAAGTACGTCCGGACAACAGAAGATGGCTAAGGCTTTAGCAGAAGGCATCAAGAATTTTGAGAAAGGATATGCAGAGTCGTTAGGGGATTAGTCTTCTCCAAAGAGTGAAGATACCGGTCGGGGTAGCCATGCCCTCGCTGATATAGGGAGTGTCACTTGAAATCGGGAACGTGCGTGATTTTCCATCGCGGGAATGTACCGTCACGTTTTGCCTGGTAAGATCAACTTCAAGATAGATGGAATCCGTCGTATAGAGGGTATCACGCACATCAAGGTGACTCTGAATTAACTATGCGGGACGAAGACCATAGGTTCGATCAACGGAAACTGCCTCTTGGCTTTGCCCATCTCTCTTCTCAGAGCTCCCGGTTGAGAGAAGAGCAAAAAGACCTATCAGGACTGCCAGTGCGACTGTACCGATCTTTCCATGTTGATTCTTCATAAAAACACCGCGTTTTTCGCATCAATTATAATGACGGATTTCTGACAAGACAATTCGATTGTTTGTAATGATTTCAATACAGCACGACCTGTAGCTATTTTTTAGAGCTCAGGTTGCGTAAATTTGTAGTGGTCATAGAAACGAAACTTTATGCGAGAACAGAATAATGCTTGCACATTCTTACTTGGTTATTGGGCCACACAGACCTGAAGATGTTGGGTCTGCGGCTATAACACAGCGACATACCATCCCCTTAGTCTGGGCCTTCCTTACCGGAGCAGAGAAGGCACGCTTCGTTGAAGAGGATGATCTATACTACTTTGCTTTGAACGTTAATGACGGACTGGGAATCCTCGACAGAGGTATCAAGGCCTGGAGCTACAATGCCTATTTTCACGACACGTTAGCCCCCGTCAAGGTATTCCGAGAATGGCTTCAGAAGTTTTCACCGGAGATTTCTCTTTACATCAACGTTTCAGAACTAATCAATCTATCACCCACTCCGGATAAGGACATTGAGTCGTTAAGACGGCTTGGAGAACGTGTTCGTGAAGCATTGTTGAATATCGAGAAGCAACAGTTCACTCACTTTCTCAACGACATCAGGATGATGGCCCATCCCTTCATTACTGTTCCAATCACGGGCGATCGGCTAGACGACGTTTTTATTCTTGCGTATGAAGTACGTGATACTGAAAGCGTAGAAGAAGAGATGGCTTTGCAGTTAGTTGGAGTCGATCGGGATAAATCATTGCTGTATGAAGCAATAAAGTCAATTCCGAAGCTCGTTCCCGATGAGAATCTATCCGCAGAGTTAATAGTTACTGCTCAGGAAAGTGACGAAGAAAAGAAGGAGCCTACTCAGCAGCTTACAACGGTCTTTGTTCCGGAGGGAACCGATGTCAAAGAATACTTCATCGATCATCTTGGAATGAAGCTGGAAAGGGAGACGCTTCGTTTCATCTACTTTGAATCAGAGGGTCGTCATCTCAAAGTCGTCAAACTTGCAAAGCCAATTATGCAGGAAGTTGAGGAAAAAGTAAAAGTAGAAGAGAATTGAAGTGCAGAACTTGCTGGATCTCTCCTTGAGAGACGGGCTATGCCTCTCGAGGAATAAGCGTTGGACCGATCACCGGTGATGAGATAGAAAGGAAAACAGAGAAATCGACTTGAGAACGGAAAACATAAAACAGCGAGTCACAATGTTCACCGACTCGCCGTTTTGATACTATTTTACGTGGAGGGCGTAGAGTTCCGGACCTGCTAACTACTCAGTCCTCATTCTTATGTCGTGAACTAATTCTACTGGAGTATAGAAACCGTACTCGCTTGTCCTTATCCTCAAGACTACGAAGATATTGAACACGGTTTCGAGCCTCATCCATACCCTTGCAGATTTCAACGTAGACACACTCCCACGGGGCATCTGACACAGACAAACGCCGAGTTGATGCAACCCGTTTGTCAAGATCAGTGGTTGCACCAATCGAATGTTTTCCCGTAAGGGTGCTTCGCATTACATAAACATAAGCAGACATAAATTCCTCCTCATCTATTTGGACAGTACGGAGGATGAACGCATCCGATCAGGAGACCGTGACAAGAGCGGGAGACGGGGATCGAACCCGCGACGTCAAGCTTGGGAAGCTTGCATTCTACCACTGAATTACTCCCGCAATGTTTTTTGCTCAATTTCGTGCGTTTTTTCCTGTTGGAAGAACTAAACCAAGAAAATTTACAACGGTTGGGATCATAAAGCAAGAAGTCACAAAAGAATTTTCTGTCTGCGTATATGTTTGATTTTCTACGCTCAATTATGAAGGATAGATCAATCATCGCCGTTGTAGTCGGATTGCTCTGGAACGAGGAAAAGAAGATTCTTTTCTGCCAACGTCCCGATCATAAAAGCTATCCACTTAAATGGGAGTTCCCGGGCGGGAAGGTCAAGGCCGGCGAGTCCTCAATCGAGGCACTCAGGAGAGAACTTGAGGAAGAACTCGGTATCATCTCAACGAATGAATCCTTCTTCTACATAGAGACTACATCGTACTCCGACGGACGAACCTATCGCGTAGAATACTTTGATGTTACTGACTGGCAAGGAGCCCTTGATAACAGAGAGTTTGCACAAATTACCTGGGTAGATCCAACCCGATTTGACAAGTTTGATATCCTTGAAGGGAATACTACTATCTGTGCCATGCTGGCAACATTGATTTAAAAGGAAAAGACTACTCCTCTACTTCCTCCAGCACCTTGATCTCAACAACAGGAACATAGTCCTCATCATCCTGCTGCTTTCGCTCGAACTGGAGAATGTCGTAATAGACACAACGGTCTCCGCTATGAACAGGCCATTCCCGACAGGTGTCGGGGCGCGCATCATAGACCGAGCAAAGGCGTGTTGTCTGGTCCAGAAAGATACAGGTCTCCTCAAAGATCAGATCTTCTTTGCGCTTCAACGCAGTATACTTACCAACTTTTCGTGTAAACTTCTTCTTTGCCTGCGCAGGTGTTATATCAAAATGTCTGGCAAGCCGTTTGAGGTCTTTTTTCCAGACATCGACTCGATCATAGATCGAACAACAATAGCCAACGCAATCGGTGCAGTCGTACTTCAGTTTTCCCACGTCTTCTTGATTTAATGTATTCAGGATTGAAGAGCCGCATCTCCACCCTTTATCTTAGCTTCCCTCTCTACAACGCGTCGCAATCTAATTCGCCTCACCAGAATCCCATGCGTTGGAGAGAAAAACAATGCAAGAGCAAAGAGTATACCTGAGACGACAGCCATTGCTCCGGCTATCGAGCCATCAAGAGCAACTGCAAGATAATACCCACCGATAGCAGATGCTAATGAAAGTAGAAGACTATAAAGCAACATGGAACGTAGTCTGTCTGTCAGAAGCCAGGCAGTTGCCCCCGGCGCTATCAACATCGCCACCACAAGAATTGCTCCAACTGACCAAAAGGTGGCAACCGTCGTCATCGAGACCATCCCCATCAAAACGTAGTGCCAGAGCGTCGCCGATATTCCAAGAGAGAGAGCCAACGAAGGATCGAAGGCCGTGATCTTCAGTTCTTTGAAGCTGACCCCCACAAAAAGGAGATTTACGATGAAAAGGCCTCCGAGTGTGAGAATTGCGCTCGGCACCTGCACTCCCCACACTGCGACCGTATCAAGAGTGACATAAGCAATCTCTCCGTAGAGAACACAATCCTGATCGAGATCGACCATACCGGTGTACCGGGAAATCAGGATCACACCTATCGCAAAGAGCCACGTAAAGGTCACACCTATCGAAGCATCCTGTTGAAGCTTACCCTTTCGATGGAGCGTTTCCACTATGAATGCTGTAAGGAGACCAAAGAGGGCAGCCCCGAGAAGCATCGGAATCGAGGAACGGCTACCAGTCATCAGGAACGCAATAACAATTCCGGGCAAGACCGCATGACTGATAGCGTCTCCAAGCATCGACATTTTGCGCAGTACAAGGAATGAGCCAACCAAAGCACACGAGGCTCCGGCAAGCGTTCCCGTCAATATGATCCAGAAAGCAGCATCCATATCTAATTTCGGTTTTTTTAATCCGCAACGCCTCCGTGCACTTCAATCGCTGTAGCGGATGAATCTCGAAGTATTGAACTGAGTTATCTGGGAAGCCGCATTGAAACTCCGGCATTCAGAAGGTTATCGGGGGCAGCGTCGTTCGATCCGAGTCCGGCAGAAATATCAAACTGGACGCAGAGAAGAACAGCACGTGTAGACCGGATCTTCATAATCGTTCGTGTTTCTTCTCTCATCTAACGTTTTGGGTACTTCTATCAGCTTTGAGTTGTGTAATGTGTATATATCCACCACTCATTGCTCATTTCTAACTTCTTACTTTTCACTTCGACCTCACCTGTACGGAATCGTCTGCTGATGTGGATCAATCGCGGGGCGTTGCAGGAGTCTCTGCAGTTCAACCTCCAACTCCGGGGTCAGAACGTGCTCGATTGACTCAGCATCATCGTGAACGTGATCGGGTGCAATACGGACATACTCTGTCAGATAGACTTCCCAGAGGCGATGTAATCGTGTAATGCGTGCTCCTTCGACAACCCCTTGAGTTGTAAGGCTCCATTTCTTATTCGGCTGTGAGGTGACATACCCTTCGGAAGCCAAACGCAACAAGCCCCGTTGAAGAACGGCAGCCGGGATAGATCGATAGTTTTGAATTTCAGAGATACTCCTCGGATCTTGCATCTCTCGATCAGCCTCTCCCATTCGGTGCATCGTCTTCAGAATATTTTCTTCGAGCGTGACCCGCACGTTCTTACGGCGTCGAAGAAGTTGAGCAATAACACCACGCTTCGGTGCACTAAGCAACGAAACAAAAAAAATGAAAGAAGCAACAACAACAATCCATGGCCCGGTCGGCATGTGGGGTTCGAGATAGCTGATAAATGCTCCTACATACCCTGAGAGAATTCCGAAGAGAGACGCAAGCAGGATCATGACACCCAGCCGTTCTGTCCAATACCGAGCAGCAGCGGCAGGCGTTATCAGCATTGCGGCCATCAGTACTACACCAACGGCTTGTATCCCGGCAACAACAGCTACGACAAGGAGGGTTGTCAGCAAGAGTTCAAGGAATCGGGCCGGGAACCCGATGGCTCTGGTAAAATCCGGGTCGAACGAGACTACCTTCAGCTCTTTGAAGGTTACTATCAGCACAAGAAGCAAAATGAGACTGACTGAACCAAAGACGGCAACATCTCGCGCGAGCAAGGAGGCCGCCTGACCGAACAGGAACTTGTCGAGACCAGACTGATTCGCAGCCCCTGTATGTTGGATATGGGTAAGAAGAAGAATCCCTAATCCAAAAAAGACACTGAGCGCAAGACCGATGGCTGCATCCTCACGAATTCTGCTGTTACGAACGATGTAGTCCATGGCAATCATGCTGAACCAGCCAGTAACAACTGCCCCCACCATTAAGGCAAGAGGATCTTTCGATCCGACAATTAGAAAGGCAATGGCAATACCCGGCAGGACAGAATGGGCAACCGCATCACCGACAAGAGCACGCTTGCGAAGTAGTGCAAAGCAGCCAATTGCAGCCGAGCCAATACCAAGCAGCATCGAACCAATTACAACCGTTCGGGTGCTGAGATCGCGTAGAACAAGAAAATCGAACAATGAGTCGTTCATCGCAGCTCTCTCCCACGATCCTGTTTCTTCATGAGCTCCCCCACTTCTGTCAGAATGTTCAGCCGCCCGCCATAGGTCTGTTGCAACAGAGTATCGGTAAAAACTTCCTCGAGAGGACCGAAGGCAACGAGTCGGAGATTCAGGAGCAGAACCCAATCGAAGTAGTCGCGAACAGTACCGAGATCATGATGAACAACAACCACTGTTTTGCCCCGACGACGCATCTCCCGAAGAAGCTCGATAATTGCCCCTTCGGTTGCTGCATCTACACCAACAAATGGCTCATCCATCAGATAGAGATCGACATCCTGCGCAAGGGCACGGGCAATAAAAACTCGTTGTTGCTGACCACCTGAGAGTTGGGAGATCTGACGCTTCGCAAGATCGGCAATGCCAACCTGACGAAGCGCATCGGTCGCAACATCCCTGTCAGCTGCGCGTGGTCGACGGAAAAGACCGATACGCCCGTAGCACCCCATCAACACAACGTCAAGTACGTTCGTCGGGAAATCCCAATCAACCGAGTTTCGCTGTGGTACGTAGCCGACTCGGGGTCTGGCATCCTCCAGACTCTGCCCGAAGATCTTCACGTATCCACTTGCGGGAGGGACAAGTCCCATGATTGCCTTGATAAGGGTTGATTTCCCGGCACCATTAGGACCGACAATTGCCACAAGTTTTCCCTCTGGCATCTCAAAGTCAATATCCCAGAGCACAGGCCTGCGATGATAGCTCACGGTCAGGTCGTGAACTTCAAGTGAAGAAACAGATCCCGAGATGTTTTCTCGAGTCTGATTACTCTTTTTGCCACCGCTTAAACTCTCCCTGAATTTCATCGTAACGCCTCAACAATCGTGTTTACGTTCGCTCGAACCATCCCGACATAGGTTCCCTCTGGTGTTCCATCTTCTCCCATTGCATCTGAAAAAAGCTCACCACCGATACTCACACTATGCCCTCTCCCGTTTACGCCTTCAACGATTGCCTCTATAGCCTTCGGGTTGATGCTCGATTCAATGAAGACTGCTTTTACCTTGCGTTCAACGATCAGGTCGATCATTGCCGCACGGTCAGCAAGGCCGGCTTCGGAGACCGTGCTGATTCCCTGCAGGCCCCGCACCTCAATTCCATAGGCACCCCCGAAGTAGCCAAAGGCATCGTGTGCCGTGACCAAGACTCGTGATTTTTCAGGAGTTGTCGAGATCTGTTGGATCACCCATTCATCGAGAGCATCGAGACTGGCGGTATATATACCTCCGTTCGATCTGTAAACCTCAACATTCTCGGCATCCAGTGCAGTGAGAGTATCGGTCAGGTTCTGTGCTACTCTCTTCCAGAGATCGACATCAAACCAGACGTGCGGATCGTAGGCTCCCTCGAACTCTGGCGGGCGTCGCAGCAGCGTCGTGTCAAGTCCTTCAGCAAGGGCAATCACCAGTTTGCGTGCAGCCAACTTGCCAAGCACATCGGCCATTTTACCTTCGAGATGAAGACCATTATAGAGGATGATATCAGCCTCGGAGAGAAGCTTGAGATCATTCTGTGTTGCTTTATAAAGATGTGGATCAACCCCTGCGCCCATCAATCCGACTACCTCTGCATGTTCACCAACAATGTTTCGAGCAGCATCGGCGATCATTCCGGTTGTGGCAACAATTCTCAGCCTTCCATCGGATGAGGGCTGATCACTTCCATCCTTTCTATCACTGCAACCCATAACAATCAACGTTATACCCACGACAAAGACCAAGATTCCTTTCATCAAAAATCTCCTCTTCAGATTATCCAGGTTGTTTGCGTTCATCTAACTTATCATCCACGTTTATCTGTGCATAGAGACTGGCAGCCAGCTTCTCGGAAACAACCGATTCTTTATCTCCTGAAACCAGTCTGACCGAACCGTCGAAGTTGATGCGTTCCAGAACAGTGACCTTTCTGCCAATTTCAAGGCCAAGAGATGCTGCATAGCGTAGTAACTCAGGATGCTCATCGCTGACCCGCCTGAGCGATCCACTCCACCCCGGCTCCATTGCCGAAAGAGGGACAAGGTCGCGTTGTGGGACCGTACCATCTTTTGCCGGAATCAGATCTCCGTGAGGATCATGAGTCGGATTGCCAAGAAAATCATCTAACCTGTCAATCAATTCCTCCGAGTTGATATGCTCAAGTTGATGAGCCAATTCATGAACTTGATCCCATGCAAAATTCAGATGCTCAATCAAAAAGACCTCCCAGAGCCGATGCTTCCGGGTAATACCAACAGCAATAGATTTCCCTTTCGGCGTCAGCTTTGTTCCGTGATACTTCCTGTAGCGAACCAACTTCATCTCCCCCATCTTCTTTACCATCTCGCTTACAGCAGCAGCAGAGATTCCAAGCTCTCGGGCCAAGGCTGCATTCGACGCGTTCCCTTCGCGTTCTTCCAGACGATAGATCGCCCGAAGATAATCTTCAGCGGTATGGTTGATTCCTGTTTTCAGCATACTTAAGATAAATATAAAGAAGACTGAATCTATGTTGCAAGCAAAAAAAACAGCACCACCTCTCCGGTGCTGTTTTTCAACACTTCAGGACTCTACTTTACCATTCCGGCAAAAAAGCCCCTTACTTTTATTCGGTCTATTAGTCAGACGTACAGAGTATTCTTCCGATGAAATTTGCCTGGTCGAGATCGGCTCCGGCTTTACATCGAGCAAACGAATCCAAGCGCCATAGATCTCTATCTCCTGCTCGAAATTGGGATATGTGTTCAACACAAATCGTTCTTCAGGAAATCCCGACACCTTGATCAAAAACTCCGCAGCCGCATTCCCCGCCACTATACACTCGACATTAGTTTGGAGAAGGCGAATCTTCCTTGATCCCAAGAAACTGAATCAGACTCTCCCCTCCAACAAGTGCATACTTACCATAATCGAACGAGAACTCTTCGCCATACGGGTACTCGTTTGTGAAAACATCATTGCATCCCCATAGCAACACCGAGACGCACATTATCATCAGAAACCGTTTCATTCCATTCTCCGGTGCAAAGTGATGTTTAGGTTCGTCGAGCTTAACACATTGAATAACCGCTGAATTCGGAAATTGATTCCGCTTCTTTCGAGAACTGTTGAGTCCGGAAATCGTAACTTAATGGCTCGGTAAACGACCTTTTTGTGACAACGGAATCTGCCGAAATATCGATTATGAAGGAACAAGGAACAGTCGAAGAAATAAAGGAAAAAATCTCTCTTTCGGAGAAGGGGGATCAAAACGGACAGAATTCCACTTTTGAGCATGAAAACCGGCTTGAGAGAATGAATCGGCTGCGTGAGGAGTCGAAGCTTGGCGGCGGAGAAAAACGGATTGAATCTCAACACAAAAAAGGGAAACTGACCGCACGTGAACGGATTGATGTGTTGCTTGACGACGGGACCTTCCATGAGATTGATGCTTTTGTTCGACACCGCTCTCATGACTTCGGACTTGAGAAACAGCGATATCTTGGCGATGGTGTTGTTACTGGCACCGGAAAGATTAACGGACGCGATGTATGCCTCTTTTCGCAAGACTTCACGGTCTTCGGTGGTTCGCTCTCAGAGGCCCATGCCGAGAAAATCTGTAAGATTATGGACCTTTCTATGAAGATCGGTGCGCCCGTTATCGGACTGAATGATTCAGGTGGCGCTCGAATTCAGGAAGGGGTGGTCTCCCTCGGTGGCTATGCCGAGATCTTTCTTCGAAACACCCTCTCCTCCGGAGTTGTGCCGCAAATCTCAGCTGTTCTTGGTCCTTGCGCAGGCGGTGCTGTCTATTCGCCTGCGATTACTGACTTTGTTGTGATGGCAGATGGCACAAGCTATATGTTTGTAACCGGTCCCAACGTGGTAAAAACGGTAACCCATGAAGAGATCACCCAGGAAGAGCTTGGTGGAGCACATACCCACGCTTCAAAGTCGGGTGTAGCACATCTGGTTCGTGAGAATGAGATCGAGGCGTTGAAGAGCATCCGAACCATGCTGAGCTACATGCCACAGAACAATCGCGAGAAGCCCCCAACGATTGATCTTGACGATCCGCATGATCGTCTTGATTATGTGCTGAACGCAATCGTTCCTGAGAATCCGAACAAGCCGTACGACATGAAGAGCGTCATCGAGCGGGTTGTTGACCGGAGCTCCTTTCTTGAAATTCATGAGGAGTTTGCCTCTAACATCGTCGTCGGATTTGCACGTCTGGGTGGTCAGTCTGTCGGTATAGTCGCAAATCAGCCTGCCTCTCTTGCCGGCGTGCTGGACATCGATGCTTCGGTGAAGGGTGCACGCTTTGTCCGGTTTTGCGATTGCTTCAACATTCCTCTTATTGTCTTCGAAGATGTTCCCGGCTTCCTTCCCGGAACCGATCAGGAGTGGCGAGGCATTATCAGGCATGGGGCAAAACTGCTCTATGCGTTCTGTGAGGCAACGGTTCCGAAGATTACCGTTATTACACGCAAGGCCTACGGTGGCGCATACGACGTGATGAACTCCAAGCATATCCGGGGGGATTTCAACTATGCCTGGCCAACTGCTGAAATTGCCGTGATGGGGAGCAAGGGGGCTGCAGAAATCCTCTACCGTAAAGAGATCGCCGAGGCCGAAGATCCCGAAGCAGAGCTTGCACGTCACGATGTTGAATACCGGGAACGGTTTGCTCACCCTTATCTGGCTGCCGAACGGGGCTATATCGACGACGTTATCGAACCGGCACAGACCAGACCAATCCTCATCGACGCCTTGGGGTTGTTGCAAGATAAGCAGGACTCAAATCCGGCGAAAAAGCACGGGAATATTCCGTTGTAGTAAGAGGATAGCGGGAAAAAGAGAACGGCTCCGCAGACTAACCTGCGGAGCCGTTCTGATTTGTACACGGTAGTTAGACTGTTATCACATAGGGGGTACGGGATCAACAGCCTGCGCACTTGACGAGGGCGAATCAAGAACAGCGGTTAATTTGCCATAGATATAAGCTTGTATGCCGAGCAGTATCGGAAACAGCACAAGATAGAGCAGGAATAGAACGATACTTCCAAGAGTTTCATTAATCAGATAGAAAATGAGGAAAATGATTCCTATTCCTATTCCAAACACAAGCTGTGCAAGGAAAATGATCATCTTGTGCCCATGGGTCAGTTGATGGCTGGTCCGCAATGATTCAATCGGACCTGTTCCCTTATCAACAAACAAAGGTAACGCAAGCATCCAGGCAATTTGTACAACAAGAGCTCCGACAAATAGAAAGATGACGCCTGTAATTACTCCAGCATAAAACAGGGCCATTAACAAAAAGAACTCACCAAAGTTCTTTCTGTACTTGGCATCGAAGATTTCAGTAGGATTGATGGGCTCCTTTCTACTCATTTTGGGGACAAGGTCTTGCAACCCTATGAACGTTCCGATATTCAGATAGGGAATCCAGAAAGTGAGGGCAAAAAGAATGCCTGTCAGCAAGAGATTCAAAAAGTTCTTCAAACCTGAAGAGATTCCATTTGATATGATCTCCCCAACAGATAGCTGTACGTTAGCCGTAGAAATGTCGTTCATTACTTGGTACTCCCCGAGATTGTTGAATGAAACTCACTTCCGCTTACGAAATATGTCACAAATGTAGCGATTCGTTAGAGAAAGCACAACATCATGTCGGGAGTATGCAGATTACGATTCACGAATGTTCAGGAGCAATCGGCTATCCAACTCGTGACCGCCAGGATGTGATGCAACGTTGTGACGTGCTCCCAGATGTTCCAACATATCGACGGTATCCTTCCACTCAAACGAAGAAACTATACGATCCTGCTCACCTCGCACCAGCACAAAAAAGTGAGCGCGTAGTCGCGTAGCGACGCGCCGTTGATAGCCCGGCGCCGAAGCGTGGGATAGTCGCATAGCGACGCTCGGTTGCAAAGATAGCCCAGTCGTTTACCGCTGGGACGATGTTTTTGATTTAAGAATGTCGATCAACGATGTTCGATCTATGATGTATTTGTTTTGGCTGTATGCTTAACAAGAGAAGAAATCTGATATGTGACAACAATCTCTGCCTCACTCGCCACAAAAGCGTCCGCTCGAAAGGGGGCAAATGGGGTTCCTAAAACTATAGTATACCTGGAAATAATTTTGCAGGTTCTGAAGTTTCCTCTATCTTTACATGATGTTGGTGGAAACGCCGGCATTTGATTTGTTATCCGGCCACGACCTTGCAGGACTCGGTAGAAGCACGCGCAGACTTCCTTCGTTCGTTTCACGCTCGACAGATTTCGCCCGGGTAGAGACCTTTCTGAATTGTCAAGGCCTTCACACTTAATGTTTTGGGAGGATCTCATGAAGATCTACGTGGGAAACATGGCGTATTCCACATCGGAAGACACGCTGCGTAACGTCTTTAGTGCATATGGAGACGTAGAAGAAGTTGCTATCATCGATGATCGCGAGACCGGGCGTCCGCGCGGCTTTGCTTTCGTGACGATGAGCGATGCCACATCAGGTCGTAGCGCAATCGAAGCAATCAATGGCACAGACCTTGACGGTCGCACATTGGTGGTAAACGAAGCACGTCCACGCGAAAATCGTGGTGGCGGTGGCTCCCGTCGTGACCGTTGGTAAGATACATCTTATCACTACGCTGTATTTAGTAGAGAAGAGGACATCTGCTGCCTGCGGATGTCCTCTTTGGCTTTTGTGGAGTCGCGGAGGGGTCGGGAGTCGAAGAATTGGGGGTCGAGAGTCAGTGGTTGGGGGTTGAAAGAATATTGTATGTGTTCAAATTATTGAAAACAGAAGTGTAGAAACTGACGAAATACAAGGGGTTAATCGGAGCATCCCGGAGGTTCGAATCCTTTGAGGCCAAAGTACCAGGGGATCGCTATTTCCAAACCTAATGTTCATGCTACGGTGTTAAAGAAATCGGAGAATGGAAAAGGATGAATTCTGAGGTTATTCGAGACGAGCGGAAACAAGACGAGCCTCCATGTCGGGTTGCATCTACTCAACGTTGAGTGGAGCCTCGAGATGAGAGAACATGAGCTAAAAACGTTTCGGATATACGATAGAAGTGTTGAAGAGGTTAATCTGCTTGAGTACCCCACAGGAGAATAAGTCGTGGAGATTCTATTCTTCGATCTTTGCGAACTCTTCATCGCTGATTTCAGCATTCGAAAAGACGTTCTGTACATCATCGGCATCATCGAGGGCGTCAAGAAGTTTCAGGGCTGAAGCTACGTTGCCGTCGGTTAGCTCTACGGATTGGTTTGGAACAAAGGCAAGTTTGGCTTCTTTGATTGAGTGCTCAGCGGTCTCCAATGCCTCGCGTACGGCATCGAAATTTTCCGGCTCGGCGTATACATCAAACGTCTCTTCTTCCTCTTTTACATCCTCAGCGCCGGCGTCGATGACTGCCACCAACACATCATCTTCGTTTGTTCCAGCCTTATCAATAGCAATCACGGATTTACGTGAGAAGTTCCAGGCAACTGAACCGGCATCGGCCATCGAGCCACCATTGCGGGAAAGAAGATGACGAACATCGGCTACCGTCCGGTTTCGGTTATCGGTAACGCATTCAATCAGAATACCGATTCCACCAGGACCATATCCTTCCAGCATGAACTGCTCGAGCCTCTGCCCCTCGAGTTCACCGGTTCCACGCTTGATAGCACGGTCGATGTTATCGTTCGGCATGTTTGCGGCCCGTGCTTGCTGAATCACAAGGCGTAGACGAGGGTTGGCCTCAGGATCGCCTCCTCCGTCACGCGCAGCAATTGTCAATTCTTTGGCAATGCGTGTAAATACTTTCCCCCGCTTGGCATCACTGGTTGCTTTGCGGTGTTTGATGTTTGCCCATTTACTGTGTCCTGCCATCGAACTCTTCTGTCTCTATCCTATGCGATACTATCGTGTTCTCTTTTGGAAACTCCTCGGCATTTGGAACAACTGGTTCAGGTATATGTATTGTTCCTGAGGCTTTATCAACAATGATCGGGCTGTCAAGAGCGGCATCGGCTGTCTCATCGATCGAATCCATTACGGTTGTGGTAAAGACTTTAAGGTTGTCGTCCGTGCTACGAAAATCATGGATGCGCAGCTGTTTTGTAATAGTGCCGCGATATTCGTTTTCCTCGATATTAAAGGCTAGGTCAACGTTCTTGCCGGCCTTTAGCTCACCGATACGACTTCCCATACCAAAGCCAATCGCCTCGATATAACCGGTATCAGTATTGTTGTGTCGCACTCGAAATTTTAAGTGATCTTTTCCTACCATACGAGGATAGCCGATAATCTCTGCATTCCGTGTCATGAAAAGTGGGCGGGTATTCCCTGGTCCAAAGGGTGCGAATTGTTTGATAAGCTTGAAGAAGCGAGGGGAAATTTCCTCAAGTTCTATTTCTGCATCGATACGGAGTTCCGGGGTCAACATCTCGCTATCGATCTGCTGAACTGCATAGCCATTGAGTGCCTCACGAAGAGTCGGAATGTTTTCCTCTAACACCGAGAGTCCTGCAGCATATTTATGGCCACCAAACTGTTCGATATGTTTCTCACACTTCTTGAGCGCACTATAGATATCAAATCCAGGGATGGAGCGTGCCGATCCCTTTGCGACGCCATCGACTGTGGTCAGCAACACTGTCGGCAGATAGAAACGTTCTACAAGCCGCGATGCAACAATACCAATAACTCCGGCGTGCCAACTCCCATTATGAATTACCAAAAATCGGTACTCGTTCTCTGCCAGGAGTTGTTGTGCCATTTGCTCAGCCTCCATAAAGGTCTCTTCATCAATCGACTTCCGTTCTCTGTTTGCCGTCTCCAATTCCTGTGCTTGACGGAAGGCCTGGATTTCATCATCTTCTATCAGCATCTTGACAGCCCTGTTTGCCTCCCCCATCCGGCCGGCCGCGTTAATCCGGGGAGCGATGCCGAAAACAATCTGTGATGTGTTAAGAGTTCTTGAATTCATTCCGGCGCATTCAAGCAGTCCCCGAATACCGGGACGTGGTGAATCGTTTAACTTCCGCAGGCCATGCGTGACAAGCAGACGATTTTCACCTGTGAGAGGAACAATGTCGGCGGCGGCGGCTATTGCGACAAAATCCAGGTAAGACCAGACAATATCGGGCGTACCAAGTCGACCGGCAATCCCCTGCATCATCTTGAATCCGACGCCACATCCGGAGAGAGACTTGAAAGGATAATTACAACCGGGCTTGATGGGGTCGAGAACAGCATAGGCAGGAGGAATCTCATCTCCAGCCTCGTGATGATCGCAGATAATTACGTCGATACCACGTTCAGCAGCATACTGCACCTGCTCGACGGCAGTGATGCCGCAATCGATAGTGATGATGAGCGAGATCCCACCCTCAGCAAGCCGGTCGATGCCGAGCCGGGAAATGCCGTAGCCTTCGGTAAAACGGTCGGGAATGTAGTAATCGACATTTGCTCCAAGTTCCTTGAAGAAGAGATAGAGCATAGCGGCCGAATTTGTCCCGTCAACGTCGTAATCGCCATAAATGGCAACTTTTTCCCTTGTCTGGACTGCTGTTACACCTCTTTCAACTGCCTTCTCCATATCGTGCATAAAGAAGGGATTATGCAGATCGGCAAGATTAGGTCTGAAGAACTCCCGGGCTGTTTCGAAGGTCTGAATACCTCGTCCAACGAGTATCTTCGCAATCGTTTCTGGAACGTTGATCGTTCTGGCTAAGTTTTCTACGACATTCTCATCTGATACCGTTGATAGAATCCAGCGATATTTCAATTGGTTGTTCCAAATAATTAAGTTCGTAAAACCAAGGTCAAGATACGGCGGCAGAGACCGGAATCCAATACGATCCGGGTTCGAATGCGTGAAGGTCATTACATTTCCGTTTGTCGATTCTTTGTAATTTTATCAGTTATTGAAAACACCAAGCAGAGAAACTATGGATCAGAAAATCCGTGTATTGATAGCAAAAGCCGGACTTGACGGACATGACCGTGGTGCGAAGGTTATTGCTGCTGCGTTGCGGGATGCCGGTATGGAAGTTATCTATACGGGTTTAAGACAGACGCCTGAGATGATTGTTGAGGCTGCTCTTCAGGAAGATGTCGACGTCATTGGTATCAGCCTCCTCTCAGGTGCGCACATGACCATCTTCCCAAAAGTTCGTCAGCTTATGAACGAAAAGGGGTTGACTGATGTCCTTCTGACAGGTGGTGGTATTATGTCCGATCAGGACATCGAAGAGTTGAGTCAAATGGGAGTTGGTAAACTCTTTGTACCCGGCGCACCAACGACTGCAATTGCTGATTATATCAAAAACTGGGTAGTGGAGAGAAAGTAATCCCGGCAGGCTGCTGGGCACGTCTCGCAGTTCAGCATAGAGACGACAACTTGAGAGATGGGGAAGCTTGAACACTCTATAGCGCAGTGATTCAGCACTGCGAATGGTTGATACATGGCTACAACAATTCACGATATTTCTCAGGAAGAACTCGGAATTATTGGTCGTTCCCCTGCCATCCGGGAAGCGGTCGATACGCTTCGGCGTATTGCTCCTACCGATCTTACTGTGCTCCTTGTAGGTGAAAGTGGTGCTGGAAAGGAAGTCTTTGCTCATGCCTTGCGTCGATTGAGTAGCCGGACAGAGAAGAGAATGCTCTCGATCAACTGCGGGGCAATTCCTGAGACGCTTCTTGAGTCAGAGCTTTTTGGGCATGAAAAAGGCGCATTTACCGGTGCGATTGAGTCACGTAAAGGTATTTTTGAGGCTGCAGATGGTGGGACGATACTCCTTGATGAAATTGGCGAAATGTCTCCGGCCACTCAGGTAAAACTCCTGCGTATCCTTGAATCGGGGGAGTTTACACGTGTCGGCAGTACTGATGAGCGAAAGACAGATGTTCGGGTCATTGCAGCAACTAACCGTGATCTGGAGCAGAGCGTTGCAGAGGGAACCTTCCGTCATGATCTGTATTATCGTCTCAATTCGGCAACAATGTTTATCCCTCCATTACGAGAACGTCGCGAGGATATTCAACTTCTCTTCGCCTATTTTGCCTATCAGGCTTCATCACGGTTGAAGATACCCTTCGGGGGAATAACCCCGGAAGCAATAGAGGTTTTAGTTGATTATCCCTGGCCCGGAAACATCAGGGAATTGAAGAATTTTACCGAACTGATTATCACCTTGGAGAAAGAGGAAAAAATTACAGCCGATACCGTTTTCGATCACCTTGATACGTCGCGAGTTCGTCCGCAGAACAATCCTTACGGAATGGTTCATCTTCCCGGAAAAACTCCGGATCAAGCCGAACGTGAACTGATTTATCGTGCGCTCATCGATCTTCGTAATGAAGTGGTTGCGCTCAAAGAGACCGTCCAAGCAAACTCTGCTCAGGGGGCCGCTATGCCTATTCCTGAGCAATTTGCACTGCCTCCCGCTGCTATCAGTCCGCACGATCTGGTTCAGCGACTTGATGATCTGAACCTTGAATCGGTAGAAAGGGCTATGATTATTGGCACTCTCCGCAAATTTAATAACAGTCGTCGCCGTGCCGCTGATGCTCTCGGTATAAGTGAGCGAACTCTCTATCGAAAACTGAATCAATACAAAGATGAAGGGTATATAGATGATGGTGAAGACGATGCAGAAAACGGCTAACGATGCTTCTAAGAACTACGACGAAAAGTGCATTGGTGCGGCGAGTAAAAGATGAGGTATGGAAGTGTACTATGGCTATGAACGGGATAGGACTCTTATGAGATTTCAGAGGATTGTGATGGGATTGTGTATTGTAATAGTGACAGGCCCCGGTTGCTATTCCTTTCGTGGAGGATCTGCCCCGGCCCATTTGAAGACCATTGTGATCCCTCAGGTAGAGGACAACAGTGGATTTGGTCGCTCGACAATCCGGTTCGAGCTGACAAATGAGTTGATCGATCGCTTTCGTTCTGACAATAGCTTGCGAGTAGTAGACGATGCTGAAGCCGATTCACGGCTCGGTGTAACGATTACGGCGATTCGCAATGACGTCCGTCGTGCTGTCTCATCGGATGATCGTGAATCAGTACGTGGAGTGATTGTTGAGGTTCGGGCATCATTTTATGATAACCTAAAAGGGAAAGCGATCTACGATGAACAACCTTTTCAAGGCGAGTCATCGTATGATCTATCAGAAGGGCAATCCGGTGAAGGGGAAGCAATTGCCGAAGCGGTCGACAATCTGACAGAAAAGATTTTGTTGAAAACAGTGGCCGATTGGTAATTGTGGAATGTAGATTGCAGATCATCGACTACAGAAGAAATGAGAGGGCGGTTAAAAAATTGTCTTGTCTGTTTCTATGGAACTGATTCTTCTTGGTATTTACATACTTGCATTGGTTATACTCTCCATCTTCGGTCTTTATGGGCTGGTGATGGTTATCACGTATTTACGATTGAAGCCGAGTGATCCGCAACCCGCGCGCAGAGTTGCCGATGATGAGTTGCCATTAGTGACCGTGCAGCTTCCGATCTTCAATGAGCGCTATGTTGTTGAGCGATTGATTGACGCCGTATGTGTTCTTGATTGGCCAAAAGAGCGATTGGAAATTCAAGTACTTGATGACTCGACTGACGACACTGTCCGTCTTTCACAAATAGTAGTTAATCAAAAGCTGAATGATGGCTTTAACATCAAGCTCTTACATCGTACAAACCGCGCCGGCTACAAAGCAGGAGCCTTGAAGCAAGGGCTGGCAGTCTCTGAGGGAGAGTACGTTGCAATTTTCGATGCAGACTTTATTCCAAGCTCAAACTTTCTGCGCGATACAGTGCCACATCTGATAGCAGATCCGAACATTGGCATGGTCCAGGCACGCTGGGAGCATACCAACGGCGACTACAGTCTGCTCACACGTGTGCAGGCAATGGCACTCGATGCTCACTTTGCTATGGAACAACAGGTACGAAATCGTGCACGTGTTTTTATCAACTTTAATGGAACTGCCGGTGTCTGGCGTAAGAGCTGCATTGTTGATGCAGGAGACTGGCATAGCGATACACTAACAGAAGATCTTGATCTCTCCTATCGTGCACAGCTTCGTGGGTGGCGTTTTCTCTATCTGAACGACGTAACCGTTCCAGCCGAACTTCCTGCCGAGGTAAACGGTCTGAAGCTTCAACAATTCCGTTGGACGAAGGGGGCCATTGAAACGGCAAAAAAACATCTCCGGCGTGTCTGGAAAAGTGAGCAACCGTTGGCTGTGAAGCTTCACGCAACGATTCATCTGACATCAAACGTTGTCTTTCCCTTTATTCTCTTCATCGCACTTCTGAACGTGCCGATTGTCCTGGTAAAGAAGGCCCATCCGGAACTCGATCCATACTATAACTGGATGGCGATCTTCATTCTTGCCTCTATCTCCACCTTCCTCTTTTATCTTTGTGCTCAACGCAATATCCGTGGCGACTGGAAACACCGAATTTTGCTCTTCCCGGTCTTTATGGCAGGTACAATGGGGCTTGCAGTGAACAATACAAAGGGGGTGCTGGAGGCTCTTTTTAACAAGAAGAGCGAATTCAAAAGGACGCCTAAGTATAACATCACGAAGAAAGAAGACACCTGGACACAAAGCATTTATCGCCTCTCCAAAGTCAGTCTTGGTACAATGATTGAACTTCTGCTTGCCATCTATTTTGTTGTAGGGGTCATTATCTCTGTCTGGCTAGTCGAGATTGCTGCCCTTCCATTTCAGCTCCTGTATCTTTTCGGCTTTGGTTTTGCTGGCTATCTCTCGTTACGCCATGCATGGGCGAGAGGTTGAATCAGGGATGAGGGCGAAGCGCAGGCATCCTGCCTGCATAGAAGTCATATAGAACTCACGCAAAACACAAACATATAGAGACAAGCGGTGAAAGGCAGTAACACAACCAACATGGAGGTGAATATGGCCAAACCGACTCGACTCGATTACTCTCAG
>JAGWAZ010000022.1:1185-25733 GCA_021296135.1 Chlorobiota bacterium | reverse complement strand
GTTTCTTCATGACTAAATCTCTCCTAAACGAGTTTAGAAATTTAGTCCAACCAATTATGGGGCTATACCACATCAACTCACTGTCTCCCCGTCCCTCTTCCCTCTTCCCTCTTCTCACTGTCTCCCCGTCCCTCTTCTCACTGTCCCAATTATCTTCCCATCGTCCAGTTCATTCCATCTGCTGTTATAGCAACAGCATTCACTGTCTGAAACTGCGCTAAGGTCTGTTCTATCTGTGCACGAACCATCTGGGCATCACATGCCCTTTTGATTCTGTTCAGATGGCTGCTGAAATCGAGATGTGCAACCCCATCTTCGATAGAAATTCTGTTCAACCTCAGTCCTTCGGGCATTTTATTACGGTAGCCTTCGATCCGCTCTTCTTCATCAAGCTCCTTCAACAGATAGTAGATTGCCCCACGAGCCAATCCTTTTGATTCTTTTGGCAACTCACGGCTCAGTGGATAGACCGAACGACAATCCCTCCTTGACCCCATCCTGATGTTTGGGAAATAGACAAAGACCTTTTGTTTCTCCTTGCCTGGAAGGCCAACGATAGTGACCGGTATCTTTACCTTGTTTACTTCCTCCCCACTCTCGGCATCCTCTTCATAGACCTCCAGAATAGCATCTCCACCAAAGTCAGAGGAATACGTAACGTCTATTGAAAACGGACTGTACGTTCCAATCTCAGCAGAATCGGCAGTGATAAACCCGGAAGCGACATTTAACACAGAACCGTAGACAAGTCGATATAGAACAGTTCCTTCAAATGTCCTTGCTGTTCCACGAATCGTAAATTCGGATCTGGAGAGAATCGCGCCTGAACGTGGAGATTCAACAATGATAGGGCCCTGGCGCTTCGAAGACTGAAGAGTGTCAAGGCTGGGACTGTCGGTACCATCATGTGGTTGCTCAGGCTGTTTTCGATCCTCCGACGTACCACAACTCAGCATAGCAATTCCTGTCAGAAGAATCACCGATAATCGTTGCATACTACTCTTGCACCATTGTGATTCAAAGTCTGCGCGTACAATCAGACATAACCTTCTTCTACCATCGAAACGTATTGCTCACCGGCAACAATAATATGATCATTGAACGGTATGTTAAGAATACGTCCAGCATCAATAAGTTGTCTCGTCACCGCAATATCCTCGGAACTTGGCTTCGGATTTCCACTCGGATGATTGTGAAGCCCAATGATTGAGGCAGCACTTTCAACAACCGCCGTTCGATAGACTTCTCGCGGAGTAACGATAGAACTGTTCAGGTTTCCTTCGGAAACAAGTTCTGTACGGATCACCTGCCCTGCCGTATTCTGAATGATGACGTGAAACTGCTCTTTCCGTAACGCTCGCATTCTCGGAATAAACAACCGTGCAACATCTTTTGGTCCTTCGATGACAGGTCTTGCAGCAAACGACCGGGCAATTACCCGGTTACCGAGCTCAAATGCGGCAGCCAGGGTCACGGCTTTTGTAGGACCGATACCATGTATCTGCTGTAACTCTTTCAGATCACGTCCGGCAATATCAATCAGCAAGTCCCCAGTCAGTCCATCACCGAAGGTTTGAAGAAGTTCGCGACTCAGTTGCAAAACATCTTTGTCTGGTGTGCCTGTGCGAAGCAGAATTGCAAGTAACTCGGCATCGCTCAAGGCCGGGGGACCAAGCTTAATTAACCGTTCACGTGGCTGCTCGTTCGGATGCCACTCCTTTACTGTGGCTCGCGGTTCCTTCTCGGATTTATTCTCTACTTCAAGCCCCTCCGGCCCTTTCTCCCTTAGGTGCATCTCAATCATGTGAGGGGTACGATCGTAACCACCAGTCACGTCGGAATTGAGAGCCAGGTTCAAAGATTGATTAGCAGGATCGATTGACCCAAGAGTGTCAATGGCTTCGCCAACAACAAAGAATGAACCACAGACAACGATGATCTCATTCTCTTTCACTTTACGGAGGGCTAACTTCAAACCATTCGATACGCTTCCCGCATCAATTGTGTTGATTCCGGCATTACTGCACCAATGAGCGATTTCATCTGAGGGGAGAGACCGCGAACTGTCGGCACAGACTGCATAAAGAGTAGAGGCTAATGGAACCAACAACTCGGCAATTTCAGCTACGTTTTTGTTCTGAACTGATCCGTAAACAAACCGCACATGTCCTTCCCCTTCAAGAAGGCTCTGTAGTGTTCCAACAAGGACCTTCACACCATCTTTGTTATGAGCCACGTCTAACACGAGGTCCGGAGAAGTCATTACGTGGTCGAAACGTCCCCGAATTCCCGTATTTGATCGTATCGAACGAAAGCCTTTTCGGAGAGTCTCTGCCTGTGGTCTGTATTCTTCCGGAAGCATCTGCAGAGCTGTCAAGGCAAGTCGCGCGTTCTCAATCTGGTGCTTGCCGGGAAGATCAATCGAGAGATGTTCTATCTCTTGTTCCCGAACTATAAATGATCCGACCGTTTCATCAAGGCTCGTTCGACGATGAAGTGCACGACTTACGTCCTCGATAAACGTAATATCACTCCCAACTTTGGCGGCACGTTCAGCAAAAACCGGTTTCAGTCGTGGTCTTATCCTTCCGACAAGAACCGGAGTAGAGGCCTTGATAATCCCTGCTTTCTCCATAGCAATCGCTTCATACGTCTCCCCAAGATGCCTGGTATGATCCAACCCGATAGAGGTGATGATCGAGAGCATGGGTTTTACAACGTTGGTTGCATCAAGCCTCCCCCCCATGCCAGTCTCCAGCACAACGATATCAACGTTCTCCTCAGCAAAGTAACGAAGCCCCATCACTGTTGTCCCTTCAAAGAAGGTACAGCCGATGCGTTCAATTTCGGACATCATCTCTTTTGCGTAGAGAGCCAATCGATCCTCTGAGATAGCCACGCCATTTACCCGTATGCGTTCTCGAAAGTCAACAAGATGTGGTGAAGAATAGAGGCCAACCTTCATTCCTGCTTCCGCAAGGACTGAGGCAAGCATTGCACAGACCGACCCTTTGCCATTGGTTCCGGCAACATGAAGTACAGGAAGACCTTCCTGTGGTGCACCAACCGTCGATAGCAATTCACGAGTTGAGTCCAGACCTAATTTTACTCCAAAGGCCTGGCGTGCAAAAAGTTGCTGCAAGGCGTTGTGAAGTTCGGGATTGCGAATATGTTTGGACATGCTCAATCAGCATTCTGGAGTGTTCTAATCTGTTCTAATATAGTACTGAACAGCGAACCACTAACTGTCGATGGCATACATTTATCAACCACTCACCATCAAACGAACGAGGTCGATTGTTTGTTTTACAATCGACCTCGCTAACAATCTCTGATGACTACAAATCAGACTACTATCTCTTCTTTGTGGCCTTCTTCTTGGCTGCCTTCTTTGGTGCAGCTTTCTTCTTCGTGGCCTTCTTCTTAGCTGCCTTCTTTGGTGCAGCTTTCTTCTTCGTGGTTTTGGCCATACGCCTCTCCCTGTTTGTTATAGATGAACAGTTTTCCTTCCGTGCTCTCGAGGCTACGGAGGAGTTTTATGGCATACTCTGTTATCTGCTATCGTGTCTTAAGACTTTTCAGCATTCCAACTGTCGTATAGTTTGCGCAACAACCGGACATCTTCCCATGTGGAGCGTTTCCAATACGGATTCCGCAGCAATGCTGCCGGATGATATGTGACAATCATCGAGATGCCATGCCAATCGTGAACAGAACCACGTAAATCTTTCATTGCTTTTGTTGTGCCGAGCAGCGCTTTAGCAGCAGTCAAACCAAGAGCAAGAATAAACTGTGGTTTTAGAAGATCAAGTTGTTTATAGAGATACGGAATGCACGTTTCGACTTCGCTATGTTCAGGTCTACGATTTCCCGGTGGTCGGCTTTTGAGGATATTACAGATATAAACGTCATCACGGCTGAAATTGATAGCCGCAAGAATTTTCGTTAGCAACTTACCTGCGTCTCCAACAAATGGTTTCCCCTGTTTGTTTTCATCAGCACCGGGAGCTTCACCAATCACAACAACGTCGGCATGTGGATTGCCGGTTCCGAAAACGAACTTGTCGCGCCCTTCCCAGAGAAGGCACTTGCGACAATTACAAATTCCCTGCTCAAGTGCGTCGAGAGATTTGGCTTCTACCCATTCTTCCTCGATCTCTTGTATCTGTCGCCGAAACCAGGAATCCTTGGGTACGGCTTCAAACAACGTCGGCGAACTATTGTCTTTTAACACAACTATATCCCGTTTTTTCACCTGCTTCTGTTGTGGCAGAATGATATCCCCATACAATCTGTATTGTTGTTCGGCAAACTGTACTGCTTCTTTCTTCAGTCCTTCACTCATGTTCCCTTCCGAACCCGGATATACGATCAGTTGATGTGCCTCGTCTTGACACCTTGACTCTTTGTTTGAGCAAGGCGATCGATTGCTTCGAATATCTCAACAGCACACTCTCTCTTAGTCAAGAGAGGGAGCTCTCTCTTTCCGTCAGCTTGAACCAGCGTGACTCTGTTTGTCTCCCCTCCAAAACCGGTTCCCTCCTCTGCAGCAGGATTAGCTACGATCAGGTCGCACTTCTTCTCTATTAACTTTGCTTGCGCTGATTCTATCAAATTGTCTGTCTCTAATGCAAAACCAACGAGGAGTTGCTCATCCCGTCGAGATCTGCCAACGGCTTTGAGGATATCCTGAGTCGGCTTAAGAGGGATCAACATCTCATCTGCTCCCATCTGCCGACGCTTCATCTTTTGCTCTGCCGACGCAACAGGTGCGAAGTCAGCTACGGCTGCCGAAGCGATAATAATATCGGCTCCCTGGCAATAGACCTCAACTGCCGACGCCATCTCTTCAGCAGTCACTACACTTACAACGTGAACACCGGAAGGCAGTTCCAACGCAGTCGGTCCACTGACAAGCGTTACGTGCGCTCCGCGATCTCGCGCTTCCTCAGCCAGTGCATAACCCATCTTGCCTGAGGAATGGTTGGAGATATAACGGACAGGGTCAATCGGTTCCCGTGTTGGTCCTGCAGTAATCAGTACATGCTTTCCTCGCAAGGAGAGTGAGCGTGCAAAGTAGGCTTTGAGCTCTTCAACGATTTCATCAGGCTCTGCAAGCCTTCCTTCTCCAACAAGACCACTCGCAAGATCTCCGGTGCCAGGAGGAATTATCTCAACCCCAAACGAGCGAAGGGTTGACAGGTTTCTCTTCAATGCCGGATAGTTGTACATGTCAACATCCATAGCCGGAGCAACAAATAATTTTCCCCGTAGGGCTGTGGCAATTACAGTCAGCGCATTATCGCTGATGCCGTTCGCCATCTTGGCAATAGTTGACGCACTTGCCGGAGCGATTACCATCGCATCGGCCCACAACGCCCAATCGATATGCCATGATCCGCTTGACTCATGAGTTCCGTCAGGGTACATGCTTAAAGCAACAGGATGTTTGCTGAGAGATGCGAAGGTCAATGAAGTCACAAATTGCGTGGCAGCTTCGGTCATACTAATGCGAACGATTGCACCACGCTGCAACAACTCGCGTGTTAGGTAAACGGCTTTGTACGCAGCAATACTGCCGGTAACACCGACGATTATCTTTTTGCTTTCGAGCACGCTCTGTAAGTCTTTAAGCGAACGAACGATTTTCGTCGGGATTAAAATTACGAAAAAAAGAATCTAGAGCAACAATGCTTGTTGCAACAAACAAGTTTTTTGTTTGTGTGAACGAAGAATAGTTGAGAAGGCATCAACTCATTGCTGCCTCTTCAAGTTCAAGGAAGATCACCGAACGATCTTTGATGACGTTCAGGAGATATTCGGCACAACTCGGATGTCCGGCCGCATGGGAATCACTCGTGCCGGCCATATGCTTGCCGATAGTGAAGACCGTTACCTTGTGATGACCCAATCGGAAGTCGAGCAACGCTTGCTGTAAATCGCGGGCAGCCTCCGCCAACGTATATAGTTCTGGAAGCTCACTCCGGCGCTCTTCCAACTCTCGATACGCTTCAACTCCCTTTGCACCAACTGCATTCTCTGTCAAGCGCAACATCAAACGTCGCAGATTATCCTGACCCATCGCCTCATAATCTTTCAGTAGCTGGTCATGATACTTCGCCATAAAGTTATCGAACGTTGCTCCGGCTTGCACAGCACTCTCCCAATAGAAACATTTCTCCCCGTTCTCCCCCGAAGAGACACGCTCAAACCCGAGCAATGTTTCGATAACCCGAAACTGCATTGACTGAAATCCACTCGCCGGCTTCAGTGCATCACGGAACTCTGCATATCCCTGTTGCGACATTGTCATCAAAGGATCAAAGCCCTTCACAGCAGTACGAAGAATTGCACCAACTCTGTTCAACAGTCGGATGCCACCACTAATGTCATTCGACTTCAGATGCTTGATTGCCCCTTCCAGTTCATAGATCGCCAACTTGAACCAAAGCTCGAACGTTTGGTGAACAATAATGAACTGGAGTTCATCGTGTGCATCAGTCTCTGGGTGCTGAAGGCTCAGAAGCTCATCAAGGTTGATATAGCCCCAATAGGAAATTGGTTCTTTCGATTCAGGAGTTTCTGGCGTCTGATTCGATTCGTTCATGATACTATCCCGAAGGGTTTATAATAATAAGCGCAGCAAAGCGGGTCAGCAAGCAATATATATGGCTCTATCAGTATGCAACTTCCCCCTTTCTCCCTGATAATTTCTCTCATTCCGGGTAGACAAACAAGAGAATCAATGTAAACGCTCCCTTTTTCACTCCATCTTTTTGCCGATCTGGGTTGGTGACGAAAGAAACTCTTACCTTGTAGCATCATAGAGGGAGAGATATATTCCGTTGGACATGACATCACGCCGAGCCATACTTTTCTTTGTACGAGACGAAGGGCAGGAGCAGCAGATCAAGCCGCTTCCGCAAGTTTGCGGTAGTCTGCAAAGTTATCGTACTGTCAATCGCGCAATCTGTGCTCGACTCAGTCCACTCCTTGATTCAACCGATCTTGTTCTTGCCACAACCGGCAACCAGACTCAACTCAAAGCCAAACATGTTCTTCCACAACATGGTAAAGACTTCGGCGAACGTATAGCAAATGCTGTCGACGACGTCTTATCTCTCGGTTACGAACAGGTAGTGGTTATCGGGAACGACTGCCCGAGTATCAGACCGGATGATATCCTCTCAGCTTTCAATGCACTTGAATGTGGTGCAGGGGCCGCAGCCGCACCCACGCGTGATGGTGGTGCTTTTCTTATTGGACTTCAACGAGATTACTTTAACAGGGAACTGTTTGCCGGACTCTCCTGGCAAACTTCCACTCTATTCAACCAGCTATGCACTCATCTCTCTGCAACAGCACTCGCGATAACGCGCTCTGATTTCGACTCCTGGCAAAGTCATACAGCAAAAGCTGCATTGATTGAACTCCTCGAGTTGGCTCTATATTCTCCTGTTACCGAGGAAGTCATTTCATTTGATATAATTCCAACCCGTCGCAAAGAACTAACCAGACTGTTCCTTCCTGCCCCGCCCCTTTTCGCCTGAACGCCATACCATACTGTTCCAATTCAATACTCAACAAACGATTTCTGTTATCACCGGTAGTCAAGGTAACACCGAGGCGACTTCTCCTCCGTGCACTACCAACTACCATTAACTATCTACAACATATGTCCCATTACTACGAATCAAACGACCTGAAACGTTTTGGTCAGATTGGAAAACACCAGAAAGAACTGGCTGATAAATTTTTTGATTGGTACGGTGCCGCAACTAATACCGAGAGCGCTTTGACAAAACGGGAGAAGCAACTGATCGGCCTTGCAGTTGCCCACGCGATCCAATGCCCATACTGTATTGATGCTTTTACACAGAGTTGTCTTGAGACCGGATCAGATCCTACCCAGATGACCGAAGCAATCCACGTTGCTAGCGCAGTTAGGGGGGGAGCATCACTTGTCCATGGCGTGCAATTCCTGAACAGTCTGGAAAAAGTAGGAGCGTAACAGACGATGGAACTAACAGCAATAAATAAACAGAGCACTGAAGACTCAAAGCACGTGAACCGAACGAACGAGGTCTTGCCTCGTTTCAACTTTAACCGGCATGTGAAAGAGGCTGGGCTTGATCTGAAGCCACTCTCCATAGAGACACTGCAGATCAACGTAGGAAAGCTATGCAATCAGGCATGTCTCCACTGTCATGTCGATGCCGGACCGAAGCGGACCGAAGCAATAGATCGCGCAACTGCCGAGAAGGTGGTGGAAGTACTGGGAATGCATCCTGAAATCAAGACGCTTGATATTACAGGAGGAGCGCCGGAACTGAGCGAGCACTTTGATTGGATAGTAATAGAAGCACGCAAGCTCGGCAAGCATGTGATGGTACGCCACAACATCACAGTGCAGTTCGACGGAAATCCTGTTACCGGAGAGAGCAAGGCCTATTTACCGAAGTTCTTTGCAGAACATCAATGTGAAGTGATCTGTTCACTCCCCTATTACGCCGAATACTTTACCGATAAACAACGGGGGCGTGGAGTCTTTCAAAAATCTATGGATGGACTGAAAAGGTTAAACGATGTCGGGTACGGAAACGAGGGGGCAGGATTAGTCCTTAACCTTGTTTATAATCCGGTCGGCGCCTTTCTTCCGGCATCGCAGGAGTCGTTGCAGGCAGATTACAAACGAGAGCTATGGGAAAAATTCGGGATCGTCTTCAACAATCTCTACACGATCACTAACATGCCTATACACCGGTTTAAACATGACCTGGTGCGACGTGGCGGCTATGAAGAGTATATGACAAAGCTTGTCAACGCATTTAACCCGATAGCTGCCGAAGGAATAATGTGCCGAACAATGGTAAGCGTGAACTATGATGGAACATTGAGCGATTGTGATTTCAATCAAATGTTAGACATGCCATTGGAGAAGCGAGTTCCGCAGTCCATCTTTGATTGGAATGCGGAGGCAGTCCTTAACCGCAAAATTGTTTTCGTCGATCATTGCTTCGGGTGTACAGCAGGTGCGGGAAGTTCGTGTGGCGGAGCAACGGTGTGAGAAGTGAGAAAGATATCGTTGTAGCCTCCAGGCGCAAGTAGCAATTGGAAAGTAGGGGTTGCTACACGCATACTCGCTCATCTATGAGTCCGTTAGAGTTGATTGGGTTTGCTCAACGTCCGCTTGTATAATACTCAATCAGAACTTCAACCCATACCAAACAATGCTTGGCGCAATCCGAACTGTAGGAGCCGGAAGATGATAGTAGTTTATCGTCCTCTTCAACCAGTCCCAGAAGGAGCCCTCACCGGGAAGTCCTTCGGTGTTCCAGTCCAAGCCTATGTATAGTTCGTGGTAGCCTGTACCGTCGTGTGCTCGGACATCCTTCACGCTGTGCCCCAGACCTATGTTGATCCAGTCGGGCCACAATGACCGCCATTGTGCGGGCAGCATGTCATTTACATTCAGGCTTGCCCAGTGATAGGTACTTTCGTAGTCATCAACAATCGTACTATAAGCCCCCTCTTTAAAGGCATCCGATGCGTCATAGCTGATCTTCCAACGCACATTCTCCAACCAGGGTTCGTAGTACTCCGCAACACGCCACCCCACACCCAAGCTGTTTGCAATAAAATCTCCCCAGCTGAATCCCCATTCCTCCGAAAAGCCATCCCGTATTTCTACGTATATCGTGTAGCCTGACGCAAGACCCGCAGCCCACCAAAGACTGGAGGTCCTGCTTAGTCCCGTCCATTCCAGTCCCTGTCGATAAAGATCGGTACCAACATAAGGTGTGTAGAAGTGCCCGAACTTGTCAGCTCCGAGAGCGTAGACCCAGTCATCTTGCCAGGTAAAGTGGAACTCGCTCTTTTCACCCTTCCACCAGAGGTTTCCCAGAACGAAATGCCCGAGGATAAAACCACCAACTGAGAGACCACCCACCACCCCAAGCCTGTATAGAATGATATGCGATGTGTCGAGTGGCAGAGACAGAGTATCGGCCGGTTCTTCCGTCGGGTGAATGTGAAGATGAGATATTGGCAGCTCCTGTCGAGGCTCAACTCTTGCTTTTCCTACCCCATCAGATTGATATCCGAAGAACAGAGCTATCACTACATGAATGTATCGTCGCAAGAGAAGAGAGGGCATAGTTGTTTCTTCTTTGTGTTCTGAAGGGGGCTATTAAAAAGCTTTGACAAAAGTCTTTTTCTCAAGGCCGAAGAGTAACTACTTCTTCCATGCAACCCCGACCGCAAATGCATTGGCATTCAGCGTATTGATGCCGGAAAGCGTTGTTGTGAATTGTGCGCTCAGGTCCATTTCATCCGAGAGCGCATAGAGAAGCCCACCACTGAAACGTCGGAATGATTGACTGCCGACAAGTTCATCGAAGACAAGAGTGTTCTTCGGGCTTAGCTCTGCCTCCTCAAGGTTGGCCGTAGATTCGACACCATCGAGAATCAGTTGCAGACCGAGGATTGGAAGCAGACCGATTCCAGTTTCGACCTGCCAGTTGAACTCGTTTGATGCTTTGTTCCGAAGACGATATCCTCCGGAAACCTGCGCATACCCATATGTCTCTGGCCCAACAGGAAATCCGGTTCCAAAGCCTAAGGCTGCTTCATAGTCGGCAACCCCTGTCCCAAGTGGAATATCCTTGTTCGGAGAGCCAGTGGGGATCTTCCATCCCAACGTAGCAGCACCGGCAACCTTTGAATCATTTGGCAAAAGCCTAACCCGAGCGCTCAGCCACGTATCACTAAGTCCACTTGCTGATTCTGATTCTACCAATCCCTCCATTCCTCGTTTGATTATGTCTGCCTCTCGAACTGCAACGGTGTATTGAGTAGAAATCACACTTGTCAACCAATCAGTAATTCCATACTCGCTATAGAGTGTGAGGTTGCTGAAGCCAATTCTTCCGTTTGCAAATCGGTTAGTATCACGAAAGAGAGGTCGATCCTCGCCACCAAAACCATATTCTTCTTCAGCGGTAAGAGAGGTAAACCCGATCTTGAAGTAGTATCCCGATTCTGTCCTCACCCACGCTCCACCCCCTGCCAGAACAACCTGCGCATGGATAGTAAGAAAGGCTATAAAGAGCCCGGTGAGTTGGAATCGCCTCATTGCACGAATACCTCATAGGTACGCTGCGACATTCGTATTCCTACAACAGTTTTGCCCTGCACATCCTCAGTGATTGATCGGGTCCGTGTTACAATGACCGTTCCTGTACCTCGTAGATTCTCCATAACTGCGGCCGGGATCGTAAAATTACCGACAAAGTCCAAAGCATCACGCACAATGGTAGTCTCAGGTGCAACCCACTCAATGCGGATATTGCCGCCACTTGCTCCCGGCCGCCAGCGAATCGTCAATGCTGTGTCAGAGCGAATCGTCCCCTTTGTCTCTCGCAATCGATTGAACGGACCAATCGTATCAAGCAAACTGACCGTTGGTAGAATAAAACGCCCTATATCGAATCTGTCCTCATCAGGTTCTCGCAGATGCCATATCTGATCTCCACTTATAACACTTGTATCAAACGCCGAGAGAAGCCGGAGTGTATCAGTATCCCTGTGGCGACTGAGCTTAGAGTTGTTAATGAAGACGTTGAAGTCAATTGGCTCATCGTTAGCAGCGGTAAACTGCGCGTAAAATCTCCAGGTGGTCACTTCCACCAACGAATCACCAACCTGAGGGACCTGCTCTTCTCCTTTCGTTCCGGCTACTGCATAATAGTCGCCCCCGGAGAGACTGTCAGGTAAAACGAGATCAAAGGGAATCGGTATAGGATCATCCGACGGCGCAGGAGGCTCGTGACCGCATCCATTCAGGATGAGCATTATCCCGATTAGGATAAAAGAAGCGATGAGAAAATTCATTCTATTTACCGGAGTTTCCATACCCTTGAAGTTTTTGTCTGTTTGAGCCCAGTATACCTGTAAGATCCTTTATGAACAAGGAAAAAGATTTGGAAGAATGACGATTTCACCTCTATATCTCTTGTAGAAGGAAGAGCGATCATTCTTGTCTCTTACGTTTATCCTTCCACTCTCATCTCGCCACGGCAAGCTTTCAAGGCTGGCTACACTCCTCTTGCATCCGGTTCCCAGATAAATTTGTGAAGCTGAAGTTGGAAGCGGACGTTCAGTCTGTCACGAAGGATAGCTTCAACGAGAGGTAGCGGATCAACCTGGCCAAAGGCGGGAGAAATCAGGACAGCAGCCACGCGGTTGCTCAGATCGTGTTCAAGAATCAAACTCTTTCCCCACTCATAATCCTCAAGCGAGGCACAGACAATCTTGACCTCATCACGGTTGGTCAGAAGTTGGATGTTTTCGTAACAGTTCCGTTTTGTCATTCCGGAATCAGGCGCTTTGAAATCAACGATCCGGATGAGACGAGGATCGCACTCAGACAGATCGATATGTCCTCCTGTCTCGACGGCAACAGTATACCCATCGTCAAGCAGTTCACGAATCAGGGAATGTATTTCGGGTTGTTCGAGCGGTTCTCCTCCGGTAAACTCAACAAAACGGCCGGCATGGGATTCAATCTCCTGGCGAATTTCCCCGAAGCTTTTCCACTCTCCTCCCTTGCGATGATCAAGAGCATAAGGTGTATCGCACCAGGTGCAGCGCAGTCCACAGCCATGAAGTCGGACAAAGATACAGGGCATACCAGCACGCGTCCCTTCCCCCTGAATCGAGAGAAAGATTTCGCTCAGCTTGAGATGGCGAGGTTCTGGTGGCCGGATCATTTCTCGTTTGAAATGCTCAGCAGAGATCTCCCGATCGTACAAAGCTTCCTGAACATCACGATTCTCCCTTCAAGAAGCGAAATTCCACTCGTCGGTTCAAGGCACGCCCAATTTCCGTTCCATTGTCAGCAACAGGCCGTTCCTCACCATAGCCAATAGCAACGAAGTTCCTGCGAGGAAGCCCTTTAGAGACGAGATAGTTAACAACCGACTGAGCACGGCGTTGTGAAAGGTTATTGTTATATCTTGCTGAAGCTGTACTGTCTGTGTGACCGGCTATCTCAATCTTCGAGTTTGGAAACCGTTTCAGCAAATCAGCAAAGCGATCGAGTTCAGCTTTTGACTCCTGTTTGAGCATAGCTTTGTCCACATCGAAAAAGATATTGTTCAAGCGAATGGCCGCTCCCTCTTCAACAATCTGCTCGATCGGCGTCAGCTTGATATTCACTTCAATATCAACGCCATCTTCTGCTTCCTGAAGATCAATGCTTTTTGCTATTGGATAATATCCTTCTTTCTCAGCATAGTATCCATAATTTTTTCCGAGTGGAAGAGTAATGAAGAACTCTCCGGTCTCGATATCTGAGTTCAACTCACCAACTACTTTGGTGGTAGTCAGATCTTCCCACTTTATTTTCGCCTGTAAGGGAGTACCATCGTCACTTGAGACGATTCCATGAATCGTCGCTACTCGAAGTGGCCGCAACTCTTGTGGTAATTCGTGTGCGTAGAGATCGCTCTGTCCTTGGCTGCCAGGAAGATTCTCGGCGGCAAAGTAGGCAGTTGTGCCGGCAGTGTTTACCCGATAACCCCAATCAGACCCAACGCCGTTGATGGCTTTGCCGAGATTGACCGGTTCACTCCACTCAGTCCAGGAATCCTCTTTCAAGCGTTTTGAGACAAAGACATCGAGTTTGCCCAGACCGGGATGTCCGCTTGAACAGAAATAGAGTGTACGGCCATCCGGGTGGAGAAACGGGCTTCGCTCTGCCCAGGGAGTGTTGATGGAAGGACCGAGATTGATCGGCTCGCTCCAACCTGTTGGTGTTTTCAGGCTGACCCAGATGTCAACGTTTCCCCAACGTTCTCCTCGATAAGGCACATCTTTTTTCTGGTAAGGGCCGATCCCTCCAGGGCGATCACTGGAAAAAAGCATCGCTTTTCCATCGCTTGTCAGGAAGCCATCGCAATCCCAGTACTCCGAGTTGATTGGTGACGGGAACGGTACTAACGTACCAAAACCGCTCAGGCCTTTATCGGAGTAGTAAAGATCACCATTTCCCATACCATCTGCACGGGATGCAAATAGCACAAGCCGACTTCCATCTGCTGCAATAGCTGTTCCGAACTCATGGTTACGTGTGTTGATAGCTCCGGAAACCGCACGCGCAGGTCCCCAGTTCTCGCCGTTTTTCGCTGAAACAAAGATATCTTCCCCTCTCCTCCCACCATATCTGTTCATACCGGTGAAATAGAGCATCTTGTCATCAGCCGACGTCAAGGGCATGAACTCACCAGCTCGTGTGTTGATGTTTGGGCCGAGATTAAAGATCTTCGATGAATCCTCATCTCCCAGAATATCAACAATCTTGTCAAAGCGTTCTTCCATTCCCGGGAAGAGACTTCTATAGCGATTATACAGTTCAATAACCTTTTCCCATTGCCGGGTTACCACATAGTAGCCAGCCATCCGTTGTAGGGCGACAAATCCATAATCTGTCCCGGCATTCTTTCTTATGAACTCATCGTACCAATAACCGTTACTCAGATCAGCGACCCGCTCCAGACGGGCTTCTGTCTCAAAGTTATTGAAGGTCATTGTGGGTAGCCGGAAAGATGGAGACCATGCGATTGAGGTAATATGGTAACCAAGCGCCCATGCTGAGTCGATATCCTTGGTTGGATAGGTTTCGCCATGAAATATCTTCTGTCCTCCCCATCCAGTCCCTTTTGACAACACAACGACCCACTCATCCTGACTTTGGGCTACATCAGTTACCCTATACCCATCGTTTTGCGCAGAAATAGTTGCGCCCATCGGGAACCTGGGACTGTTCAACAAACGTTGCTTCGTATATCCGGCTTTCTCAGTAAGGACCACCACCCACTCACCTTTGCCCCATGCCGCCGACGTTACGCTCCATCCCGACGTAGCAAGCTCAGTAATCTGGCTTCCGGGAAACGTTTCAGAGACCAATACCTGTTGACGTTGAGGGCGTAAGGGACGAGAGACACCAATAATCCATTGATCGGTGCCATACGCAACTTTTGTGATGATACGCCCTTCTTTGAGAATACCATCAAGTTTTACCTGTAGCAGTAGAGCAGAGGTTGCACCATCCAAGGTCTGGCCAAGCACTGGAAATCCCTGACTGATAACCGTCACCCAACCACCCGGTCCTCCACTGAGAATTGTGCCAATGTATTCCTGTGAATATCGCGCACGAACATCGTTCCAGGGAATATCTTCGTGGACAATAACGATCTGATTGGACAGACCGGATTTCCTGGTCATGACTACTACTATCTCATCCTCCTGTGCAGTAACCGGCACAGCAAGCAGAACTGAGAATAGAGCCAGTAGTATTGGTGTTAATTGGATATTGAATAACCTCATAAGGCCTGATTAAAAAAAGGCATGCGTTCCGGGAAAGAGACGATCTATCAATTCTCCTGCAACAACTCTATTTTGGAATCACGCAATTTACGGACATCTACATGATCCGTCTCAATCACATAAAGCAGCCTGGTATGATGGCGTATCGCGGTTGGCTTGCAATCCGGCTCGACTTGAACGGTATCGACCATTGTTCGCTGCTCAAGATCATAGAGTAAAAGGAGAGAATCGGTCAGGATCATCATTTCACTCTCTTCAACCGAGAAACTTTGTGCTGTTCTGCCTACCGGAAGAGGGACGAAGCGGAGCCAGGTACCAAACGGATCATACGCTTTAATCCTCCCCTCATCGAGAACGTAGACGTTATCGGAAGCATCAAGTTCCAGAGTGCTTGGATTGACAAGGGCACCCGCACCAGAAGCCACGTCGCCAAACCGTCGGACAAAACGGCCGGACGCATCAAAAACTACAATATGCTGATTCTCTCCATCAAGAATCAGTACATCTCCCTGTCGTGAAACTGCAACATCGAGCGGATATCCAAATCGTGTTCTCTCATCCGGATCATCTCGCGTATAAATCGTGGTGATATAGTCCAGGCGACGATCAAAACGTTGAACACGATGATTGTTATAATCTGCGACATAGACGTCCGTTCCCCGACGTGCATAAACGGCAACCGGACGATCAAACTCCTCAATGCCCGTTCCAAACCCTCCAACCACATCGAGTGAATCTCCTTTCGAGGAATACTTCACAACCAGATCACGTCCAGCATCGATAACATAGATATTCCCCTCGATATCAAGATCGAGATCGACTGGCTCAGCAAAGGAGCCGAAAACAAGAAGGGATAGGGAAAAAAGTAGTTCCATAACATTCAGTGCGACGACTAAAAGAGTCGTGGCGTGCAAGGAGCAACAGGTTAGAAGTTCCAGGTAAAGCTCATTGCGGGAGCCACAAAGGGTAGGGGAATCAATGCCATACCAAAATCTGCTGAGGCCCGTTCATTAAAAACTCGAATTCCAAGCACCGAAGCGGTATTCTGCGGTCTGGTAACATCGCTGTTCCAAATCTCCGCAAAAAAGCCCATATCATCCCGACCAAAAAGTGGCCCGTCAATGCCGAGTGCAATACCGAGCGCACCCTCATATCGAAGGTTAAAGCGAGTCGTATCGTTCCCAGGGCCCTGTAGTTCTACTGGAGCAAACTCGTCGCCAGAGACGCGATAAAAAAGCATCGCTGACCAATGTGCATTTCCGAGAGCTGTTGTTGAGACTGCATAAAGATGGGCATACGATTCCCGGGTTGTGATAAATGAGTATGTAGCCCCAAGAGCCAGCGCAACCCCTTCTCTTCGCTCCACCGTGAACTTTGCCCCAATATGATAGAGTTGCGATGAGAGAGAAAACGAGGGGACGGTGCTAAGACCAGCAGTAATAGTTGCAATGGAATCAAGCCCAAAGCCCCCATAGAAGAAGCCAAGCTCATAGTTGCTGATAAAACCACCGGGACCATTTGGTGAGGCTTTAGGCATTAGGAAATGATGGGGGCGCCTTGTATATGGTCCATTAACCGGGATGAACTCCTGAATCAGATCCTTCGCAATGGCGACACGATTAAATTCAGTCTGAATCAGTAATGTTGAATCTGTTGTACCAACAACGTTACCCCTGAATGAGTCTCCACTCTTCATAACAACAATGAACTTCAGACTTTCACGGTCTACTCCCTGTCCTTTGACATCAACCGTTGCAAGGAACGTTGTGATGATAAACAAGCAAAAGAGAGCAAAGCCATTCTGCAATGCTGTGGTATAGCTTATACGCATCATCGAATCGTTACTCTCTTGTCACTTCTTTGGTATCCATTAGGTTTATCTGTAAGAAATCCTCATTCTGCTCATCATTTACCTTCAACTCATTCGATGCAACGATCAACGTAAACGACGCACTCTGTTTTGCACGTTGAACAAGGATACGGTATTCTCCCTCCAGATGTGAGTATGCTTTTTTCCTTCTTCGCTGGACCGGTTCCGGACATTGTTGTCGAAGAGATATGAATTCCCTTTATCTCGAAGGAGAATCTTTTTGTCTCCGGATCGACTACATCCTCTATCTCAATCTTGTAGCGAAATAAACGGAACTGCTGGGCAGTCTCGAATTGAAATAGAGTCGAGGTATAATTCTCCTCTTTATCGTAGCGAAGACTGATTGTCAGTATAAACTCAGCGAGTGTAGGCATGATCTCGGGAATTCTTTGTGCAGAAGTAAGAATGGTTCAACGTTCAGGAAATATATACTCTTGCAGTCCTTCGAAAGGGACTCCTTGCTGCTGGTTTGTTGCCATATTCTTGACCTGAGCGATGTTTTCAGCTAACTCATTTGCGCCGACAATGATTGCGTTGCGTGCCCCTTTTCTATTCGCTTCTCTCATTTGAGCCTTCATTGATCGACCGAGCAGATCAAACTCAATGTTTGCTCCCGAGCAACGCAACAGAGTAGCAGCTCCGACTGCCCATCGTCGCGCTTGATCATCAAGCGCAACAATGTAGGCATCGATTGATGGCTCCGTAGTTGGTCCTGATCCCGCAGCTTCAATTGAAAGGATCAACCGATCAAGTCCACAGCCAAAACCTATTGCAGGAGCAGGCTTGCCTCCAACCTCTTCAATCAGGTTGTCATAACGACCGCCACCGATGAGCGTGTTTTGTGCGCCAAGATCGCCACCAACGAACTCAAAAACGGTGCGCGTATAATAATCGAGCCCCCTCACAAGGTGTGGAGCTATTTCGTACTTAACCTTCGCTGCCCCCAGCAATTCTTGTACACGCTTAAAGTGCTCACGCGACTCGTCCCCTAAAAAGTCAAGTATACTTGGCGCATCCTGTGTGGCTTGAATATCGCTTTCTTCCTTTGAGTCAAGCACGCGTAGTGGATTCTCTTCCATGCGACGCCGACTATCCTCGCTGAGTCTATCAGATCGTTGTCGCAAGAAGTCGATCAGCCCCTCCCGAAACTCTGCACGCTCGCTCGGCATTCCAAGCGAATTGATTAGCAACGTATAGTTGCTGAGTCCAAGTTCGCTGAGGAGATCGTTGCCAATACCGATAACCTCTGCTTCGGCTTCCGGACGATCGGAGTTTATGAGTTCAACACCAAATTGATAGAACTGACGATACCGTCCGGCTTGTGGTTGTTCGTAACGGAAAGCAGGGCCAACATAGTACCATTTGGTTATTGGTTGCTGTTGAGCAATTGAGTGTTGCACGTAGGCTCGTGCTGCACCAGCCGTCATTTCCGGACGAAGGGCAATCGAGAGAGGAGGGTCGGATCGATCAAGGAAGGTGTACATCTCCTTCCCCACTATATCAGTCCCTTCACCAATACCTCGTGCAAAAAGTTCTGTTGATTCAACAAAGGGCAAGCGAAGTTCGCCGAAGCAATAGCGTCTCATCAGATCACGGATGATCCTTTCCATCCAGAGCCACTTACCAGTCTCTTCCGGAAGCAAATCACGAAAGCCCTTCAGGGATTTATAACTCATTGAGAAGTATCTACGTCGTTCTGTTATGCCATCTCGAAGTATCGCTCTTCTTCCTCGCCGAACGCCTCGATAATGTTTTTCGAGGAGTCTGCCTGCAATAACCGCTTGCGGAACGATGCACTGCTGGTTAATCGCCGTACGCGACTTAGGATTTTCAGATATGTTCCAACGTGGCTCTCCATACCAATCAAGAGAAAGATGATCTGTACAGGCTGATCATCGAGCGCATGATAATCTATTGGCTCTTTGAGTACTGCGAAAGCTGCCAGGATATCGGAGACAACCTCTGTCTTGGCATGCGGAATTGCTATACCGTCCCCAATACCGGTTGTCGCCATCTCTTCACGACGTAAAACATCTTCCCGAAGACTATCGATATCGAACACCTTTGGTGATTTACCAAGCGTAGTAATCAACTTCTCAAGTGCCTCTTCCTTTGTCGCAGCTTCAAGACTGATCGCAACGTTCCGTTCGTGTAATAGCGATGTGATATGCATAACTTTGTGTTTGTGCTCGCGAAGATACAGAAGATACAGAAGAGTGTTCGGTCAGAAAGAAAAGGTGTTTTCAAGTTTATAGAGTTTGTGAGTCGAAGAGTCGGGGGTCGAGAGTCAAAGAGTGGGTCAATTTCTGTTTCCTTGTTTCCTTGTTCTCTTTTCTCTTCCTGCCCCTTCTCTACCCTCACTACCTGCTCCTAACCACTATCTATTAATTATGTCTCTAATTCGTTCACTTTCCGGACTACGTGGAAGGCTTGGTGATGGACTGACTCCACATGATGTAGTTCGTCATATCGCAGCCTTTGCCGAACTGACGGGTTATGCTCCAATTGTTATTGGAAGAGATGGTCGTCCAAGCGGAATCTGGATAGAGAACATAGTGGTCGGGACGCTGACCGCCTGCGGTGTGGAAGTTCGTTCTCTCGGTCTGGCACCTACTCCAACCGTTCAGATGGCTGTTGAAAAATCGGACGCGGTTGGTGGGATTTCCATTACAGCAAGCCATAACCCTGCCGAGTGGAATGGATTGAAGTTCCTGAATTCAGATGGTATTTTTCTTGGACCGAAAGAATGTGAAGAGTTCTACGCCCTTGCTGACACAAACCTCGGGCATTATGCCAACCACGATCATCTCGGAACAGTTGTTCATAGCCAGCACCTCGTACAACAACATCTCTATGATGTGATAGCTCTGCCCTTTGTTGAAAGCACAAGACTTCGTGAGAGAAAATTCCGTGTGGTCGTCGATGCTGTCAATGCTTCAGGTTCTTTTATCGTTCCGAAACTGCTGCAAGAGCTTGGCTGTGAAGTTGTTCCATTATTCTGCGAAGGAGATGGTCGCTTCCCACACACTCCCGAGCCATTACCGGAAAACCTGACGTTTCTCTCTCAGACTGTGCGCGAGGAGAGGGCTGACTTTGGTATCGCAGTTGACCCGGACGCTGACAGACTGGTGCTGATAGATGAGCGTGGGGAACCGATTGGTGAGGAGTATACCATTACGCTGGTCACCGACTTTGTTCTCGGCTTATACAAAAACGAGATGGATGACGATCCGGTAGTTGTAGTGAATCTCTCAACAACGCGAGCGGTAAACGATATTGCCAAGAAGCATGGTGGACGAGTTGTTAGAACGCCTGTTGGCGAAATCAATGTGGTAGAGGGGATGAAGCGTGAAGGGGCAATTATTGGAGGAGAGGGATCAGGAGGTGTGATTCTGCCATCACTGCACTATGGCCGCGATTCTCTTGCAGGCATTGCCGTTGCGCTTGCAGCACTTCTGAAGTTTGGAGGACCTCTTTCCGAACTCCGACGGTCACTTCCTGAGTATTCTATTGTCAAGAAGAAAGTTCCTCTTCTTGAGGGCAATATTCCTCAGTCTCTCTTCGAGAAGATTCGTGATTTTGCTGGAGAAAAGGCAGACTCAAACTTAGACGATGGACTGCGTCTTGATTTTGCGCAGTCATGGGTGCATCTTCGTGCCAGCAATACCGAACCAATCCTTCGCATTATCGTAGAAGCTCCAACTGAAAAAGAGGCGGAAGACCTGGCCTCGTATTACAGCAGGCTTGTCCCAGGATAGGCCCGCAAATGTCCAATCTATCGCGGCGGGCGCAAAGGCGTGAGAAAGACACACGGACATCACCTTTCGCTCGGAACCAAGAGAAACGATCGTAAAACATAGTACCAGAACATATCTACATCTAACCATCTTGCCCTCCAAGAATTCCAGTACAATCAGTGTATATATTTGATCTGGACGTTCCGCTCAGAACCGAGGTGTCGGTTCCATGCAGGGCGAGGTCGCCTTTCTGACAGTTCTGAAAGTTCCATCCCACGGTGATACATCATCTTTCATGTCACAGATTCATCCGGATGACATTGCGTTTTGCAGGAATGGATTTATCTTTCGCTGCAAGGTGCAAGCCGCACGCGGAGAGTTGCCGAATAAATGTTGACTTTCTTCTTTGCGTCTTGTTTTCTTTGCGTCCGCCGCGGCGGATTGCGTGACTCTTGAAATCACTATCGGGACCCAAACAAAGAATGTTATCCCGACATCATATCCTTGCTTTGAGCTATGTACCTGGCATGACAAGCGAGGTCTTACGAAATCTGATCGAATCAGGCAGATCATTCCAACATATCACTAACGCCTACGACGACGAGCTGCTCGGTTATCGGCTCAAAGGGAAAACCGTTCGCTCAATACGCAACATGGTCCCGTATCTCGAAGAGGCCGAGAGGCAACTAAGAAGGGCTGAAGACTTTGGAGCGGACGTCGCGACAATTGCGGATGAAGCATACCCAGCGAACCTCCGAGAAATCTGGTTTGCGCCAGTAGTCCTTTACGTATGGGGTCAACTTCCTCAAGGGATTGATCAGGCCATAGCTATCGTTGGCACACGAACAGCATCAACGTACGGTCGGATAACTGCTGAGAAGTATGCTGAAGTTTTCGCACGGGCTGGAGTAACGGTTGTCAGCGGACTGGCACGTGGCATTGACACGTGGGCACACAAAGCAACGATAGGAGCTGGTGGCAGAACGATAGCGGTTGTAGCATCAGGTCTTGACCAGATTCAGCCTTCATTGGCAGCTCAGCTTGCGGAGAAAATCTGTCAGAACGGAGCTGTAATCACAGAGTATCCGTTTGGAGTAAAGGCCTTGCGTCCCTATTTCCCACAACGCAATAGAATTATCAGTGGTATAGCTGCGGGAACACTTGTCGTAGAAAGCGATCTAAAGGGAGGTGCGCTTATCACTGCCAGGTTTGCGCTCGACCAGAACCGTGAAGTCTTTGCTGTTCCCGGTTCAATCAATTCTTCCAGCAGTAAGGGAACGAATACTCTGATTCGCACCGACCGTGCGCGTCTAACTCAGACTCCGGAAGATATTCTCGATGCTCTTGGCTTCCATGTTCCGTGTCATGAATCAGAGGGCACAACCTCTTCACCCCTTGATTTAACAGCATTCGAACAGATGGTCTATGAGCACCTGAAATCCGAACCAATCCATGTCGATGATCTCTGTGAGAAGGCAGGGCTCTCCTCAAGCCATACCCTGGTAACGCTCCTTTCGCTGGAGTTCAAAGGGCTTGCCCGACAGATGGCGGGGAAAATGTTTTTGAGAGGATGATTCCCTAAAAGATCAGTGCAAGACTTACGCAGTCTAATCTCTCTTCTCGAGCATGCGAACAACTCTGCTCCCCATTGCTATGGACAGGACATCACATCCTCGACCACTCTTCAATTGACAAAGGGAGATGGGATAGTTGCTATCGTTAATCCTGATAGAGCCTCCGCGACATCCGCTTACCAGCCGTACACGACGAGGGCCATACTCAAACGTATCCGGTTCAAATCTATCGAGGAATTCCCTCAATTCCACGCCGGAGTACATCTGTTCCTTTATGCTTCCTAAATCAAAAACCATCTGTGTAGCCAAACGAATCTGCTCGATCTGAGGATCGGCAGTTTCGTTCTCTGTTCCACCACAAGCTGCAAAAAGCAGCCCGAAAAGAAGCCACGAGGATGTGTATACTCCGTACATTATACCCAGAATCCAGAATCGAGAGACGGGAGATGTGAACACTCTCACCATCTCCCGTTCATTCAACACTTGTCATTCGTCCACCCAGGTAGATCAACACTCGCCACTCACGCCACCGTTACCTTTTCCTCCAGATAGACGTCCTGAATCGCGTTGAGCAACTCTACACCTTCGTTCATTGGCCGTTGGAAGGCTTTGCGACCACTAATCAAACCACTTCCTCCCGCGCGCTTGTTAATAACGGCTGTCTGCACCGCTTCTGCAAGATCGCTCGCACCCGAACTTGGGCCACCGGAGTTTATCAATCCTATGCGCCCCATATAGCAGTTCGCAACCTGGTAGCGGGTCAGGTCGATCGGATGATCGGTTGTCAGTTCACCATAGACTTTTGTGTGTGTCTTACCGAATTTCAGTCTATTGTATCCGCCATTGTTCTCCGGCATCTTCTGCTTGATGATATCAGCCTGGATTGTTACGCCGAGGTGGTTTGCCTGTCCGGTCATATCGGCAGAGACGTGATAATCCTTATCTGTTTTGAAGGCGCTGTTCCGGAGATAACACCAGAGAACTGTGGTAAGCCCAAGCTCGTGAGCATACGCAAATGCTTCGGAAACCTCCTGAATCTGTCGGCTCGATTCTTCACTACCAAAATAGATCGTTGCTCCGACCGCTGCTGCTCCCATATCGAACGCTTGGTCAATCGTTCCAAACATAATCTGGTCAAACTTGTTCGGATAGGTCAGCAGTTCGTTGTGATTGATCTTAACAACGAAGGGGATTTTGTGCGCATATTTTCGCGCAACAGCCCCGAGTACGCCATAGGTCGAAGCAACCGCATTGCAGCCTCCCTCAATCGCTAACTTGACGATGTTCTCCGGATCGAAGTAGATCGGATTCGGTGCAAACGAAGCCCCGGCCGAATGCTCGATTCCCTGATCAACCGGTAGTATGGAGAGGTAACCACTTCCACCGAGACGCCCCATCGCATAAAGCCAGTTCAAATTGCTCAGAACACGGTTCGATCGATCAGAATGGACAAAAATCCGGTCGATGAAATCGGGTCCGGGAAGATGGAGTATCTCCTTTGGAATTGTTGTGCAAGTGTGATTCAAGAGGGAATCGGCTCTGTCACCGAGAAGCTCATGAATGTGATCAATCATGGTCTGTTGTCAGTTATGATTATTCTTCTAGAAATGTTGAAAGCGCGAATATAACGAGATGGGCATTGATGGGTTGGATCTGATCGAACAGAAGCAAGAGAAATAGCAATCCGATTAGTCCATTACCCATTCATGTTACGATGACAGATGGGCAACTTCGTCAATTCACGTTGGTATGTGAGTTAATTCCACTCTATACAAAGAGAGCCTGAATCATCCTTGACTCAGGCTCTCTTCACTCAACATCTCCTTTTACCTTCCTACCTCAACACCGTAAACATAGCCGTAGCTACCTCACTGCTTGATTCGACCCTTAACAAATATGTTCCGCTCTTCGCTGCACTCATATCAACCTCCACACTGTACTCCCCGGCTCCCTCTGAGTCGATCATCGGCAATTCTGCAA
>JAGWAZ010000022.1:441-929 GCA_021296135.1 Chlorobiota bacterium | reverse complement strand
CGGCGACCGTATGCGCCGGTATCTCCAGAAATTCATCCACAGGATCGCTCAGACTATCGAGTCCACGAGCCGAGAGCGTGTCGCTCCGCCACAACACCACCGAGTCGCTGAAACGAACCAACTCCACAACCGTCCAGATGTCTGCCGGCGCCTTCCGCTCCGTATCCCACCCAAAACCGTTCAGATAATCGATGACATCCTCGCCGGCAGCAACGATGCGACGTAGCCGAACGGGACCATCTTCAACAATGAACAGGCTTGTGCGAACAACTTCCTCCGATTCAGACAGATCGCTCACCACCGTTCTGCCATCGCCCGGCCCGAGGAAATAGCTCGGTGGCAAACCGGGCGTGCCGCTGAGAATCTTCGGGTCTCCGGGACCATGACGATCATCATCCGGATGCTTGACTGAGCCACGCGCGAAAATCAAGCCGAATCTCCAGTCCACTCCGATGACGTAACACTCGGTATGCCATCCCAGTCTCGCT
>JAGWAZ010000022.1:0-425 GCA_021296135.1 Chlorobiota bacterium | reverse complement strand
CGGTTGGCGGCGAGCCGGAGAACAACGCCGACATCGGGTTGCCAGGGCTGTTGAGAAGACGGGCTGGATACCGCCAGACAGTAGCTCCCTCGTCGTTGAGGCCGGCAACGCGGGAGGAGTCATCGGAACGGTGGAAGATGCTCGTCCGCTCGAACGGATCGACTTTTATCAGCGGTACAAGCGTCAGCGTCGGGTCTTTCCCATCGCCGATCTCTCGTGGCTCGAACCAGCCGTAGCGATAGAGAAATTGCGGATAGGCACGTCCGTCCGGACCATCTCGCCGGAACCAGGTCAAACCACCTTCTGGCTGAGAAGCGAGCCTCAGCGAGTCGATTGACGGGAAATGCGTCAACGAGGGACGTTCATACCTCCCCCCCCACCACAAGGATATTCCTCCCATCAAACTCCCGACCCAGCGATAGAGA
>JAGWAZ010000021.1:25191-25508 GCA_021296135.1 Chlorobiota bacterium | reverse complement strand
TGAGGAAACAACTCGGATTGATTCCAAGTGATACTTCGGCAGAAGAAATTGCTGAGGAGATAGAGGCATAAAGAGAGTTTAGATAATCAGTTGTCTAAGAGGAAAGTATATTTTGCGAGGCTTCTTTTTTTAGTCATTCCCAAGGCCGTCCCGGTTAATTAAACTAAATTATAGCAAGAAACCATACCTGATAGACATATCAACCATATTCTGTGTTGTGCTGTAATTATAATTAACTACCCGAATTCAACTCTGAAGTGCAACGGCTGCTGGAGGAGTCATAAGGCAACGGAAAATCGGCCTGAAGGCTGAAGAGG
>JAGWAZ010000021.1:0-24986 GCA_021296135.1 Chlorobiota bacterium | reverse complement strand
ATTGTGGTAAAGCTCCTCCACCTGTTGCACTTCAGACTTGAATGTGGGACATTAAAATTATTTACACATCTCAAAAACCCTATCCCGAGAGGGTGGCTCAAAAACAAAGTCATTGGCTGTCCTCTTTATTTAGCGGTGGGGGGAGCCGCCGAAAAATTGTCAGCCAATGTTTTTGTTTCGGCGGCGACGGAGACGGCGAACCTCGGGGACGACCAAGAGCAGTGTTTCGCAAAGCGAGACCGCAAATCTCGCCCATTCGGTCGCCAGTACCAATTGGCTGCCCGACGAGGACTCGAACCTCGACTAACAGAACCAAAATCTGCGGTGCTGCCATTACACCATCGGGCAGTTTGCTCGATCGGGATCGAGCGGGCACAAAAATACAAAACAAGGAATGAAAAATCCTCAGTATGAGACGTTCTCTAACACTGCTGACTCTCGATCCGCTCAACATCATGAATCGAATGTTAACGATTCTGCACGATCCGGCACATCAGTGTGACGGAACGGAACACCCCAAGAGAAAAGCAGGGCGACTTTCTCTTCAAAAACATACGCTTCGCAATCTGGCACGCGGTTTGCACCTCTTCGATACAACGAAGCGAAGAATTCACATCAACATAAAAGGCGAGAACTCATAGAGAACATTTGTTCCTCCGTACAATTTCGATCATAGTCCATACTGGCAGATTCAGCTCTTCATTAGAGAAAGTGGCCGGGGAAATCAATCGAAACAACAGATAACCCATAATACAAACGGAGGAAACAATGAAACGCCAAACCATTGCATTCGTTGTAGCAGCAGCTACTCTTTTCGCAACCGGAGTCATCACGGCTTCGGCACAGACAACCGGGGGCTCACTTCTTGAGGAGGTCGCCTACCTTCTGAAAGATTCTTATCAATGCTTTATTAAGAGGGCTGGAACGTCACTGACGCTCCACAACCATGAAACCGGCAGCTCAGGAATCAGGATCGATATCGATCGGGAGTTCGTGATTATGCAGGCTAATCTTGGCAACCTCTCTTTACTTTCAAAAGCAGATCGTAAGTCAGCACGCGAGATGATTTTCAATCTCAACACCAGACTTCCACTCGGAACGCTCCTTGTTGATGGTTGCGGTGAGGTTGTGTTGAAACATCATGTAAGCACTTACTATGCAGAGCCAACCGAAATCGCTGGCGTCGTCTCACGCTTTGCAAAAGAGGCTGCCCAAAAACGAAGTGCTCTCTTCAGCTAATCCCAACCACAGATAACACAGGCTAGGTTCTGTGATGATAAGGAAGGTGATGCAGTTTTACCGTTGTTCAGGGTTTGCTCCTTTTACCACCTTGATGAACAGTTTTGGATTTCGTTGATGATGGTAAACAAGGCAGACGCAGAACCAGAGGTTCTGCGTCTGCCTTGTGTGGTATTTGGCAAGAGCACTATTCATACCGTGCGCTTCCGCACACGGCTACCAACAGATCACCACGATGTGGCTCTGGTGTTCGATTATGATCTCGTCGTTTGCGTTTATCGAAATCTGTACGTCTAATCTTCGACAGCGTAGCTGCCTTCTATCGATAGCCTCGGATAGCAAAAAGTGTGGATTGATCATTATCTCAATCCACGCTCGAAACAATTCTATTGTCCTGTGTAACTAAAAAACCGGCGTCTCTTCATAGAGACCGTAGACCTCTTCAAGCAAACGACACATCTCGCCTACGGTAACATAGGCGCGAGCACAATCGAGGACGGGTGGCATCAGGTTCAGCTCCTCCTGTGCTGCTATGCGGAGCGTCGCAAGCGTCTCATCAACTTTCGCCTGATCCCGTGTAGCCCGCAACTCACGGAGACGTTCGACCTGCTTCAACTCAACCTCTTTCGGAATCCGGAGAATCGGAATCTCGAGTTCCTCATCCTCATCAATAAACTCGTTCACACCAACAATCAGTTTCTCCTTACGGTCAAGCTCCTGCTGGTAACAATAGGCTGCATCGGCAATCTCCCGCTGGAAGAAACCGGCCTCGATTGCCGGGATCACCCCGCCAAGGGCATCGATCTTCTCAAAATACTCCTCTGCCTCAGCTTCGATCTTGTCGGTCAACGCCTCTATGTAGTAGCTGCCGCCAAGTGGATCGATTGTGTTGATTACCCCCGTCTCGTAGGCAATCACTTGCTGTGTCCGAAGTGCAATCTTTACTGCCTTCTCCGATGGCAATGCAAGCGTCTCATCCATCGAGTTTGTGTGAAGCGACTGCGTTCCGCCAAGAACTGCCGAGAGCGCCTCAAGAGCGGTACGAACAATATTGTTTTCCGGTTGCTGTGCTGTCAGGGAGCACCCCGCCGTCTGCGTATGAAAACGGAGTGTCCAGCTCTTCGGGCTCTTTGCCCCATACCTCTCTTTCATGCGGCGGGCATATATACGACGTGCAGCGCGGTACTTGGCGATTTCCTCGAAGAAGCCGATATGTGCATTGAAGAAATGGGAGATTCTTGACGCAAACGAATCAACGTCCATTCCTCGCGCCAGACACTCTTCGATGTAAGCAAAACCGTCGGCCAACGTAAAGGCGAGTTCTTGTGCAGCAGTTGAGCCTGCCTCACGAATGTGGTACCCACTGACCGAAACCGGATTCCACTTGGGCGTGTTGTCGGTACACCACTCGATCATATCGGCAATGATCCTGACCGAAGGACGAGGTGGGAAGAGATATTCTTTCTGCGCGATGTATTCCTTCAGGATATCGTTCTGGAGTGTACCACGCAATTTTTCGAATGGAGCGTTCTGCTTCTCAGCAACCGCAAGGTAATAGGCAAAGATCATGATCGCCGGAGAGTTGATCGTCATCGACGTCGAGACCTGATCGAGTGGAATTTCGTCAAACAGAATTTCCATATCGGCCAACGATGACACGGCAACACCACAAACGCCGACTTCCCCTTCGGAAAGGGGGTCGTCAGCATCACGTCCCATCAATGTCGGCAAATCGAAAGCAGTTGAGAGGCCTGTCTGTCCATGCTCCAGTAAGTACTTGAACCGCTCGTTTGTATCCTCAGGCGTACCAAACCCGGCAAACTGTCGCATCGTCCAGACTTTACCTCGATACATGTTTGCATGGATACCCCGTGTGTAGGGATACTGTCCAGGGAAACCGAGCTTATGCATATAATCCCATTTCTCCAGATCAGTCGGTCCATACATCGTTTTGACTTCATCGCCGGACAAAGAGGTGTGCTTCCATCCCGTCTCTTTTGACTTCTGAACGTCGTTACGCCATCTCTGACGGGCACGATAGAACTTAAAGGTCAATTGCTCTTGGCCATGATGACCTTCCATCCCATCATTGGTAATTCCGTTAGCCGGAGGGCCATTCCTTTTCATTGTGCTATCCTCTATAAAGAAAGAATTCAATCTGTTTTCAAAGCAGGGTTACCATATCTGCGATTGTCGATCCACCGTGGCAGACGATTCTCAACTTCTTACTTCATTCATCACTTCTTTTCAATCGAGATACAATACGGTCTGAACCTCGATTGTCGAAGTACGTTTGTGGTACGACGGTACTATCAACTTCTCATTTCATTCGTCACTCGTCCGTCACGGCGGATCGTCATCTGCCATTTCACACATTCATCATCCGCTATCCGAACTCGGCTTCCGCCTTCTTTTTTTCTTTTTCTTTTTTTCGCCTCCTCCCGAACCACTTGACGAGCGTTCCGCCTCTTTTGTTGTGTTGGCTTTTACTTCCTTTTCCCGTTTGCCTGGTCCACTCTGCGGGGCGTTGAACGTCTTCTGATAAAGGTCAGCCAGCAAGGTTCCGAGAAGCATTTTTTCATCTTCGCTCTCGGCCAGGCTGCTGACAACCGAGGTAAAGCGCCCTATACGCTTTTGTTCGCCCGGGGTTAACCCGCGCCAACGGTCCTCCAGATGAATTGTCAGCCGCTCACCGATACGCTCAACAACCTGCTCTTCGGTTGGTGTGGAAAGCTCAACGAATTCGATTCCATACTTGCGTCCGATCTTCTTCAGCATCGTACGATCGCTCATATTTCCTACCAGAGAGATCGCAACGCCCGTATTGCCGGCTCGTGCAGTCCGTCCTGCACGGTGAACATAGATTTCCAGGTCGAGCGGTATGTCGTAGATAAAAACATGGGAAAGATCGCTGATGTCGATGCCGCGTGCTGCAACATCGGTTGCCACAAGAAATCGGTAACGATTGTCGCGAATCCCCTGCATCACGTGCTCTCGCTTGTTCTGCTTCAGATCACCGGAGATCATCTCGGCATCGTACCCTCTCCCCTTCAACACGTTCGCCACGTACTCAACATCGCTCTTCATGTTGCAGAAGATGATTGCCGAATCAGGTCGCTCCATCTCGATCAAGCGAATCAGGATCTGATCCTTCTCCATTGTCGGAGCTTCGTACACACGATGCTCCATTGTGTCGATCGTCTCCTGTCCGGCGCTAAGGGAAAGGAATTCCGTCTTGCGCATGAATTCTTCGGCCAACCTCTGCACCTTGTAGGGCATTGTTGCCGAAAACATCCAGGTTGTCCTTTCACGGGGAATATAGCGTCGAAGCTCCTTCATGTCGGGATAGAATCCCATCGAGAGCATTTCATCGGCTTCATCAAAGACAAGCGCTGTGAGCTCCTCAAGATTGAGAGACCGGCGACCGATATGGTCGAGCACACGTCCCGGCGTACCGATCACGATGTGTGCTCCCTTCCTCAACGAATCCAACTGCTTGCCGTAACCGACGCCTCCATAGACAAGTGCTCCGCGAAGATTGAGGTTGGTTGAAAGCTGTTCGAACTCACCATAGACCTGAAGGGCAAGCTCTCGGGTTGGAACGAGAACCAATCCCTGAGGGGATTCCTGTCCAGGATCTATACGCATCAATAAGGGGATAAGAAAAGCGCCTGTCTTCCCGGAACCGGTGCGGGATTGCACAATCATATCCCGTCCGGCTGAAAGATAGGGTAAGGCGGCCTCCTGGACGGGCATCAGCTTTGTCCACCCCATCGCAACCCCAGCGGAACGGATCTTCTCAGGAATATCTTCAATACTCCAGGAATCGAGCCTTTCTTTGGGCTGAATAAGGATTGGCTGGTCGGTTTCTATTGATTCGGGCATGTTGTATGATTGACTTACTTAAGCGAGGACTTCTACTCGATCGCTCATAGCCACGAGCAAAACTTCTAAAAATATAAAAACCTGAGCGAAGACTTTCACTCAGGTTTTTTGGTGTTGCACAGATGTGTTTGTACACCGATACGGAAGGACAACATACAACCGATTGTCTGTTCTGTCAAACTATTAACTCATAGACTTCCTGGAGATAGCGGGAAATAGACGGCATACATCAACTTTTTTACTTCTCTCCCTTTTACCTTGTCTTTCAGGGGTTTCGGTACAATTTTTGCCATTATATATGATGATATTTTCGATCTTGACAACCACCATTTTCTTCCATTGAGGCACATTATCATGAAACCCGGACGTTTCGATCTACTCGTCTGCTTCGCCCTGATTACCACCATTTTTTCTCTTAACGCTCAGTCTATTGCCGATCCGGAGAGGGCGATCTCGGGATGGGAAGAACGGCTCCCGACGCAAGCGCAATCGTTGAGAAGAGAGCATGGAGGGTAGTTTGAACACACATGCCTGTCAGGGTCCCGTAGCATTGGCATGGTAGAACCGAAAATCCCGGTTTTCCTCACACTGGACCATCACACTGACATCCCAGCATCATTGCGACACAGTACAAGCTGGGAGTCTTTTCAGATATAATCCAGAACCAACCGTAAGCACAGGATTGTATCTGAAGAGTAAAAATGGTACAAAAGATGTCTGCGTTGTGAAAGAGAATATTCTTGAAAATATTTGGTAATACGAAGAGTTGTGGTAAGAGAGCGAGATAAGAAGTAACAACCGGTTCAGCCCTTACACGTTAAAGTATTTGGCCTCCGGATGATGAACGACAATTGCGCTTGTAGATTGCTCAGGCTCAAGCATGAACTCTTCAGTCAACTCAACACCGATCCGTTCAGGGTGTAACATCACGAACAACTGCCGTTGATCTTCAAGGTTTGGACAGGCTGGATATCCAAATGAATAGCGACTCCCCCGATAGCCTTGCGAAAAGAGCTTTCGCAGATCCGCAGCATCCTGATCAGCAATACCGAGCTCAATCCGAATTGACTTATGCCAGTATTCTGCCAACGCCTCGGCGGTCTCAACGGAAAGCCCATGGAAGTAAAGATAATCGCTATAGTTCCCCTCCTCGAAAAGCTTTGCCGTATACTGGCTTGCCTTGGCCCCGACAGTGACAATGTGAAGTGGAAGAACATCAAACCCCTCTTCATCGACCGAACGGAAGAAGTCGGCGATACAAAGCCCTCGCCCACTCGTTTGACGAGGAAAATCAAAGACCTGCCACTCCTGATAGACCTTGCCATCTTCATATCCCTTCCCCCACTCTTCATACAACATATCCCCCTGGAATCCCACCGGCCTATAAACAATCACCCGGTTCCTATCTGACTTGCAAGGGAAATACCCGTAGATCACTTTCGGCGCAAGCAGGGCCTCACGTTTGGCAATCAGCTTTAGTTCTTCAAACTTTGGATAGATCTTCTCATCAAGTTCTTTTCGGTACTCTTCCGGCGTACGTTTTCCTCTCTTCACTCTCCATTGTCCACGTATCAAAGCCACGTCATTAACATATTCAAAAACTTTGTCAAGTGGGATGTTCTCCACAAGACGGGATCCCCAGAATGGCGGTTGAGGTATAGGAAGATCACGAGCAACATTGGAACGCAAGGCGGCGCCATCTGTCGACGGCTCCTTACTTTTATCCTGACTTCGTTTTACAATCCCGACACCCGGCCTGGCAAAGAGAATAACCGGCTCTCTTCCGTAAGCCACACGCCACTCCTCTCTCATCACTGAAATCCGTTCAACACGACGATCATCAGCATTAACCTGTTCAAAACCAATTCCCTTCCAAAGCATCACTTGCATTTTGTTATCGGGATCAGCAAGAATCACAACGTTGGCATCGGAATTCTCAGTGCGAGCCTGGGCAACCATCCTCTTTAGAAGATCGAGAGATGCTCCGGTTCTGGATTGTTCGGGAATAATCGTAAGTCCCTCAAGCAACGTTGTATCCTCTGCTACTCTGTAGAATCTGCCACCACCAATCACGCGCTCCCCTAATTCAGCAATCATTACCTCTTGAGACGGGACTCCATCGTAGTATTTCGCTTCGTCACCCAGTAGCGCAGAAAGAGCTTTCACCTCAGCTGCATCGGCCGCAGGCCTGATCATCACCCCACCTCGCTCCTGCAATCGCTGCTTCGCCTCAGCGACTGCATCAACGTTGCCCGATGTATCCTGTTCTTCTTTCGCCACCGCTACTCCTTCTCCAGTAGCAAGCCGACCCATAAAGTGAAGCCCGTCAAACGCATCGGCCGCATAGGCAAGATTGTCTCCATAGATTTCACGCAAATCTTTCTCTACATATCGTCGGTTCAGGGCCGCACCGCCAAGCACAACCGGAAGCGATATGTTCCGATCGCGCATGATCTGCAAGTTCTCTTTCATAACAAGAGTGCTCTTCACTAACAGACCACTCATGCCTATAGCATGGGCTTTATGCTCGGCTGCGGCTTCAAGCATCTGTTCGATCGGAACCTTGATACCAAGATTGACAACCTGGTAGCCATTATTGGTCAGGATAATATCAACCAGATTTTTACCAATGTCATGCACATCACCTTTTACAGTTGCGATGACCATTATCCCCTTTGCACTCTTCTCAGTCTTTTCCATGAATGGTTCCAGGTAGGAGACTGCGGCCTTCATTGTCTCGGCGGACTGCAACACAAAGGGGAGCTGCATTTTTCCGGCACCAAAGAGTTCACCGACTACCTTCATACCATCGAGCAGAAAGAGATTGATGATATCGAGAGCAGGATGTTTTTTGAGGGCTTCGGCAAGATCATCATCGAGTCCAATTCTATCACCGTCAATAATCCGGCTCTTCAAGCGTTCCTCAACCGAAAGAGTTGAACGATCACGTGTAGAGGTTAGAATTTTTTTTCCCTCGTAGTACTCCATCAGAGCAACAAGGGGATCATAAATCAGTTTACGCATAGGCAAAGATAGATCGAAGTTTACAGTTAAAAGTTTGACATGCCTTCCACTTCTAACTTTAAGCTTCTCACTACAAGCTTCTTTCGGTCAACAGTTCAAAGGCATACCTGATCTGCTTACGCAGAACCTGTCCGCCGCTAATCACTGTTGCTCCCCCATTCTCCGCATCGCTCAACAATGCTGTCTTTTCAGGATTATAGATGACGTCGAGAACAACCTGCTTTGAATGAAAAATGTTGGGGATCGTAATCGGTGAAAGTTCTCCGTCTGGGTTTTCACCAATTGACGTTGCGTTGATAATAAGTCGAGCCTCGGCAAGTCGATCGGCGATGTCGGAAGGAAAGAGTTCGGAGACTTCAACACGCGAATCAGATTTTGTGCCGATCATCGCCTGCTTCACTATCTGTGCATGTTGTGTATCACGCCCAGCTATTGTTACGTGCTTTACACGGTAATGTCGTATCACAGCATAAGCCGCAGCCCGAGCCATCGCACCACCTCCAAGAATTACTGCGCTCTTGCTACTGAATTTGTCACTCTGCTCTGTGAGCAGATCAATAATCGCTTTCGCTTCGGTGTTATGTCCCGTTGCAGTGTCATTTTCGAACGTGATCGTGTTGATCGTTCCGGCTCCATGAGCTTCGTCGGAGAGATAATCGACAAGTCCGCCGCCGGCCTCGCGCAGACGCCCTGTCAGATAGGCACCTCCTGCCCTCAATCGACGAAGAGCCTCGATTGGATCGGCAATTTCCTTCGCTTGAAAATCGAAGAGCAAAAAACTTGCATCGGCTTCACTCTCCTCAGCAGCCTCTGCCAACATAGTATGAAAGATGTTCTCTCCACCTGGGTGGGCAAGAACACCAAAGAGTCTGGTTGCATGTGTAGTCATAGGAATAAGGAATGATAGATGACAGCCATCGGATTCTGTATTGACTCTTTCAAACTTCTAACCTCACACTTTACAATTCGGGCTTCCCGTTCAATGCTTCTCGAGATAGTCCTGAATGCGACCGATCGTTTTCTCTTTACCGAGAACCTCCATGGTCTCAAACATACCTGCTCCGACACGCTTGCCGGTTAACGAAAGCCGAAGAGGATGGATCAGCTTACCTGCACTTATCTCCAACTCCTGAGCGTAACCGCGAATAACGCCTTCAATCTCTTTAGAGTTCCAGTTGCCTTCGTCGATGCCTTCAAGACGAGAGTTCAATTCCCACATCTGATCACTCGTTCCCTCCTTCCACTGCTTTGTATGGTATTCTTCGTCAAAGCTTTTGACAGGACCAAACATATATTCAGCGAATTTGGGCACCTCGTGCACAAAGTTGATGCGCTCCTTCACGAGCTCAACCACTGCACTTGCATGGCCGGGATCAACGTTTTCAAAACCGGCCTTCTCAAGAAGTGGTTGCAAATCTTCCACCAAACGCTCCACCGAAAGCTGACGCAGATACATACCGTTCATCCAGTCAAGCTTATCATTATCGAAGATTGCTCCGGCCTTGTTCACTTTCTCCAGCCGGAACGATTCAATCATTTCGTGAAACGAATAGATTTCACGATCGGCTGTTGGGTTCCATCCGAGCAACGCGATAAAATTCACAAGTGCTTCAGGCAGATAGCCCTTAACGACAAAATCTTCAACGGATACGTCGCCATCTCTCTTTGAGAACTTCTTTCTCTCCTTGTTCAGAATCAGTGGTAAATGGGCAAACTCTGGTGGTTCCCATCCAAAGGCCTGGTACATGATGATATGCTTTGGCAAAGATGGTAGCCACTCTTCGCCACGGATAACGTGCGTAATGCCCATCAGATGATCGTCGACGATATTGGCAAGATGATAGGTCGGGAACCCATCTGACTTCAGTAGAATCTGATCGTCGATCAGGCGATTGGCAAAAAGGCTTTCACTCCGGACAAGATCATGTGTTCGGGTCTCACCCGTCAACGGTACAAAGAGGCGGATTGTATGCTCCACCCCACCATCGAGCAACCTCCTTGTTTCCTCATCACCGAGCGTGAACTGATTGCGCATCGAACTGCGATCATACTTCGGTACGATACCGGCCTTCTGCTGTCGCTCGCGCATCGCATCAAGCTCTTCAGACGTATCGAAAGCGTAGTAGGCAGTCTCTCTTTCGATCAACATCTCAGCATGTTTACGGTATATCTCTGTCCGCTCTGACTGCCTGTATGGGCCAACATCTCCGCCGATGTCCGGTCCCTCATCAAACTCAATTCCGGCCCACCTACACATCTGGATAAAATCTTTCTCAGCCCCTTCTACAAATCTGGTGCGGTCAGTATCCTCAATACGAAGAATGAGCTTCCCACCGGTATGGCGGACAAACAGGAAGTTATAGAGAGCTGTGCGCAGAGCACCGATATGAAGCATTCCGGTCGGAGACGGAGCAAATCGAGCGCGAGTCATTGGAACTTGAAGTCAGAAGTTTGAAAGATTTTCCTGTATCTCCGATCGATCACTATAAAGAAAACGCGATTCCGATCCGTTCAGGATGCGCTACGATTCAAGGGAGAGTGATGGGATTTGAACCCACGACCTCCAGGGCCACAACCTGGCGCTCTAACCTACTGAGCTACACCCTCCATACTTCCCCTGAAAGGCAATGCAAACATAGCGTAATCAACGTCAAGGGGCAACCTGGTATTGTAAATATCTGAGTTTGTAGAAGTCGGGGGTTAAAGGGTCAGGAGTCTGAGAGTCTGGAGTTGAGGGTTTATGGATTTGTCGAATAGTTGACCTTAGATTGGAGCTGGTCTATCTCATCATATCAAGTCCGAACAATTAAACTCATGACTCACGACCCAACTTCCTCTCCAACAACGTAAAACTATACGGATACTTGTTCTTCTTGTCTGGCTCATGATCTTCCCGCCAGACTTCAACCCATTGATTCCTATTGAACTCAGGGAAATACGTATCTCCCTGAAACTCCTCATGAACCAACGTGATATACATCCTGTCGACCCAAGGAATCATTGCCTCATAAAGTGTTGCACCGCCAAGAATCATCATCTCATCACCCTCCCCACGATGCGCTTCAGCAACTTCCAGCGCCTCCTCTATTGAATGCACGACAATAGCTCCTCCAGCTTCATAACTCTGATCGCGCGTCAGCACAATGTTTGGTCGGTTCTTTAGCGCACCACCGAGAGACTCGAACGTCTTACGAGCCATAACACACGGCTTGCCAAGAGTCATTCTCTTGAAGTACATAAAATCTGCAGGAAGCCGCCAGGGAAGATCGTTCTCCCTTCCAATGACCCCGTTTCTGGCTACTGCGGCAATGATTGAAAGCATGGTGGTGTTAGTTAAAAATTACAAGGGAAAGATTCAAAAAAGGAAGGTGACGGTAATGCAACTCAGATCGCCCTCTCAGCATTTTTTAATTTTTAATTTTGCATTCTCCTTCTACACTGCTACCGGAGCGGGAATTCTGGGATGTGACTGGTAGTTTTCCAACGTAAAATCATCATACGTAAAATCAAAAATTGAGTCTCTCTCAGGGTTCAGCCTCATTACAGGAAGGGGATATGGTTCACGCTCCAGTTGTAGTTCTGTCTGCTCCAGATGATTCACGTAAAGATGGGCATCGCCGAAGGTGTGAATGAACTCTCCTGGTTCAAGCCTCGTCACCTGAGCGATCATCATTGTCAGTAGAGCGTATGAAGCGATATTGAACGGAACGCCGAGGAAGACATCTGCGCTTCGTTGGTAGAGTTGACAGGAAAGGCGACCATCGACCACGTAGAACTGAAAAAGGACGTGGCATGGTGGCAGCTTCATCTTCTCGATCTCCCCCACATTCCAGGCACTGACGATCAGGCGCCTTGAATCAGGATTTGTGCGGATCATCTCGACAACTCTGCTGATCTGATCAACGGTTTCACCATCGGCAGTTGGCCATGAACGCCATTGTGCCCCGTAGACCGGCCCCAGGTTTCCATCCGCATCCGCCCATTCATCCCAGATCGTCACACTATTCTCATGCAGATATCTGATGTTGGTATCCCCTTTCAGAAACCAGAGTAACTCGTGAATGATCGAGCGCAAATGCAATTTCTTTGTCGTAACGGTCGGAAATCCCTCAGCAAGATCGAAACGCATCTGATAGCCGAAAATGCTTAGCGTACCGGTACCAGTCCGATCATCCTTCCGGTGACCATGGTCAAGAATCTGGCGCATGAGATCGAGATACTGGCGCATAGAACGTTTTTCTTTGTCGATGTGCTTTGATTAAACGGCCAAAAATACAGAGAACTCTGCGTCTTGACACAGAGTTCTCCTGTTGTGTTATCCAATGTTGCAGCCAGGGGAGTTATTCAACTTCATCGATCAACTCTCCTTCCTCCATCATCTCTGTCATCACATCGAGCACTATTGCCTCACCGTATGCCTTTGCCGCAGTCTCAAACTCTTTTCCAATCTTTCCATTCTCGAGCAACGATTTCTTTGGACCGAGACGAATTGCAATCTGCATAAGCTTCATTCCATCTTCCTCAGAAACTTCTCCGTTAGCAAGCAAATCCTGAAGATCTTCTTCTTTCCCCTCCATTGCCGAGCTTACGAGACGTTTTCCAAGGTCGCTTTCAATAAAATCCGCAATAAGTTCAAACTCGTCGAGCGTGAAGTGTTCATCCAGAACGGGGAGTGCCACCTCTTCAAGAAACTCATCCAGATCAAATCGGGCGACCACGTTTTCCACAAACTCTTCGACCAATTCATCGCTGAAAGGGGTATCGTTTTCAGCAATCGACTCGGCAATCCCTTCTCGGAATTTCACCTCTAACATTGCCTTCAGATTGACCGCATCGGCCATCTTCTTCAACTGTTCCAGTTTGGCAGCGCTATGATCCGAAGCCTGATCGGTCTGGGCCGAGAGAGGAATTGCTAAACCGACGGCGATACCGAGAATAAGTAATGCCTTCAGTGCCATGTTCATCATGATCTTCTCCATGTTTACTTCATACATATATGTTTGATGCTTGCCGAACGAATCGACAGAAAAATCTTGTGATTGCGAGGCTGAATATTTGAGTTTATACTGCAATTAAGCTCTTAGGATTCACGAGCGGTGAGTGACATAGTACATAAGAGATACCATCTTCTCTCGCTTCCAACATACCAGAACTCGTCCAATTTTCTCCCTCAATCATTCTCGCCAGCCAAATCGGGCAAAAACGGGGAAGTGATCGCTTGTCCCACCGATATAGAGCGTCCCCCGGACAAACGTCCGGCGGGGTGGGTTTAACGGTTGTGACGGATGATAGTCACGAAGGAACTCCGGATGGAAAATCGTCATTGCACGATCACGAAGTATAAGCCCATTTTCATCGAGTACTCCAGGAGATACCATAATCTGGTCCAAAACCAGCCAACTATCCCTGTAGAGATAGGAACCAATGGTATCAACCCTCGATGGTCGAACCGCAAGGTTGATCATCCGTCCATCAAATTCCTGGCCATCGGGATATTCAAGTCCTCTCAATCTCTCGCGAATCGACGCATCAGACGGCTCATCGTTAAAATCCCCGATCATTACGATATCTGCGTTGGGATTGTGAGAGGTAAGAGAGTCGATCACAGAAGCGGCAGTTGTTGCGGCAATCACCCTCTTTGGCTCAGTCTGCACCTTTCCCCCACTTCTTGACGGCCAATGGTTGACCAGAACAGTCAGGAACTTCCCTCCTTTTTCCAAAGTGACCTCAAGTATACCCCGAGTTGGTCGCTCTACAGAGGGAAGCGGAACCTTATGAAGCTTCATCCCCTTGTAAAGCATCATTGACTTGCGATAGATGAGCGCTACATCGATTCCGCGACCATCCGGAGAGTCGGTGTGAACAATTCCATATATCCCTTCAGGAAGGAATTCATTCGTGAGACGCTCAAGAACGAAGCGGTTTTCTACTTCGCACAGACCAAGAATGTCCGGTCCATTATTGTCATTTATCAATCGAATTGCCCGAGCGAGATTCTCAAGTTTCGTATCAAACCGTTCTGAGGTCCATTTCATTTTTCCGGTTGGCATGAAGTCATCGTCGGCAGTTTTAGGGTCATCTATCGGATCAAACAGATTCTCTACGTTATAGAAACCTATCGTCAATATCTCAGCATCGACGTTCACCGGCGATAGGTCTTCGTTTTCCATCATCCTTTGCTCCGCCGTCTGACATGCTGCGAGCAGGAAAGTGACAACACACAAGCCTAACAGAATAACCATATGATAGTGAAACCCGGAAGAGTTCATTATGATGCAGAAGTTAGGAGTTTTTGAACCAAAACGGTCTTGATCATCCAAACTTGATACTTCTTCGTGCAATTCGCTATCAGTTTCTTTATTTGCGGCATGCAGTCTCCAACTATGCATCAAGCACTACCATGAAAAGCTTTAAGTTTTTTCTCTTGTCCACTTGTTGCTTGCTTCTGTTTGAACAATGTTCAACTCAAAAGCCGGTGCAAAACTCCGAATCTGTTATCCTGAGCACAGTCGGCTTTACCGTCCCTGAGGGTCAGCCGATGGTCTTCAACGCCAAAGATGTAGACTGCACATTGTTGATCAAGGGAGAAGAAATTCACAATGCAAAAAGTGGAGCAGCCTGCGACCCATTGGCCTTTCTTGTTGACAGTCTGTTTCTGCAGATCGGAACGTTACCGATCTCAAATTTCTATAAAGATGACTTGCTGGTCTCAAGGATTTAGAGCTGTTAGCGGCTCATCAGTTATATGAGACTGCCCATCTGGGATCGGCAATTGACCAAGAGTATAAAATCTATCGTGAACCTATCACTCTTGAAGATGGCCGCCAATGTCTGGTATGGATGATGGAAGTTGAAGGCTTACCGACTCAGGTGTTGATGACACCTGTTGTGCGTCCTCATATTTTGCTTCTGAGCAGCGCGTTGTTTGATGGTGGCAAGATTGAGGAAGAACGCGTGATTGGGAAACTGCTGGAAGCCATCGAGAGTATTGGTCAACGATCCAAACCAATCGACATCAGGAAACTTCAGGATTCGATTATCAAGGCAAGCGTCCAAGCGATGAGCCCTTTTTCAGGTGAGGGATAACGCCTGATCTCTGTGGTATTCAATCCGTTCTCTAAATTCAGGGAATCTTTCTGAGACCACCTCAGCTAACCTGGTTCCCCACGTATCCCAGTTCAGACGGTTCTCGTACTCAATGCGCGCAGAGAGACTGAGTTGGGCATACTGATCAGGATGTTCAACAAACCAGATAATCTTTTCGATATATCCTTCAGGTTCTTCATCATGCGGAATAGTAAACCCATTTTTCCCTTCCTTCACTATTGAAGGAATCCCACCGGTCCGTGCAGCCAGTATTGGCAAGGCATAAGCGCTTGCTTCACAGAAGACAAGACCCGCGGCCTCAAATCGCGATGGGAGTATAAAGAAATCTGCGTCACGCCAGGCTCTCTCAAACCGTTTCCGCTCTTCAGGAATTTGCTTGTTAAGGAAAGGGATGACCTCCATCTGAGGATGCTCTACACCTCGCGGGGCAGTAAAGCCAACGACTGTAAGGCGTGCATCGCAACCGCGATCGATCAGGCCCTTTAAGACCTGCAAGACAATTGCTCCCCCCTTGATTTCCCAGTCAACTCCGACAAGGAGAAGTCGAATTCTTTTTCCAAGTTTTCGAGGGAGAACTTCTTCACGGGTTGGTGGATTCATCAGGTTTGCTCCAAGATAGAAGGTATGCACCTTAGCAGGATCGGCATGATAATGATTGCGCGCCGAATCAGCAGCCCAATCCGATGAGTAGAGAAAAAGTGCTGACTTATCTATGGCACTCTGCTCCAGATATTCACCATCTATTCTCGCTTTTGCGAGCAAATTTGAATAGACTGAATAGTAATCAACAACGGCATCCCAGGTAGCATCTGAGTATGTAATGATAGGAATGTCTGTATCGAGCAAAGCAATCGATTCTCGTGCTCCGGGAGCAACTATGAGATCATACAGTCTTTTCAACAGAAGAGGACGGAAGTACTTGGCTAACTCCCGCGAATATGCCCTCAAGTGATCGTATGGAGCTTTCTTTCTAATGAGAAGTGAGGTCCCTTTCGAAAGAATCTTCCATTTCAAGGTATTGACTGGAGCAGGACTTAGATCAACGACTCGACCCAAGTGCTTCTCAACAGCACGTTTCATGAAAAAAGGTGTCCCTGACCACACTCGAACATTATCGGCATTTTCTGGGTGCACCAGCGCAATCTGTAATGGTTTTGCCATAGAGTCGATGTTCTGTAATCCTCGAGATTGGAGTCTCCCCTATCAAGTAGAGACGTTGAAGTTATCATAAGGCACGTTTTTTGAGTCAATCGGATGCTCTACCCAACTCCGGGCTTTTCTCACTATCGATTGATAAATGCATTGCACCATAGCCGACTTCATCCACTTCAAGTTCCATTCTTCCAATCTGTCGTTTTTTCATCGTTACTTCGTCGAATGGTAAAGAAATAGGAAAAAAGAAGATACGAACGTCCTGGTATGTTCGCAGATAATAGATTAGGAGTTAGAAATTAAAGGAAGTTAGAAGTGTGAAATGGTTCAGATTATCATCTCCCACGTTGAGGGGTCGGAGGAGACCGTAGAATATTCCTACCCTTGACTCTTAAACTCTCTACTCTTGGACTCTCTACTCGACCGTTACCGACTTCGCCAGGTTCCTCGGTTGATCAACGTTGCACCCTCGATCGACTGCCACATAATAACTGAGCAACTGCAACGGCAGAACATTGATAATCGGCGAGAGGAATGGAAGGGTCTCCGGTACGTAAATCACATGTTCGGCCAATGGTTCTATCTGCCGATTCCCTTCGTTTGCTATGGCAATCACACGTCCGTTACGCGCCCGCACTTCCTCAATGTTGGAGATAACTTTGTCATAGACTGCATCCTGCGGAGCGATAAAAACAACCGGCATGTTCTTATCTATCAGAGCAATCGGCCCGTGCTTCATCTCTGCTGCCGGATAACCTTCGGCATGGATATAGCTGATCTCCTTTAGCTTTAAGGCTCCCTCAAGTGCGACCGGATAGTTATAGCCTCGCCCCAGGTACAGAAAATTAGGCACCTCCGCATAGGCACGAGAAATTTCCTTGACCTGCTCATGGCGCGAGAGTGTATACTCAACCTTTTCAGGAAGCTCGTGCAAGGCTTTCAGTATTGTCCGACCTTCGGAGGCACTCATCCGTTTCATGCGGGCGAGCTTTACTGCCATCAAAGCAAGTACCATAAGTTGCGAGGTGAAGGCCTTTGTGGAGGCAACGCCGATTTCTGGTCCTGCGTGAGAATACACACCGGCATCGGTCTGTCGAGCAATTGAGGAACTGACAACGTTAACGATTCCAAGGGTCATTGCGCCGCGATTTCGTGCTTCTCGTAGTGCTGCGAGAGTATCGATCGTCTCTCCCGACTGACTGATTGCGATGACGATATCCTCTTTGGTAATAATCGGATCCCGGTAGCGGAACTCACTCGCGTACTCTACTTCGACTGGAATTCCGGCAAGACCTTCAATGAGGTATTCCCCGACAAGACCGGCATGAAACGAGGTGCCACATGCGATAATAATGAGCCGTTTTGCATCTCGCAGGCGGTCTATGACGTTCATGAGACCGCCGAGTCGGACGGTGCTTGCTTCCAGGTCAAGACGACCACGCATGGCGTTTCGAATCGCCTCCGGTTGCTCAAAGATTTCCTTGAGCATAAAGTGATTATACCCGCCTTTCTCGATCTCGGCGAGGTCAAAGACCACCTCTTCCACTTCCTTGTCTACAGGTGTGTCATCATCAATCCTTTTGGTCACATAGCGATCCCGCTCGATTACTGCCATCTCCCCATCATCCAGATAGACAACTTGCCGCGTATGTTGCACGATTGCTGATGCATCTGAAGCAACAATAAACTCTCTATCACCGATGCCGATAGCCAAAGGAGAACCGTTGCGCGCCACAAAAAGTCTGTCCGGATCAAACGTGCTGACCATTGCTATGCCATAGGCTCCGACAACTTGCTTCAAAGCATAGCGGAAAGCCTTTGCCATGTTGCCAAACTCATCATAGAAGGCACGGATCAACACGACCAGAACCTCGGTATCGGTTTCACTTTTGAACGAACAACCGTCGGCTGCGAGCTTCTTTTTCAGAGCAGCATAGTTTTCGATGATTCCGTTGTGAATCAGAGCGATATTATTATCACTGTCGGTATGTGGATGAGCATTGAGGTCAGTAGGTGCACCATGTGTTGCCCACCGTGTGTGACCAATCCCTACTTTGCCTATTACCGGATCGGTCTGCAGCAATATGTCGAGACCACTGACTTTACCGGCTTTCTTCTTGACGGTGAGTTCACTGTTGATAACCGCAACGCCAGCCGAGTCATATCCTCGGTATTCCAGATGTTTTAGGCCGTTTAGGAGAATCGACGACGCTTCCCGTTCTCCTATGTATCCAACTATTCCACACATAAATTAGAGTTCGTTGAGTTTATAGAGGCGAGAATCTCTTTGCCTGACAACTATCAATGTCAAAGCAGGCTGTGACAACTTAATTTTTCCTGCCGGCCAATGACAATCATACTCCTGAAACGTAACATATCAGAAGTTACGACTCTGCCAAAGGTAAAATTCAAGCCTACCGATGTATATTCAAAGAGCAAGATACAGACTTGACCCCCAGCTGAGTTGTTCCAAGCCGAAAGCAGAGGAGATGGTGATTGGATACTCTCTTATGCTTTTCTACCTTTACTTTTCTTGGACGGAAGGCTTAAAGTGCTGTACTCGGTTTTGCTTCTTGCATTGTGATAGTATTGCACTCTTGTATACACCGATCATTACCTGTTTACTTATGAGCATGATAGAAACGGAAGTTCGTCTTATTCCCAGAAACATCCTTTTTGGAAATCCAGACAGAACCTCCCCACAGATTTCACCAGATGGCACAAAGCTTGGATGGCTTGCTCCAGTGAACGGAGTTCTCAATGTCTGGGTAAACCCGGTTGGTGCTGAGTTCTCCGATGCTCGACCGGTAACCAACGATACCGATCGCGGAATCCGGGGTTGGTTCTGGGGTCGCGACAATCGCCATGTCCTCTATATTCAGGATAGAGAAGGGGATGAAAACTGGCATCTCTATTCAGTCGATCTTGAGACCGGTAAGACAAAGAACTATACTCCGTTTGAGAACGTACAAGTCCATCCCATCAAGAGCAGCCATAGATCCCCTGATACTATTCTGATATCGATGAACAAGGACAATCCTGAGTTGATGGATGTCTACCGCCTCACCTTGTCAAGTGGAGAACTGCAGAAGGTTGCCGAGAATCCAGGTAATGGAATTGGATGGATAGCCGATGAGATGATGCAGGTGCGTGGGATAATGGGGGCCAATCAGGAAGGGGGCTGGGATCTTTTGTTGTGCAGAAATGGGGATGATCCATGGGAGACGTTCCTGACGTGGGATCTGGATGATACAACGTCGAGCGGGCCCGTTGGCTTCAGTCTTGATGGAACAGAACTCTATGCAACCGATTCCAGAGATGCCAACGCGGCTCGTCTAGTGAAGATCAGTCTGGAGACAGGTGATGTGGACGTAATTGTTGAGGACCCAATCTATGATGTACATCAGGTCTACCTGAGTCGAGAAACAAACAAACCACAGCTTGTTGAGATTCTGCGCGATCGGAGTCAATGGGTTGTATTGGATGAAACACTACGCGGGGATATTGATCGTATCAAGACTCTTGGGAACGGAGATTCAACCATTATTTCGCGAAGCGATGATGAGAATTCCTGGATTGTGCTTCACGATGATGCCGAGTCTTCCGAACAGTATTATCTCTACGATCGTTCATCAAAAGAGGCAACGCATCTTTTCAGCGCTCGACCCGAGCTTGATAACTATCAGCTTGCTCAGATGGAGCCGTTTTCCTTTACTGCAAGAGACGGCATGACCATTCATGGATATTTGACTTTCCCAACAGGTAAGGATCGGACAGGGTTGCCAATGGTATTGAATGTGCATGGTGGCCCCTGGACACGAGATACCTGGGGTTACAGCGCCGAGCCTCAATGGTTTGCCAATCGTGGTTATATCTGTATGGGCGTGAACTATCGCGGTTCAACTGGTTATGGCAAGGACTTTGTTAACGCTGCGGGCAAGGAGTGGGGGGGAAAAATGCACGATGATCTGGTCGATGCGGTCAACTGGGCTCTTGAGCAGGGATATGCTGGTCCCCACAGAGTCGCCATTTATGGTGGATCATACGGGGGCTATGCTTCTCTGGTCGGAGCAACGTTTACGCCTGATCTCTTTACTTGTGCAGTTGCGCTCGTCGGTCCAAGCAACCTTGTCACGTTTATCAATACAATCCCTCCTTATTGGCGTCCGCTGCTCAAGCAAATGCATGAGCGTGTTGGCAATCCTGAGACGGAGGAAGAGTTCCTAAAATCCCGTTCCCCGCTTTTCAGGGTCGATAACATCAGTATCCCGATGTTAATTGCACATGGAGCAAACGATCCGCGAGTAAAGCAGGCCGAGTCCGAACAGATTGTCGCTGCCATGAAGGAAAAAGGCATCCCACACGAGTATATGCTTTTCCCCGATGAAGGACATGGTTTTGCAAAACCGGAAAACCGCATGAAGTTCTATGGTGCAGCTGAAAGATTTCTTGCAGAACATCTTGGAGGCAGAAGCGAGGAGTGACGATTGACAAGTTCCAATTGCGAAATGATGCAAGGACGCACGGCGCATGCCTTATCAACCAAATCTGCCTATGAAATTGAAAGATGATATTCAGTCATCAGTCCTTACGGTTTTGCTGGGGAGTATAGTGGTGATGCTGGCGGGAGCTTTTGTTGCCTGTTCAGAGAAGAAGCCTCCCGGCTACTATGTGCATGATGACGGATTCTCAGTTGTAATACCGGACGGGTGGAACTCCGAGGAGAATATCGGTGGTGCTTCAATTGTTATGTGGCAGGGGGAGAGGGATCCGACGGCTCCGACAGTCACCATTGTTATGCGTGATATACCCCCCGAGGCCGACAACAACATGTTTGCCGATCTGAATTTCAGGGAGGCGTCGGAAAGGGACGGATATGTGGCGATGCGAAGCGAAGAGATAACAATAGATGGCGATAGCTTGCCGCTTCTTGTTTATGCGTACAAACAAGGCGGAGGATGGCGTCAGGGAATGTTGACATCTATAGTTGCCGGCAATGATGACGAAAAGTACGGGTTCGTTATCCTCTGCTCCAGTATGTCAGGAAAATTGGAAGGTGACAAAGATGAATACAAAACCATATTAAGCAGTTTCGGACGACAGGATTGAGTTGAGTATAGTGTTGTGAGTCGAAGAATCGGGAGTCAAGAGTTGGAGATCATTATTTCACCAATGAAAGATGATCCAAGCTCTACGATCCACTTCCTTCTCTACTATAGGTTATGGTGAAGAGCGTATCCGGACATATTATAGATGTAGTGAATGAACGCATCTATCTTGGAACCGTCCGTTTCGAGAACGAATACATCACGGAGATCCTTGAAGAATCACGGGAGGAGAGAGAGGGAGAACCTTATATCCTCCCGGGCTTTGTTGACGCCCATGTTCATGTCGAGAGCTCGATGCTTGCTCCCTCGGAGTTTGCTCGGATAGCTGTAGTTCATGGCACGGTTGCAACGGTGAGCGATCCTCATGAAATCGCAAACGTTCTCGGAATAGAAGGCGTGCGTTATATGATTGAGTGCGGAGAAAAAACTCCCTTCAAGTTTGCTTTCGGCGCCCCTTCATGCGTGCCCGCAACCGGTTTTGAGACATCGGGAGCAGTACTCGATCCAGCTGAAGTTGAGGAATTGCTTCTGGACGAACGGATTCGTTATCTCAGTGAGATGATGAATTATCCGGGAGTAATTCATGATGACCCTGAGGTGCTGGCAAAAATCCGGATCGCCCACCAGCTTGGTAAGCTCATTGATGGTCATGCACCCGGTTTGCGGGGGGAAGGACTGAAAAAGTATGTTAGTGCCGGCATTACTACCGATCATGAGTCCTTTGAGTACGAAGAGGGGAAAGAGAAGCTTGAGTTGGGAATGAAACTTCTCATTCGCGAAGGATCAGCCGCCAAAAATTTCGAGGCACTCCATCGTCTGATCTCCGAATATCCTGATAGCTGCATGTTTTGCAGCGATGACAAGCATCCGGATGATCTTGTTGAAAGTCATATCGATGGGCTTGTGCGTCGCGCCCTTGCGCAAGGACACGATCTGATGACAGTGCTGCGGACAGCGTCGGTTCACCCAGTCGAACATTATGGGCTGAACGTTGGCTTGCTTCGCCCGGGCGATCCTGCAGATTGTATCGAGGTCCGGGACCTTGAGTCGATGCAAGTGATCCGGACCCGGATTGATGGGCAGATTGTTGCTGAACATGGAAAGACGTTGATCGAAAGCCGGCCAATCGAGATTGTAAACAACTTTACTCCGCGAATAGTCGATATTGATGAACTGCGAGTTCCGTTTGAGGGTGAAGGCAGCAGACTGAACGTCATCGGAGCGATAAACGGGCAGATCGTTACTGAGGAACGAGAGGGAAAGGTACTTGTAGAGAATGGTGAGGTCCTTGCCGATATCGAGGCTGATCTACTGAAAATAGCAGTTGTCAACCGGTATCAACATGCGCGGCCGGCTATCGCTTTTATCAATGGTTTTGGATTTCAGCGTGGTGCAATCGCATCGTCAGTAGCACACGATTCACACAATATTGTAGCTGTGGGTGCCTCGGATGAGGAGTTGTGTCGGGCCATCAATCTGGTAATGAAAGCACGAGGAGGTCTGTCGATGGTGGCAAGAGAGTACGAAGATGCACTCCCGTTACCTGTTGCCGGACTGATGAGCGACAAGGATGCTTATTCAGTGGCGTCATCCTACTCACGTCTCGATAGTAACGTGAAGGAAAAGCTCGGTACCACACTGACAGCACCTTACATGACCCTTTCGTTTATGGCTTTGCTGGTTATTCCGAGTTTGAAGTTAAGCGATAAAGGATTGTTCGACGGCGGGACCTTTCGGTTTATATCGTTATTTGGTGAGGATGCTTCCTGATGGGACAAACACAAGAACATACAGAGTCTGTACATGGGAGCCAGAGTACGATACATGAGCGGTTAGCCCGTGAAGCAGAGTTACACGATCATTCCCACTCAACAAATCTACGTGAATCAGAGGTTGGCAAGTTCTACAGTGTAGCGAAGCGATCATACGTTTGCTATCATCGTCTGGTTTTCAGTGATGTTGAGGGGAGGGATATCCTTGAGTATGGCTGTAGCGTTAACAGTGATGGACTTGAGCTTGCAAAAAAGGGAGCAAAGGTTACCGGAATCGACATCTCACAAGTTGCTATTAAAGAGTCGCATTTCCTGGCCGAGCAGGCCGGAGCAACCGATCGAGTCTCTTATCATGTGATGAATGCTGAAGAACTGGCGTTCCCGGACAGGTCCTTTGATTTGGTCTGTGGAATCGGCATCCTTCACCATCTCGATCTTGAAAAAGGCTATGCCGAGGTCGCTCGCGTCCTCCGCTCTGGCGGCCGGGCCGTTTTGCATGAACCCCTTGGACATAACCCCTTAATCAATCGTTTTCGCAATCGTACACCACATCTGCGTACTCCCGACGAACACCCTCTTCTTCGTCAGGATTTGCATACCGCAGAGAATTACTTCAGCGATGTCCGAGTACATTACTTTCATCTGACTTCGCTCGGGATCGTACCGTTGCGAAATACCCCTTTCTTCAAACCACTTTATGCTCTGACCGAAGGGATTGATCGAGCAGTGATGGCCCTTATTCCACCTCTGCGCCGATGGGCTTGGTACTGTGTGATGGAGATGAAAAAGTAGGGCGCTTCAGGTCTCCCCCTTGAGCTCCTGATCTGTAGTTTTAACTGTTTTAGCGCAATTTTCTGCACTTTTGATGATAAAAGGCTATTGCCTCGCAGATTTTTTATGGTATGGCAATTGTGTATAAATGCTACTGGAAAGCCATATTATTATAGTCTCCAATTGTTCTTTCCAATTTTGTTGGAGGCATTACCATGCGTGCTTCCCATACCATAATGCTTCCCCTCAAGGCATTGTTATGCCTGTTTCCAATGTAGGTTGACGTCAGCTCAGGGTATTTCGTCAATCCCCTCAACGATCAATTATCAAGAACACCTTCTTCAGTCGGATGGCTGCCAATGCCTGACGGCATCTATGAATTAACAACCAATCTCTACAACGGACCTACAGCCAATCGTCCGCTTTGGAGTGAAAGGCACCGAGTTTCGTTGAGGTGACAGAAATTGCGAAAGCCAGTGTAAAATAGAGAACAAATGTTTGCAATGGGACGAAAGTTACGTGGCTACGTCGACACATCATGACTATCAGGATGTTACTGTAGGAGGATTTTCTGCCATAGTCGCCCAAACGGTGTCAACACTTCAAGTCTGTATATCCCGCTTGGTTTTCCAGCCAGAATAGAATTAAGTCTGATGACCGGTTTCCCGGCCGAGACTCTCTTCTCCATTGTACCAACTTCTCTCCCAACCGGATCATACAGCGTAAGAAGAACTTCCGATGCTTCCGACAAGTTCAATTGCAATACCGAGCTTCCATCCACAGGGTTCGGGAATATAGTTGCTGAAAAGGGTAGCTCCTCTTGCTCATCGAAGCTCAACGGTGTGGTTGTGCATCCCCACAGCCCAATAAAGCCAGTCCCCTGTTGTGATCCGTTTGAGAGGAAACGAAGGGGCATTATCCCACTTCG
>JAGWAZ010000111.1:5981-6872 GCA_021296135.1 Chlorobiota bacterium | reverse complement strand
CATTCCTATACCCGATGGCGACTGCAAGTGGATCTTCACCTGTTGCTTGTTCGGATGTGGCTTCCATGTGATCCGGGCATCCTCTCCTGCACCCACAATCGTCCCACGAAAGTCAATCGCTGGCTCATCCGGTCCATCCTTTTTCGAGATTACAGTATACGTATCGTCAATCAGCATAAGCTCCACATCACCCGAGACTCCGAGATGGAAAAGAGAATCGCGTGCCTCTTCGATCGTCTCGAAACGCTCACCCAAACCAACGAGGATCTGTCCGCTTAACGGTGAAAGCACATTGAAGCAGAATGAGGTTGAATCGTTTGAACCGACTAGATCATCAGGATGTGAAATACTTACTCCGACACAATATCTGCCCGGACCGCTGGCAAGTGGTGGTGTAAAGTCAGGAAATTGCTGAAGTGTTCTACCACCATCAGCTGTAATATCCTGTACCTGAACCGACTCTTTGTAGACTTCTTCTCCACTCGGATCGTAGACATACATGGTTGCCTGTGAATTGGTAGCATCTGTCAAACCATTGTTTTCAAATAGTTCATCCATTACAATCGGACGTCCAATTGGATAGACAGGATTTTGCTGTGTGGTACCACCATTCAGCGCTGCCAATTCTATCTCATAAGCTACTGTAAAGCAGAACTCTCTGGAAACCGGAATCGAGTCGTTGCCACGATTCTCATCGTCCTCCAGGTTCGACCAGATCCGGATGCAGTAGGTTCCCGGCTCGTTCGCTGACCAGGAAGGCATTCTGTAATCGCGGAACGTCGCTGATGGAAACTGGCCCGGGAGCACTGAGTTCGACTCGAAGATCGGTGTTGTCTCACCCTGACGGAAGATGGCATATTCGACCGGTACGTTGTTCTGCTCCTGTAAACC
>JAGWAZ010000111.1:0-5952 GCA_021296135.1 Chlorobiota bacterium | reverse complement strand
GTGGAACGTTCTCAAATGGTGAGAGAATCCGGAACGCAATGATGTCGTTCTGTCCCAGAATGAAGTAGCTAAGCTTACACGTATCGTTTTTGTAATCTTCATCTACCGGATTAGTAGGATAGGCATAAACTTCATAGATACCTGAAACATCATTGATTGTCCCTGGAATAGCATTGAACGTATGTGTTGCGGTTCCAAATCTGTTGCCTGGAGAGACTATGGCTTGCTCTGAAGAATAAACCAGGGTCTGTTTATTGTCATAGACATCGAACTGGAATGGGATGTTGTTTTTTGGGTTTGCACCCAGGTTTATCAATCGTGCTGATACAGTTGCGGCCGAGTTCTCCAGGTAACTGTTTGCGGAGTTTCCAGCATCGAACCAGACCGAGTCACATGCAAGGTCATCCAGTACACGACGGAATCGATAGAGTGTCCCGGCAGTAATCGGTGTAACATTGATATTGATGTTATGGCGCTGGACAGTTGTGCTTGCTGTGGCTCGGGGAGAGCCTGGTACAACGCTCATCCAATTTGTCGTACTACTTGCCATTCCTATCGTTGCCGTCGTGTTATAGTTCGATGGCATGTCGATATAGAAGAACTCGATAACATTTGTCCCTTCATAAAGTCGAACCTGATACACCCATGGCCCAGAGGCAGTGGCCGCACTAGACCAATAGCGTACGCGCCATTCAACCGTCAACACACGCGATCCCGGTGATCCCTCAGTTTGATAGCGGATATAGCCATCACCAGGGTATGTGCGAAGATCATCCCAAAAAGCAGTGATAACCGGGAATTGTACGAAAGAAGAGAAATCATTTATGTAGTTGGAACTGAACGTATGAAGGCCAAGTTTCATCCAACCATTGGTGCTGACAGTAAAGGTTGTGTAGATAGAATCATCGAAATCGAATGGAAAACCGATGTCGAACGAGCCAGCTGTACCATCATCAACATTAGCTCCAATTGCGAGGGAGGAGCCGGTCATATCATTTGCACTGCCTGTAGTCTGCTCAAACAGATATTCCGAAAAGAGGGCATGCGATTTTTCCCGAGGAATAAGCATTAATGTGCTTATTGCGAGAAGTGGTATTAAGAACCCGAATTTCATAGCATTTTCCTTTATAATTTATAATTGTGAAAACAAAGATTCTTTTATCAAAACAGGGAAATAGAAGAAAAAGTTACATGAAGACGGAAATCCTTACAAATCCTTACATGGAGACGAAAATCCTTATGGGGCAATCTATGGAGCGACTTGGACACATACAGGAATGAGCAGGCACACCACTCGCTCACATCGACTGCGTAGCAGTCCTCGGTTCATAGCCTCGGGCGGGAGCCCGAGGGCATATCATCACCTCATCATCATGAGCTCGGTTTTTGAAGGGGCGATTGCCGGAGGAGAAAAGATGGGCAATTGACCAGACTGGCCACCTCTCGATGTGCTATATCGTCTGTGTAGATTGTACTTTGCTGTCTGGTGCAGTCTATAACTACAAAGGCTGAAGAACAATGGGCGAATCGATTGCTGATATTCGATGTGAATACGTTAATACAGGACTTGATGAGTCGAGTCTGGCAGAAAATCCTTTTGACCAATTCCAGCAATGGTTTGCCGAGGCTGAAAAGAGCGAAGGAGAAGATGTTATCGCAATGACCCTTGCAACGGCTTCAAGGCGAGGAATACCTTCTGCTCGTATAGTTCTTTTGAAAGGAGTCGATGATGGCTTTCTCTTCTTCACCAATTACAATAGTCACAAAGGGAGGGAGTTGGAAGAGAACCCTCATGCTGCTCTTGTCTTCTGGTGGCGATCACAGAATAGGCAGGTGCGAATTGAGGGGAGAGTCGAGCAGATTGCATCACATGAATCAGATAGTTATTTCGCCAGCCGTCCTCATGGGAGCAAGATCAGTGCAGTTGCTTCGCCACAGAGTCAGGTGATCGAAAGTCGGCAGGTTTTGCAGGAGCGTGTTGCCGAGGTGGAGAGGAGCTTGAGTGGAAGTGATGGCATCCCCCGTCCGGAGAATTGGGGAGGATATCGTTTGCTGCCGGAAGTTATTGAGTTCTGGCAAGGACGTGAGAATCGATTGCACGACAGATTGCAGTATCGGAGAGAGGGAGAAGAGTGGATTATACAGCGACTTGGGCCGTGAGGAAAGAAGCTATCAGCCGTCAGCAATGAGCAATGTTGTGTGGTTTAGTGTAATGATAAGGTGCAGGACTTCCGACTTTTAAGTGTTTGGCAGAAATCGCATGCACTGGCGTTGCAAATGTATGGGTAGGTCAAACAGTTTCCCAAAGAAGAGATGTATGGCTTGACTTCTCAAATGCGACGTGCGTGTCTGTCAATATCCAACAAATATTGCCGAAGGACGTCGACATGGTGGAGATGCAGATTTTTCTCGCTTTCTATACGTTGCTATCGGTTCAGCATGTGAACTGGAGTACCTGCTGATCTTTGCTAAAGATGTCGGATTTATCACATCTGCCGATCATCAACTCCTGGAGCAGAACCTACAGGAGGTTAAGCGTATGCTTACGTCACTAATCCGAACTTTGAAAAGCTGACAGCTCACGGCTCACCAATGCTTCTCCATTTACGCAACTCAACTTTTTCCTCTCCCACCTCCAGATACGTCCGTTCCTTTCCCATCCAGTTCCCCAGATTGACACATGTTCCGCCATCGAACTCAACAACTGCCGCTCGGTGGTTGTGTCCCATTATCACAAGATCAAATCCCTCCTTCTCAATCTTCTTTTGTGCAAATACCTGAAGGCCATCGGCTTCGCCGGGGCGTTCACCGCCATAATGTTTTTTTGTCGTATGATCACGACTCTTGCGCGAGGCTCTTGCGGCAACTCCTATACCGATATCAGGGTGAAGCCATCGCCACAGAGCATTGGATGTGCGTGCACGGAGGATCTTTTTCAGGATAAGGTATCCCATGTCGTTCAATGCTTTCCCGTCGCCATGAGATATCAAAACACGATGTCCGGCAAGTTCTCGTTCAACGTCATCACGATGAACCTTTACGCCGAGTTCCGATTCAAAGAAGTTCTTGTGACCGAAATCATGATTACCGATCACATACTCAACCGGAATGTTGGCATCAGCCAGGGCCGCTATAGCGCCGATAGTTCGGACAAATTCTTTGGGAATAACTGTGCGATACTCGAACCAGTAGTCGAAGAGATCACCGACGATCCAGAGTGATTCCGGGTTCAGCGTACCGACATGTTCAAGAAAGCGGAGAATATGTCGTTCACGCTCGCGTGAGTCCTCACGGGAACCGAAACCAAGATGAGCATCCGAGAAAAAAATGTGCATGGACAAACATAAGAAGGGAAAGGCATCCCTCCCCCTTGCAACGTGTGATGGCATTTTAAACTTATGATTTTAGCGTACAATATGTAGAAGATATGCCCTCGGGCTCCCGCCCGAGGCTATGAGTTATGGAGAACTGCTACGCAGTCGATGTGAGCGGGTGGTGTTCCTGTCATCCCAATGTTGTTCAAGTCGCGTAGCGACGCTCGGTTGATAGCCATAGGGGAGCATGGGGTAGAGGATAGCCCTATACGTCAAAGCACCATCGGTGCGATCCTATTCAGTAAGAAGTCATGCACGCGTCTGGATTGTAACACCTCAGAGTTCGGGCGTGTAGGGAAAGTGATAAAGCGGAATTCAAGCTCGAAACTACAATAACCGTTGATGAGAAAAAACGCCTCTCTTTGCTTTTCCACAATCATCAAGGCGGTTATATTACGCACCGTTCTGTCAGGTTAGTTCGTATACTCCTATTGTGGGGGAAGCGCTTTGGCCAGACAGCCGAGAAGTACCATCATTAACACAAACTTAACAACGGAACAGACAGATGAAGACGGGAGCACTTATACGATTGTACTCAATCCTTGCTGTTATGATAATTGGAGTCGGAGTAGCCGGATGTGGAGGAGATGATACTCCTGACAGTAACGGTGCAGACAACACTACCGATCAGTCGGAGTCTATGGCTGTCACACTGCCCAAGACCTATGATGGTCCACAGATTGATTCCAGTGTGTCTGCCGAAGATGGTGGTATTGGCTTTGAAGAGATTGCAGAATCGCGGGGTTGGCAGACAGGTACAATCAATGAAGAGACCTATCGGAATTATATAGCCGATCCCTCAGCAAGAAAGGGTGGTATGCTTGTCTCAGCAATCATTGACTACCCAGCCGTTATTCGTCCCATAGGCGAGGATGCCAACACCACGACCATTGCGCTCCTGGAAAATCTCATATATGAGCCGCTAATTGACCTTAACCCTCTGACACTTGAATTCATACCCATATTGGCAACTCATTGGAAAGTTAGTGAGGATGGACAGACGTATTTCTTTCGTCTGAACCCTCAGGCACGTTTTTCAGATGGTTATCCGGTTACCACGGATGATGTGCTCGCGACATATAAGCTTATCACGGATAAAGGGACACGCGATCCGTTTACTGTTCAGTGGTTCGGCGGGAAATACGATTCACCGCAGAAGATCAGCACCTACGTTTTTTCCGTCAGGTCTAAGGAAAAAAACTGGAAGAACATGTTGTATTTCGGCGGGAGAGTAATTCTGCCAGCACACATTATAGGTGACATGAGTGGTGAGGAGTTTATCAAGAAGTACAAGTACGACACGCCGCTCGGCAGCGGCCCATATACGGTCTTGAGGGAAGACGTAAAGACCCAGTCAACCCTCACCCTAACCCGGATTAGCGACTGGTGGCGTAAAGATGCCCCCCTCGCTCACGGTCAATACAACTTCGATAGGATCAAGCTTGTAAAGATTGCCGATTACGGCCTTCAAGTACAGCGATTCCTTGCGGGAGAACTTGATTTTTATGCGGTCAACAGAGCGCAATGGTGGAAGGACAAGTTCAATGGGGATGAATTTGAGAGAGGAATTGCGAAAAAGCGGAAGATATACAATGATAATCCTCAAGGGCTGCAGGGGTGGGCGTTTAACACGCGTCGTGCTCCATTTGACGATCCTCTCGTGCGTGAGGCATTGATCCTTTTGATCCCTCGCCAGGAACTCATTGAAAAAATCATGCACAACGAGTATCATATCTCTGACTCCTATTTCTCGAATTCTCCGTATGAGAATCCGAACAATCCCAAGTATCGATATAATCCGGAAAAAGCGATTGGGCTTTTGAAAGAGGCGGGTTATACAAAACACAACTCGGAAGGAATTCTCGTAAATGAGAAGACCGGAAAACCGTTTGTATTCGAGTTGCCCCTTCTTAAAGGCAGCGAACACATTATGGAGCCGGTTCAACAGAAACTGAAAGATGTCGGTATCAAAATGGAGATCAGATTTGTTGATTTTGCCCAGCGAACCAAGTTGACCGATGAGCGAAAGTTCGATGTTGCGTACGTTGCTTATAGTGGTATTGTGTTTCCCAATCCTTTTGGTCAGTTGCACTCGTCAATGGCAGCTGAGCAGAACACTAATAATATCACCGGCTTCAGCAATACGGTTGCCGATTCCTTGATTGATATTGAACTCACTACGTTTGATCATGCCGAACGGTTACGTCAATTGCAGATGCTTGATTCTATCTTTATGGCTGAGAAGCATTACGCATTAGCCTGGTATGCTCCGTTTACTCGCGTGGTCTACTGGTCTTACTTGTCTCAGCCAAAGCATTACATCTCAAAGGTCGGTGACTACCGTGACATCTTCCAGTATTGGTGGTATGAAGCTGAGAAGCGTCCTACAGTGGAAAAGGGAAGACAAGACAAGTCGGTAACAATGGCAGTTGGAGAGACTGATGTCATGTTCTGGCCTGATTACAAGAAGAGGGCAGCCTCATCAGCGACTACAGGAAGTTCATTACAGTAGTTTGCCTCACGCTTGTAATAGGATCTTTTCAATCACTAACAAGCAACCGATGATTAACTATATCGT
>JAGWAZ010000110.1 GCA_021296135.1 Chlorobiota bacterium | reverse complement strand
TCCTCTTCCGCCTTCAGGCCGATTTTCCGTTGCCTTATGACTCCTCCAGCAGCCGTTGCACTTCAGAGTTGAATTCGGGGACTCAAATATTAAGAGAGAATCCCATCAACCTCCAACTACGAGTTGGGGGTGGAGATCTATAGCCGTGTACATCCTCGGTCTCTGTCTTTTCTGATGTCATAATATTCCGTAAGCTTAAGCCATGGTTGACTATCGCAAATACCTTCAACCTGATGTTGTTTCGAAGCTTTCTTCACTGGAGATACGAGCGCGGATGGTGGTGGAAGGGTTCATCACAGGCCTTCATAAGTCCCCCTATCATGGTTTCTCCGTTGAGTTTGCAGAGCATCGCCAGTACATGCCGGGAGATGAGCTACGGTATGTCGATTGGAAGGTGTATGGTCGGACGGATCGCTTTTATATCAAGCAGTATGAAGAAGAGACAAACCTGAAAGCATGGATTGTTCTTGATGCTTCTTCTTCGATGCGCTACGTCTCAGCTGGTAATGTCAGTAAATACGATTATGCGGTCTCGCTTGCTGCAGCTCTTTCACTCCTGATGATAAAGCAGCGGGATGCTGTCGGAACAGCAGTATACGATACAGACTTGCGGGTCTATCTACCGCCGAGCGCTCGGCCAAGTTACCTGCAGGAAATCCTGAAGGGGTTGGCAAGTTCCAGGCCTGGCAAGGAGACAGAAACGAGCACGGCAGAGGCATTGCGACGATTGGTTGAGAGGATCAAGCGTCGAGGCTTGGTAATCGTTCTAAGCGATTTCTTCGATGGTCCTGATGAGGTGGTCACTGCCCTGAAAGGCTTTCGACACAAGCAGAATGAAGTCCTTGCAATGCAGATTCTTGATCCGCTGGAACGAACGTTTGACTTCGGTACAGAGGCTACGTTTCTGGATATGGAGACTGGTGAGGAGATGGTAACGCAGCCCTATCAGATTCGTAAAGCCTACGCCGAAGCGATGACCGACTTCACTGAAAGACTTAAACGTCGCTGTCGTGAGAACAGGATTGACTACGTACTACTTGATACATCAACACCCTATGATGTAGCTTTGGTAGAATACTTGAACAAGAGAAGAAAATCGGGATAAAGGCAAGAATCCACACACCCATCTCCCTTATCCTCTCTCTTTGTCCCTCTTCCCCTTGTCTCCCTGTCCCTTTTCCCCTTGTCTTCCTTCTCCATACCCTCTATCCTCTCATCTTCTCAACAACGTCCCTCATTGCTTTTGCTGCTTTCTCGATTTCCTTTTGCGTCGTGAATCTGCTCAACGAAAAGCGGACTGCGGCTTTTGCCTGTTCCGGTGGATAGTTCATTGCGAGGAGAACATGGCTCGGCTGCATGCTTCCGGAGGTGCAGGCCGATCCATTGGAGACGGCAATACCCCGAATGTCCATGCCGACGATCAATCCTTCTCCATCAAGTTGAGCCGCATCGTCAAACGAAATGTTCAGAATGTTGGGAAGCGCTCCATTCTCCGGTGTGACGAAATGAATACCATCAATTGAAGAAAGGAGCTTTCGGAGATGATCCTTTAAGGCTCCTATCTGTGCAGTCGTTTCCTCACGCTCTTCTTTGCTAATTCGAATTGCTTCGGCAAATCCTATAACAAGTTCTACCGGTTCCGTCCCGCCACGTCTATCCCGTTCCTGTGCGCCACCATGAATCAATGACTCAAGTTCAAGTTCCTTGTTCACGTAGAGTGCACCAATCCCTTTAGGACCATGAATTTTATGTGCTGATAGAGTCATCATATCAACACCAAGTTCTTTGACATTACAGGAGAGCTTTCCGAAACTTTGCACGGCATCGGTGTGAATCAATGCTCCACGCTCATACGCAATCTCCGCGAGTTCCCGGATCAGATTGATTGACCCGGTTTCGTTGTTTGCGTGCATGATGGAAACAAGAGGCCGTGGGATAGCACCAGGCAGAGAAGCAAGAAACGCGCAAAGAGCCTCCATCGAAACGCGTCCTTCTTTGTCGACCTCAAGGTAATGAACCAGTGCTCCCACCGACGCAAGAAATTCAACCGGATGGAGCACAGCGTGGTGTTCCCCACGATCGGTGATGATATGTGGCCAGACTCCCGATTCAGATTTTACCTTGAACGCATATCCTTTCAGAGCGTAGTTGTTTGCTTCGGTGCCACCACTTGTGAAAATTATCTCCTTCGGCTCAGCGCCAATGATCGTAGCAATTGCCTCACGCGCATTCTCCAACTCCACGCGGGATCGCTGTCCCGATTGGTGAACCGAGCCTGCGTTGGCAAAACTCCCCTCGCGAAATTGTTGCATCTTCTCTGCCACTCGCGGATCGAGTTCTGTTGTGGCGCTATTGTCAAGGTAGATCAAGGAAACCTGGAAAAGGGTTAGTAGTTAGCGGATAACAGTTTATTCTTCAAGACCGGGATCCGTCCTCGTAATATCTTATGTAGTGTTGAGTAGCAGTCAGTGAGAGAGAAAAGGAGAAAGGGGTAGTCTCATTCAACCTTTGAACTGTTCCCTCCCATTGACCCTCGACTCTCGACCCTTCGATCCCCGACTCATTGACTCTCGACCCTTCGACTCCCGACCCTTCGACTCCCGACTCCCGGCCCTATAAACTATCCACATGTTGACGTCCTGAAAACCCATCTTCGATTCCATGCCAGTACTCGATAGTTTTCTCACCAAGCATGTAACAGAGATAGACCTCATCACCGTTTGGCCGGATAGCAGGAAAGTCAATCAGTCCACGGTCCATGTCCTTAACGAGAATCCCTTTCGTTGTCAATCCACGAAAGAGCTTAATTAACTTGCTTACTTCGTCAGGATATGGTTTTGTGCCGTTGGTTCCCATTCCGGCAAAGAAGTGATGCCCGCGAATATCGTAGCCAATTTCGTCAAGGCGTCTCTTTGCGTTCCGAATGTTTTCAACGATTGGAATGACTTCGGCTAACATCGATTGCGCCTCTTCAAGCGAGAAATGTATTGCGTGCAAGTAGGCCATAAGTCACCCTCGGTTCTCCTCCCGTGAACGGTATGATATAGTCACGAGCCCGACTCTTGTTGTAGGCAAAAGATAAGACATAATAGGGTGACGTAACGACCGGCTATCAGCCTCAAGGGAATTGTTGTTGTTTTTCCGGGCACCAATATCAGTCGGGTTCAATGATCCTGTCCAAACAGCGGAGCTATCTACGACAAAGAACTTGTTGTGCATATAGGACGAGCGTTTATCCTCTACAACAGGAATACCAGCCCTTAGTATTCGTTGCATTTCTGGGTTTGCAACATAGTCACTTTCAACTACCATCCGAACCTTCACTCCACGATCTTTTGCTCTGATCAGAGCATCAGCAATTCCATTCGACTCAAGCTCAAACAATGCAGAGTCAATCGACGTTCCGGCTGATTTAATAAACTTTGCCAACCGTCTGTCGATGCTTGTTGCATCTTGTGCCCCTTTGTAGAAATCGTTACTGTAGGCTTTGCTGAAGAAGACCTGAATGTTTCCCTGCGTTGTAGTAGTTCCATCAGATGTAAATACTTCTTCAACTTATGTGTCTGTTTTGGGAGACTGATACCGTTTCCAGAGGATATAGCCGCCTGCGAGAAAAAGCGTTGTCAGAATCAGAATAAATGATCGCGAACTGCGTCGTCGTGTCATCCGGTATGATCTCTTCGTAGTTGAAGAGCAACGAAGTTCCCGATCATCTTTGGAGTCAGAATTCGTTCGCTAACAAAATCAGATCTTGTGGGTTAGATTGTATGCAAAAAATATTCATGAATAGTCAGTACCGCGTGAAACACCGAATTAGCAGAATATATCTGTTCTCTGCTCTTTTTCTCCTCAGTTGTATCTCATCTACTGTCGTCGTTGCTCAACAGAAGACCGATCCACCAGTAGCGATAGTTAACGGTGTTGAGATACCATACTCTGCATACGATCGCGCTCGACTGACCCGGTTGCTCAATCTGGGAGCCGATCCGGCCGATACATCCGTACTCGATGCCCTCGAAGATGATGGAATCTTCTTGACTCTCGTTGATAGCGAGTTGATTCTGCAGGAGGCGAAAAAGCGAGGCATTAGGGTCAGTCGTGATGAAGCGATCGAAATGCTAGTTGCCGATCCACCTGACTATATCCTGGCAATGTTTGAAGGGGGGCATTATAACCCCTCTCGTCTTCGTGAATTGGCCAGCAAACCACGGACTATTCTGAACTATGCTTCCCGGCCCGGTCTCCCCAAATCAAAAATCGTGAGTGATTGGGAAGAGGATATCAATAATCTGCTTCGCTATTACAGTATCCAGGAATCACGGCGTCGCCTCCTTGATCTGCTCAATACAGAAACGCCCTTGACTGAGGAGGATATCACGGCTCGATACTATGCTGAGAAGACTCTTCTTGTCGGATCTGTTGTTCGTGTTCTTCACTCAACTGTTCCCGACTCGCTTTGTCCGGTAACCGAAGAGGAGGCGCGCGCATGGTTTGATGTGCATCACGATGAGTATGCAATCCCCGAATCGCGCTCGCCACTCTCGATCATTTTGCCGATCAATCCATCCCTGGCAGACTCTACCTCCTTGGCAGAGCGGATTGAACGTGTGAAACAAATAATCGAGACCGCTCCTCTTGCCGACCGTCTGAATCGTGTTGAGGATGCGTTGGAGGATCTTCCTCCTAACCGCATTGCTTCCGGACGCACCATCTCTCCCAGTGCGTTTCCAACTCAGTTTGCTCAGAAGTTAGCCGGCGCTCGAGTTGGCGATCTTCTCGGTCCTTATCCTGTTAAAGATGAGCAGTTGTTGCTCTACGTGGTTGCGGAGACTCCTTCCAAGGATACTATCATTCGCGCCCGTCATCTGCTTATGAGACCGAGCCCCGAGGGAGGTGAAGTAGAGATTGACGGTTTGACCTCATTCCTGACCGATCTCCGTGACAGTATTGATAGCGAAGAAGAGTTTATAGCCTCAGCCAAGTACTACAGCGTTGATGAACGAAGCGGTCAGAATGGGGGTGATCTCGGTTATGCAGGACGAGGACTCTTTGTCCCGGAATTTGATTCAGCTCTCTTTGTTGCTCCAGTAGGAAAAGCCATTGGGCCGGTCAAGACGCGATTCGGTTATCATCTGATCTGGGTAAATGCCCGAGTTGCCCGAGACCTTGAGTTGCGTGAATTGCGGTTCCCGCTTCAACCTTCCGATGAGGTGGTTGCCGGGGTAATGGCTGATGCGGAAAAATATGCGTCGGCGTTGCGTAACGGTTATTCGGTAGAATCCATGCTCCAGGAGGTCTTCCAGAGATATCCCGGTACTGTGGTCGACTCCATGACCTATCTGAAGCGACTTGAACCATACGCAGATGGACTTGCCGTGGGGGAATTTCTCTTCCGTTCAGAACTTGATGATGTCGGAGTGATTCTTTTGCCGTTTGACCGTATTGGAATTATCCGATTCCAAAAGCATTGGCCAGGTGGAACTCCCCAATTTGAGGAGATTCCTGAGTATCCTACAGCTCATGCTCGTCGGGCGAAGCAACTCGATAGACTGGAGCGCCGCCTTGAGGATATGTCTTTGCAGATAACACCCTCTACATTGCTTGGTCCAATACGGGAGATTGCCCCAATGGCAGAAGTGCTCGAGCTACGGCACCAGTCTGTTCCGACAATGGAGGATGAAGATCCCACGCTTCTTGATTCACTCGTAGTGGTTACACAAATGGGCGAGGTAAGTGGCCCGGTGCGTGGTGTTCACGCTCTCTACTTTCTCCGACTATCCGAACGCTATGGACCGGATGAATATCTCTATCAGAAGGAGATCGACTCATTCTCCCAGCATTATCGTGAACGCTATCAATCGAAGTTGCTTGAGGATCTGCTTATGGAGGCCCGTGTAAACTCGGAGATTCTGGACCTGAGAAACTCGACCTTGCAACTCCTGGGAGCGCATAAGAGT
>JAGWAZ010000109.1 GCA_021296135.1 Chlorobiota bacterium | reverse complement strand
CCATGTCCCCATGCCCCCCACTCTCCCTTCCCCTTGCCTCCTTCCTCTCCATTGCCTATCTTTAATTTATTGACAACTCATTGTCAGGTGCTCCTGGGTGAGAGATGGCACGTCGTGCCTTGGCCTGGAGAGAATAGGGAACCTCGTGCGTTCAACGTTCTGCGGAACAACGGACAAGTCGAGGGCGGTTGCGTCGCCGTGACGGGAGACGACCTTCCACTAAAGCCACTGCTACCACGCGCCAGCGATGGTTGCGGGAAGGCTGGAAGCGTCGGACGATCCCGAAGCCGGAAGACCTGCCTGATGATGCTCATCGCGATTCGCCGCGGCGAATTGGCTCCTTCGCCAAAAGGGGCGATGAGGAAATGACCGCTTATCTATCGATGTCTTGCTTGCTGGGACGAACATCGTTTCACTACGGGCAAACCGGTTCCATTTCTCATCCATTCCATTATTTTGTCCGAAATGGCAATCGGACGCAAATGCTTGTTACCATGATTCGTTTTTCTATGCTCTCTCTCTTCTTTGGTCCGCTTTTATGGAGTATGACCACTCATCTCCCTGCTCAGGTTGACATTTTTGTCGATCATTCAACTGTTGGGCTCGGGCCGGGTGAGGTAATTGCCGACACTCTTCGTGATCGGGTTCATATATTGACCAGTGGTCATGATATGAATCTCAACGGTCACTTCGAGCCGGATAACGGTGATATTTCTGCAGGATGGTACGTCCTTGATGTCAAGGGCAATATCCTCGATTCGGCTCTTTTCAACGAATTTTTCAACGATTACCCAATTCGCGTTGGAGCCGATCTTGAAAGGAATCTGCTCTATCTGCCGCTAAAGGGGCGTGTGCAGGCCTATAGTATGGAAACGCTTGATCTCGTCATCGATGCTCTGGTACATGGAAACGTTTCGGCTGTTTCCTATGACCCAAATGCAGAGGTGTTAATCCTTTCGAGACGAGCCAGTGATTTCACTAGTCCGGGGCAGGTCCAGGTTGTTGATCCGGCATCAGGTTTTGTGCTGAGAGATATCATCTCTGGCATCAACCCTGGTATGGGGGTTTTTGATACTGATATGATGAACGGGATAACATCAATGTATGTTCTCAATGAAGGGTCATCCAGTGTCGAGAACTCATCGCTGACTCGCCTTTCCTTTGCAAATGATATTTACAAGGCTGTCAATGGAGAAGAAATGGGCGATGGCGGCAAACAAATTCTCTATGATGAAAAAGAGGAACAGATCTTCATTCTTCTCCCAAGGGCAAGACTTGTACGGATTCTTGAGGCTGGTACACATAAGGAGATAAAGGAATCGCCAGTCGTGATAGAAGATTTTGATGACCCACGTTCACTTGCAGTGGATGGAGACTTTCTATGGATCTCTTTCTGGGATGGAGCTGTTCGATGTTATTCGCTCGAGGATGGTTCGAAGCGGCAGTATGGGTTGCCTGGAAAAGGCGAGGGAATTGCTGTTCAGAATGGTCGTCTTTTTGTTGCAATCTCCTATGCAACCGATTCTTTTGAACCCGACTCAACTCTGATTGTGTTTGATCTGCAGACCAATGAGCCGATCGATACCATTGCCGTCGGTCTCAATCCGATTTCGGTCTTCTCAAACCCTCGCGATAACGGTGTTCTGGTTATGGGTTCCGGTGGTAATGGGGTCGGGCCATGGTGGAAAGAGATTAATGCGATGACATTGGAAACCCGTGGTTCCGGACCACTTCCGGCATCCGTAGGGAATCCCGTGCAGGCTGCATTCGACAAAGAGAATACAACATTTGCTGTTATTGGAGCCGATACACTCTTTACACTCAACCTGAGAACTGATGTAGACGGGCCTTCACCTCTCTACGTCGACTCGAATAGACGCTTTTCACACGTTGCCAACTCCGATGAGCATTGGCTTCTTACCAACTCCGTTGGTGGCTTTAGTCCTGAGGTACTCCGACTTTATGCCATTGAGAAAAGGAGAGGGGAGAGGGTTGTTTCTATTGTAATAGAGGGGACAAGCACAGGAGGGGAAAGCATTTCAATGATTCCAGGTCCTGCGAAGGCACCTCTTGATGGAGGTTTTGCAGCATACGTCATCACCGAAAGCACCTATCCCGAGCTGGTCTACGTGGAATATCACCCAAATCTGTTCGAGAATAAGCTTGGAAATGTTGCGAACCATATTCTTCATGAGGTGGATGAGTATGGAGATGGAATTACTGCTGTGACAATGAATGGATCACACGAAGTTGTCTTCCTTGATCTCAACCTCGATCAACCGGAAATCAGCTTTCGTGTACCGACTGGTACGAAAGGCTTCGACGGTCCTCGTGCCAGTGCCGTTGCACCTTGTGTTCCGGTTGACTACAGAGGTGCACTTCTCGTGACGACGTACTCAGGCGAAGTACTCTTCCTTGCGAATGAACAAGTCGTGGTGAGAAAGGGGATAGGAGGGAAGGGAGAAGGAATTGCTGTGCTGAAAGACACGGTGTTTATCGCCAATGCATTTAAGACCAGCACATACAATCCAGCCTCAACGGTAGCAATTGTGACCTTGACATATCCAGGAAGCGTCGATGAGATCGAGAGCATCATCTCTTCAATTCATGCCTACCCGAATCCTGCAAACGCAACCGGAACAATTGTCCTCACACTTGAGCGGCCGGCCGATGTGGAACTTTCTCTCTATGATCCTCTTGGAAGACCTCATAAGAAGCTCTTCTCCGGACGATTAGAGGCTGGTGTCAGTAGACTGCCATTGGATGTAAGTGATCTTGAGTCAGGAACGTACTTCTATAGATTGCAGGTTGATGGAAAGAGTGTGACACAGTTGCTGCAGGTGGTACGATGAAAGGAGGACAAAGGGAAGGGAGAAGGGAGAAGATGGAAGGGAGATGGAAGCTATGTCTTCTTCCGGTTATTCTTGGATTTGTTTTTGCGCAGACATCTATAGCACAGCCGGCAACTCCAGATATTGTAGTCTCGGTCAAGTTCGGTGAGGGTGGAGGCAGGGGGGAAGAGCATATGCCAGAGAGTCTGCTTGGTTTTCCTGACTCAACCGCTCGCGAGAATGTACCGACGATTGATCCGGCTCAAGTGCTGTCGCTTGGTCTTGGAGGTGAAATCATCCTCAGATTTGAACAAGTTGTGATTGTTGATGGTCCCGGCGTCGATTTCACGGTCTTCGAAAATGCGTTTATCTATCGAATCGGAGAGAAGGATCGCATTTATGCTGAGCCAGCCGAAGTTGCTGTAAGCCGGGATGGCTCTGTGTTTACTCCTTTCCCCTTCGATTCCCTTTCGCTTGAAGGCTGTGCCGGGATAACGCCGACATTTGGTGATATGGATCCAGGTAACCCGGAAGCCTCCGGTGGAGATGGTTTCGATCTTGCGGAGCTTGGACTCGATTCGATCCGCTTCATCAGGATTCGGGATGTCTCGGAAATTGTCAAGGGGAATTCATCCCACCCTTTCTATGATGTAACGGTCAATGGATTTGATCTTGATGCCGTTGTTGGTATTCATACTGTGCGGAATGGCTTTGTGTCGGATGTAGAAGAAGATGTGTTCGTTGAGAGTTGGCCGTATAGCAGGGGAGCCAAGCAGTTGCAACTCGACCTTCGTGCACAATGATAAAGGGGAGACGATATCGGCTTTCCTCGTTGGCCCCGGAGAGAGGGAAGCTCACGCAAAGACGCAAAGAACGTAAGACGCAAAGAGGAGCGTGGTTGCTTCCAGTCTTTTTTCTCTGGTTTATTCTTCCGCTTGAGAACTATGCTCAGGTCGATACAACGGAGATTGATTCGCTTGAAGTCTATGTTACACCACCAGTCGTAATTACCGCTTCGCGGCTTGTGAGTCGTGTTGCTGAGGGAACCCATCCAACTACCCTTATCACGCGTGAGCGTATTGAAGAGTCGGGAGCACGCGATCTCTCCGAGGCAGTTGCGTTTTCTCCTGGGCTCTTTGTGAAAAGATATGGTGGGCTTGGAGGCTTGAGAACAGTCTCGTTGCGTGGGACTGCCTCTGAGGGAACAGCATTGTTGATTGATGGCGTTCGGTATCGGAGCAATGCTGAGGGAGGCTTTGATCTCGGGAACTTCCCGGCAGAAGCACTCAACGAGGTTGAAGTTATACGTGGAGGAGATGCTGCTCTCTTTGGTGCAAATTCACTTGGAGGGGCCATCAACCTCATAACCGGAGATCGATCGGAGAAACTTCAGTTGCGGGGAAGCCTGGCTGCAGGGTCGTTCGGGGAGAGGAGTGGTGGACTAAGTGGGACTGGAGTTGTCGGTCAACATTCGTGGGATGCAAGTCTCTATCTCACTCGTTCAGATGGGGACTATTCGTTCTTGTTTAATGAGTTTGGAGAGACACAAACCATCAGTCGTGAGAATGCTGACTTTGCAAATCTTTTTGCCCGATTTGGCTGGGCGTTTCAACCAGATGAATCGGGATGCGAGCTCAGGCTTACCGTCCAGAGTTACGATACTGATCGAGGCGTTCCCGGTGCTGTTGTTCAAGGAAGCAGAGAGCGATTGGAAGCCCGACTTGATGATAGGGATGTTTTTGGCTTGGTCCGAGTCGATCGGTCGTTTGATGAGGTCCATCTCTCTTTAGCAGCTACCGGACGCGTTAACCAGCTTCGATACAAGGATCCATCCGACCGGACAGGAGGAATAGCTGGTGTTGATAATCGTTATGATCTGTTGAATGGAAATCTGATTGGGCGAGGGCTTTGGTTCCCCGATGATAAATCTTTGGTAGAGAGCAGAATTGAGATCGAAAACATCAGGATTAAGGGTGATAACCTTGATCCCTCAGTGGGAGATCAAGCGTATCGTACACGTGTTGGAGGATTGCTGCGTGTGACACGCTCAATAGTTGAGAATTCCGATACGGATCGACTGAAGGTTGAAGGGGGAATACGGTTTGATGCCTTCAGCGACCTTGATCTACAGGTCGCTCCCACTCTTGGTCTCGTCTGGCGACCATTCAGGGAACCAATTCGGTTGCGTGCACAGGGAGGGCTGAATTATCGTGCTCCATCCTTCAACGAACAATACTATCTCAACTTCGGTAATGCTGATCTGCAGACTGAGCAATCACACAGCATCAACCTGGGTGGAACCTGGGAGGCAGGGAAGGGGATAGTGATAGAGTCAAGTCTCTTCCTGATAGATACACGGGATCGCATAGTCGCAATTCCTCGTTCCCCTGTAAGCTGGAGCGCACAGAACATCGGTCGAGTCCTTTCACGTGGTGTTGAATTCGGTCTAATTGGATCATTTTTCAAGAATGTTCTCTCCGGTTCTCTCTCCTATACGCTGATGCAAACAGAGGATCGATCAGGTGGCATCACCGATGAACATCTGATTCCTTACAGTCCTCAGGAACTCTTTAATGGTATCATAACATTCAGGCAATGGGGTGTTGGGTTGACTGGATCATGGGAGTATGTCAGTCATCGACATACTCTTTCATTCAATACACCCGAGAGTGCATTGCCACACTATGTCGTGGTCAATCTTGGGCTTGCAAAGAAAGTTCAACTTGGCAGGTTTGAAACGACATGTCGTCTCGATCTCTCAAATCTCTTCGACGAACCATATCAGGTTGTGCGGAATTATCCAATGCCGGGAAGAAGTCTTCGAGTTGAATTTAGTATTGCAATGAATAAAGTTGATTGAGTGTGTGAGTTGAGAGTCAAGGGTCGAGAGTTAAAGAGTCGAGAGTCGAAGGGTCAGGAGCCGAAGGGTCGAGAGTTAAAGAATCGATGAGTAGAGATGCTCATGAAAATGGACAGTCAGTTAAGGGATCGGTTCACAAATCCTATTTTCATGATTATGAAGAACAGACGAAAGTATGACAAGAGCTTCAAGATCGAGGTTGTCCAAAGAAGTTTGCAGGGGCTTACCGTATAAGAACTAGCAGAAGAATTGGGTATCCATGCAGGAATGATCAGCCACTGGCGCAAGGAATTTTTCGATG
>JAGWAZ010000108.1 GCA_021296135.1 Chlorobiota bacterium | reverse complement strand
TTCCTCTTCCGCCTTCAGGCCGATTTTCCGTTGCCTTATGACTCCTCCAGCAACCGTTGCACTTCAGAGTTGAATTCGGCCCCCCTATGACATTGTATATTGTGAGCACGAAGGTGTTAAGATACCCCAATACAAAAATCATTTCCCATAATCGTACTACCGGAAGCTATGTCCGATACACAACATCACATCAAGACAGTAGTACCTGTCTACTTTATGGAGGAAGAGGCTCAATGGGTTGCATATTGCCCTCTGCTTGAGCTCTCTACCTATGCCGACTCACTTGGGGAAGCCAAAGTCGCCTTCTCTGAAGTTCTTGAGATATTTCTCGAAGAAATGGTGAAGCGCAACTCGTTGGAGAAAGAACTGATTCGCTTGGGATGGACGTTGGCAAAATCGAGCTACCTCCCTCCTGCAGGTAATAGGACAGAGTCACTACTACAACTCGGGAATCACAAAAAGGAGGATTTGCCCATCCTCTTCCCCTCGGTTTACGGGGGAGGCTATTCAAATCAGGTGGCTGTAGAGTGATTGATGGCAAGACTGAGACCGATACCCCGACAAAAGTGAATTAAATTCTTAAAGAACGAGGGTCTGGAATTTCAACAGTCAAGCAGTTCTCATGAGATGTGGGACCCACCCGGAGCATCCTCTCAATAGACCAATTGTCTTTAGAACAACCGATAGAGACATTCCGAAAACTCATGTACGCACTAATCTTCTAACCTTGAAGATGTCAGTAGATGAATTCATGTCGAAGATTGCAGACTTGTAAGCCTTAGAATACCCTCACTGCCGACACAACAACATTGTGCACTTCTACATCCACTTGGTTCCGAAGTCCGATGCGATTCCTATGAACAGGAGATGACAATGCTTCACGGCGATGCAAGCCAATGAAGACGCACAGAGTTTTGTCGGGTGATTAGTAGGACGCAAGGCAAGGCTTTGAACTTATAAGGAAAACGCAAGTTTGTGCGTTCTTGTCTAATCTCTGTCTCTTGTCTCTCGTTTGTATATTCAATCTATGATAAGAAGTCGATGCGTCATCCTCGTTATGGTTGTATCTCTGGCAATCTTTTTTGCCATCGGTACCGATCATGGATGTGCCCAGAGAGTCCATGCTGACTCGGCAGAAGTTCGTTATGGTGGATTTCTTCATCTGAACCTGAATCTCCATCGAGCAGGGTTTTCCCGTCTGCCCGGTGTGCCGAACTGTTGTCAAGAGTTCACCGGTGCTTCAGGGCTTGGAGTTACAGTCGGAGGTATCTACCAAATCCCACTCTCATACCCCTTACTGCTTAATCTGCGTGGGGGGTATTCTCTTCTCAGTTCAGACTTTGCAGAGCCTGAAGGGATAACGGTGATCATCAACGGTGATGCTGTAGAGGGGGAGTTTGAGCATCAGCTTGATGCTGGTCTGAGTGCAGTTCTTTTCGAACCGTCGCTCGGATGGCGACTTTCACCGGGATTTGGACTAAGAGGAGGAATTGGGATAGGGTATGTGCTTGGGGGGACGTTCGATCAACGCGAAGTGCTTGTGAAGCCGGAAGAGACCGGTCTCTTCGAGAATAACAGGAGGACAAGAAATGAGTTCGAAGGAGATATACCGGATCTCAACCGACTCCTTCTTTCCGCTCATCTTGGAGTTGGCTATGACTTTCCATTAAACGAGGAAGGGTCACTGCTTGCTACTCCTGAGATAGGCTATTCGCGAGGATTTTCACCTATAGTGATCGATTCAAGCTGGAGCGTAGATCAACTCCGGGTAGGAGTTGCCGTGACATTCGGTTCGCGACCTGCGATGCCGGAACCAATGTCAATTGTAACCACACCAACTCAACCCGATACTGTAGTATCAGTCATTACGCCCGAACCGTTGCTTGCATCTGTTACTGTTGTTGGGATTCGGGAGGATGGATCGGAAGTTCCAATCACCACACTCCATGTAGAAGAGTTTATTTCTACGAATATGCGACCGTTATTGAACTATGTCTTCTTTGCGGAGAAGGAGTCGCGACTTCCCGAACGATACAAGCGACTGAATCGGACCGAGCGAGATAGATTCAGAGTTGAGTCACTTCATAACGTGCCGACACTTCCAACCTATCATCACTTGCTCAATATTGTAGGGCGACGGATGCAGGAGTACCCCGATGCGCACCTCAGTATTATTGGATGCAATGATGGCTTGGAGGAGAAGGAAGATGGAGGCCTTGAACTTTCTATTGCGCGGGCGAGGACTGTTGCTGATTACCTTCGGGAGGCTTGGGATATTGACACGTCGAGACTACTGATTGAGGCGCGAGATTTACCAGAAAAGCCCTCGAATATGACTCTAGTCGATGGAGTTATCGAGAATCGCCGTGTGGAACTATACAGCGATGCGTGGGAAGTCCTGGCACCGGTTGTTACCGTTGACACGCTTCGTTTGACAAACCCTCCGGCAATTCGTTTTCGACCTGTAGCCTCGGGACCTAATCGAGTGAAGGGTTGGCGCTTGAGAGTGATGCAAAGCGGGAAGCTCCTGAAAGAGTTCAACGACTCTACAGGAGTTCCTGATCGAATTAACTGGAACTTGCAAGGCGGCCAGGAATCGGTGCCACGTGCTGATGCTCCGCTCAAATATCAGTTTGAAGCGACCGACCAGAGAGATGTTTCCGGAGAAACTCCTGGGCATCAGCTTCCGGTTGAACAGGTCACGATCAGCGAGAAACGACGCGAGCGAGTGGCCGATAAATATATCGACCGCTATAGCCTGATTCTATTCGACTTCGATAAGGCTGCTTTCAACGAGGCGAACGACCGGATTGCAGCCTTCATTCGTGAAAGATTGCGTGAGGGAGCAACGCTAACCATTACCGGCTATACGGATCGCATTGGAGAGGATGATTATAACTTGCGTCTATCTCAACGGCGCGCTGAACAGACAGCAAAGGAACTGGAGATCATAGAGGGAAACGTTGCCGGTTTAGGAGAGACTGTTGAACTACATGAAAACGACTTGCCTGAAGGCAGGTTCTATTCAAGGACAGTGACGATTATTGTTGAGACCCCGATTGAGTAGAGTGTGTATGTCGAAGAGTCAAGAGTCGGGAGTCGAAGAGTCCAGGGCCTGCTCCATCAATGTTTTAGCATCTGTGTTTATCAGTGTTCCAGAGTCAATGAATCAAGAGTTGAGGGTCGAGAGTCGATCAGTCTCTGCTATGGCACTGTCGGTCCCTTCCCTATAGCGCTTGTTACGAGGTCTGAATGAGAGAGTACAGAACAAATCCGGAATCGCTATCGAAATCTGAAAACAAAACGTGATGTACAACTTGACAGACAAGATCCGAGTCGGGGTGATCGGAACAGGCAAGCTTGGTGCAATTCACGTTAAGCTCGCAAAGGATACGCCGGGCGCAGTCCTTACTGGACTTTATGACGTGAACTCCGAGCGTTCTGCTCAGATTGCATCGGAGCACAACGTCAGAGCCTTTGAATCGTTGAAGGATCTGTTCGATGACGTTGATGCTTGCTCTATTGTCACGCCGACCTCAACGCATTATGAGGTCGCAACTCAGGCTCTGGGTCGAGGTATCCATTGCTTTATAGAGAAACCAATTGCGACCCGAGTAGAGGAGGCAGTGGAGATAGGTCGAATTGCTGAAGAGCAGAAATGTGTATTGCAGGTCGGACACGTTGAGCGATTCAATCCGGCATTTCTTGCACTTGGGACCTCACAACCGGATCCGCTCTTCATCGAAGCGCATCGTCTGGCACAGTTTTCTCCTCGCGCATCTGATGTGGCCGTTGTGCTCGACTTGATGATCCATGACATTGATCTTGTTTTGGCATTGAACCGTGGTGAAGAGCCGACCGAGATACGTGCCAGCGGCGTTTCCGTTGTGAGCGATGAGATAGACATTGCGAACGCTCGACTGGAATTCGCTAATGGTTGCACCGCAAACCTGACTGCCAGTCGTATCTCTCGCAGTTCGATGCGGAAGATGCGACTGTTTGCGCGCGATTCATACATTGCGCTCGACTTCGCAGCCCCATCAATCGAGATCATCTCAATAAGCGATGACGATCCATCTACCTCGCACGATGGCTCAATGATGTTGGGAGAAATCGAGCAAGGACCAAAGGTTCGATCCATACGGTATGGAAAGCCGGTGACAAAATCTGTGAACGCGATTGCGGAAGAATTGAAGGGATTTGTTGAGGCAATCAAGAGGGGAACACCTCCTCCTGTCACCGCTGCTGAAGGAACGTCAGCCCTCCGCGTAGCCGAGATGATTCTTGGTGAGATAGCCGCATCAAAGCCAACGATTGATCTTGTCTGAATTGGATGAGCAAAACAACAGCACAACAGATAGAACTAACCGAACCGATTCTCTTTGCACTCGCAGACATTGCCAGTACACACAATGTCCGTGCCTGGCTTGTCGGTGGTTATGTACGCGATCAACTTCTTGGCATTTCCGGCAATGACATCGACGTTACTGTCGAGGGAAGTGGAGTCGAGTTTGCGAAGATTGTTGCTGAGGAGTTCGACTCTTATGCCGTTATCTATGAACGCTTTGGGACGGCCTTGGTTCCTGTCGGTGAGTATCGTTTTGAGTTTGTTGGAACGCGGAAAGAGGAGTATCAGGAGGATTCCCGTAAGCCGATTGTGACTGAAGGGACATTAGAGGATGATTTGCGGCGGCGCGATTTCACAGTGAATGCTCTTGCTGTCAGTTTAAGCGATAAGAAAGAGGGAACGATTATCGATCTCTTCGACGGGATAGGTGACTTGGAACGAAAGATACTTCGCACGCCTCTCGATCCTGAAACTACCTATGCCGATGATCCTCTTCGCATGATGCGCGCTGCTCGTTTTGCCGCTCAGCTTCAGTTCAAGCTGAAGCCGGCATCGTTCAACGCAATCAAGGTGATGCGTGAGCGGATCAAGATTATCTCCCAAGAACGAATAAGCGAGGAGTTCCTGAGGCTTCTTGCTGTCCCAGAGCCGAGTATCGGACTGATGATCCTCTTCGAGACGGAGTTGCTTGAACTGGTTTTCCCGGAACTGAACGATCTTGCCGGTGTTGATCTGGTCAAGGCTGAAGGGCGAAACTACGGGCACAAGGATGTCCTCCGGCACACGCTGAAGGTAGTTGATAATATCGCTGAAATGACCGATAACCTCTGGCTTCGGTTCGCTGCGTTGATGCACGACATTGCAAAGCCCCGGACAAAACGCTTTCAGGAAGGAATTGGCTGGACGTTTCATGGACATGAAGATCTTGGGGGGCGTTGGCAAAAACGAATCTTTTCTCGTATGAAGTTGCCGAATAAGGGACGGGATTATGTCGCCAAGCTTGTCCGGCTTCATCATCGCCCTATGGCCCTTGTTGATGACGAGGTGACCGACTCAGCCATCCGGCGACTTGTTGTTGATGCCGGTGAGGAGTTGGATGATCTCTTCATGCTTTGCCGAGCTGATATCACAAGCAAAAGCCCTGCGAAGGTACGACGCTATCTCGGAAATTATGAACGCGTTGTGGAACGGATCAAGGAGGTGGAAGAGAAGGATCGTCTTCGTGCCTTCCAGTCTCCCATCCGAGGTGATGAGATCATGGAGATTTGTGGTATCCCTCCGTCGAAAAGCGTTGGTTTGTTGAAGAGTGCTATTGAAGAGGCAATTCTTGATGGGCGTATTCCGAATGAGTATGAAGCAGCGAAAGCCTATTTGTTGGAGATAAAGGATGAGGTGTTGGGAGAAGAGGGGACAAAGGGAGAAGGGTAAGGTTCCCTAAAAACCGTAGCGATTAAAAATAGAGTTAATCGTTGAAGTTTAGAGAATGAAAAAGACTCGATTGACAGAAAGTCAGATCATCCGGATCCTCGGAGAACAGGAAGCCGGAAGGCGTGTTGCAGAGATCTGCCCCAGTCATGGTATCAGTCAGCCTACAACCCATTGAATTCGTCAAGAACAGAAGGAAGACTCGTTTTCCTTCTGTCAACATCAGCCATCATTTAAATGAAGAACGTATATTTATCAATGCTTCGGTTTAGGGGAGCCTTACACAACACACACAGCTCAAGCAAATGGGGAGCATACACATTCATCTTCTTCACCGGTGTAGTGTAGTCCCGGCTCACAAGCAACTCCATGCTGGAACTCTCAATGCGGTTGTACGGTCAGTTGCGCAACATAAAAGAGTTCAGCGGGAGGATATCATCCAAACTCTTTGATCTGTTCAATACGAATTGAAATATTGCAATTTGGGATAACGTA
>JAGWAZ010000020.1:3397-29086 GCA_021296135.1 Chlorobiota bacterium | reverse complement strand
CTTTTCCAAAGTTTGGAACTTTGGAAAAGTTAACGAAGAGTATCGTTACAGGTAAAGGCATCATGGCTCGATTTTGTTAGTGTGGAGTTTTTGGTGGCCATGATCATAATGAAAATTTTTCTTTTATCCAACTTTTCCATTCCTTCTATTCAGTTACAGCTAAGCAGGAAAACTCTATAGTTAATTCTTGATGACTTTCTCTGTCAGAACCTCATCACCAATTTCCAACCGCACAACATAGACGCCCGATGCAACCTCCTGGCCCGCTTCCCAAACGATGCGGTGTTCGCCTGCCGGAAGGGGATTGTCGATAAGTTGAGCAACCTGCTCGCCGTCGATATCAAAAACCTTCACTGATAGGTGATCGTACTGTGATGTCTGAAACCGAATTGTTGTCTCGTTTACAAAAGGATTCGGTGTTGCGGGATTGAGTGTGATCCCTCCGTGACCTGATGGGTCTTTAATCGAGAGCAACGGATCAGAATATATACCGAAATAGGGAGAGGACTTTCCTCCAGCCTCCGTAAAAGCTCCGGCCACATAAACCTTGTTGCCATCAACGTCGACAACGTAGACGGGGCTATTAACCCCACTACCAAGAGGATTCCAGCGCGAGCCGTCCCAGCGGGCAATATTGGAAACGCTGTCGAATCCTGTCTGCGCAAAGTCTCCTCCCGCATAGATGTATTTGCCGTTAGTTGAAAGCGAGCTGACAGAGGGCAGGAAGTCCTTGTCAAGACCTTCACCGAGTCCCTCCCATTGTTCTGATGCGATGTCCCACGCAACAACATGGTTTACAGGCATAGTCCCAGCAGAATCAAAATTGCCGCCGGCAAAGACCTTCTTTGTATCGAACACCATTGTCCATACTACCTCGTTGACTCCATCACCCATACTTAACCATGTTCCATCTTTCCAGCGAGCCACGTTTCGAGCATCCCGCCCAGGTCCGGCAAGCAACTCGCCTGCACCGAGGAATCGACCACCCACGTAGAGGTCGTCTCCGTCGGGAGCTATTGCGAAGACTTCTCCGTTAATGCCCCGACCGACCGAATCCCACGTGTCTGTTACGCTGTTCCATCGTGCCAGGCTGAAGGCTGGCATGCCGTTTACGTTCGTAAAATCGCCACCGACGTATACGTAGTCACCTTCAAAGGCGATAGCTGCCACATAAGCATTATCGGCATCATTGTTTGGTCCGTTAATCGAACCGAGTGTCGACCATTCGTTTGTCGTTGAATTATACCGGACAATGTTGCTTGACCCTAGGCTTCCGACGCTATCGAATCGACCTCCCACATAGATCCACTCATCTTTAATTGCAACTGTATAGATATTCCCGGAAAATACGCCTGGTACGAGTTCCCAGTCCCTACCGTTCAGTCTCGCAAGACGTGTTCCTATACCGGTACCGGGCTGGTTGAATTCCCCTCCAACCCATACATTTTCATTCTCTACTGCCATAGCAAAGATGTTGTTTCCTGTTCCGGTCCGAAGGTTGAACCAACGCAATCCATCCCATCGCGCTATACCGTCTGCAAGCTGACCTCCGGCACGATCAAATGCTCCTGCGGCGTAGAGGCCATCCTTATGGAAGGTAAGGGCGTTGACAAAGCCGTTCATGCCTTCGCCAAGCCGTCCCCACCAGAGCGTGTTGTAGCGAGGATCGCCATCGAACTCATGCCAGCGAGCAACATAGCGGACAGTTAAGTTTATTGTGGTGAAATCTCCAGGAAATGCGGTGATAAATGTTCCACCGACGTAGAGTTCTTTTCCACTGACTGTTAATGAACGGACAACATTATCGACACCGTTCCCTTCCAATCGAATGGGATTATCTCCCGCAAGCCAGAAGATTCCTGTGAGCCGTGTCCATGTTGCGGTGTCCGGTCGCCAGCGGGCAATGTTGCTGACGACAGTATCGCCGGCGCGATCGAATCCACCGGCAACGAAGACCGTACTATCCATCACTGCAATAGCATTTACAAAACCATTGACACCTTCGGCCAGTCCATGCCATTGCGAACCGTCCCAGCGCGCAATGCTGGTGGTTGCCACTCCTCCGGCGGAACTGAAGTTACCCCCCACATAGAGTCCATCGTAGCCTAAAGCGATAGCATTTACGTTCCCCTCGACACCTGATCCCAATGCACGCCAGCTTCCAGCAGATCGGCTGTATACAGCCACATTCTTTACAGAAACTCCCCCGGCACGGTCGAATGTTCCGCCGACATAGACATTATCGCCATCAACGACTATCGATGATACAAAGGCAGTCCCACTGGTTGAGCTTACTCCCCCTATATTGCGCCATGATTTTGTAAGGATATCATAGAGAGCGACGTTACGGATCGGCTGTGCACCTGCAGTATCGAACTGTCCACCGACAAAGAGGGTCTCGCCATCAACGGCAAGCGCATAAACGAAACCGTTGACTCCGTTGAGGATATCCGGTCCCGGGCCAACAAAGCTCCATTCTTCGCCATCCCATGCCGCAATACTGTTCACGCTTTTACTACCGGCTTTAGAGAAAATTCCACCAACATAGAGATGTTTGCCATCCGAAGCCATCGCAAAAATTTCATCGTCAACACCCGAGGAGCCGGGGTTCGCACCAAAGCGGTCATCCCAGTACTCATCTCCGGGAGCTGCTGGTCGGGCATAGAAGGGGAGGGAAGATTCCGCCTGAGTATATCCGAGCGTTCTATCCCCTGGGGTTTCGATCTTCCATCCTCGTGCTTCGACTGAGCCGGAAGGAAAACCAGATGTCTTCAGGGTCCCGTCAGGATTGAGAAATTGCTCAATCTTCGGATGTTGAGGAATTCGTTCCTGTCCGTTTGCCTCATACCACATCAAAATTGTTGCGGATCCAACGCAAGCAAACAACAACAGAGTTCGATGAAGAACCAAGTAGAGCGCATTCATAAGCATAATGAACGATCGTTGTGAAAATAATGATGTCAAATGATGTCGATAGATTCAGTGCTCTACCAAAAGAGTACCGGTCTGCTGAATCGCTTCTGTGGTCAAACGCCATGTATAGTAACCGGATGAAAGGTCACTGGCATCCCGGCCAATCCTCTGTTCTCCTTCGCAGAGCACGCCGTCATATATCAAAGCTTCAACTTTTCCTGTCGTCGAAAACAGCTCCAATCGAACGTGATGTGGTGCAGAGAGGTGAACCACAAACTCCGCGGAACTGACAATCGGATTCGGTATAACCGAGACGTCTGCATGAACTGCAATTTCGTTCAACGCCCGATTCCGTGCTGCAACTCCATGTCCGGTCGGTGCATTTCGGTTTCCCGGTTTTGACCAGCGAGCGACATTCACTGAGGATTTTCCTCCAGCTATAGCAAAGATTCCTCCAACATAAACCTCATCGTTATCGACTGCAAGTGAGCGACCTGAGGCGGGTTGCTGACCATCACCTTCGAGGCCACTCCCCAGACCGAGCCATTGAGAACCATCCCACTGCGCTATATGCGATGTAAAGTTAACTCCGCTTTGAAGAAAATCACCCGAGGCATAGACTCCGTTCTTTCCGGTGGCCAATGCACGGACAAAGTTGTTCGTTCCGGAACCTAACGCTGACCAGTCGTTGCCATCCCAGCGGGCAACATTACGTACCTCCGTGTTTCCGGCTCTGTTGAAGTTCCCTCCGGCATAAAGTGTACCATCATCTGCAACGGTCAGAGCATAGACCTCGTTGTTGATACCACGTCCGAGAGCATGCCACCGAGCCCCGTCGAAGCGGGCAATATTGCTTGCCCTTTCAGGGCCGGCAGTCGGGAATACCCCTCCTACAAAGACATCGTTTCCAGAGAGAGCGATAGCGCTGACTTTTGTGCTAAAGCTGCTTCCCCCAATTCCTCCTCCCAGTGGAGTCCATTCCCGAGTTGCCTCGTCCCATTGTGCAATCCGGTTTGCGGGGTTTCCTCCGGCCAGGATAAACTCTCCTCCCGCATAGACCTGTCCATCCTTTACCTCAACTGCATGAACAATGGAGATCGAATCATAGGGACCACCTTGAGCGTTAGGGCCTATACCATCACCGAGGCCGCTCCATTGCGAGCCATCCCATTCGGCAATGTTATTAGCACGGACTCCTCCGGCAAAATCGAAGCGCCCCCCCACGTAGACATTGTCTCCATCAGTGGCAATGGCTCGAACCGAAGGAAGAAGGGTTGTCGAAACTTCCGGATCAATCCCGATGCCGCCACCGAGTGGTGACCAGACCCTTGTTCCGCGATTCCAGCGAGCAAGGGAATTTGTCTTGACGAGTCCAACGGTTGAGAATCTGCCTCCGATGTACATGAAGTCATCTGTGAGGGCAACCGCGTATACAGGACCGTTAGCACCTCCGCCAGATGAAAAGGATTGATTCAGAGGCTTCCAGGTCTGTGTGGCAACGTTCCACGCCGCGATACCGGAAGCGGTAGTAGGCCCGGCGATTTTAAACGGACCGGTCAGATACACGTTATCGCCCGTAGCAGCAATCGACCATACGATATCATCAGTGCCATTGTTCTCTCCCCGTCCAAGTGGCTGCCACTGACCGTCAGTCCATACCGCAACGTGGTTTGGTCTCTTCCCTTCCGGCGTCTTGAATCTTCCTGCGGCCAGGACTCGTTCTCCATTAACGAACAACGATCGTACGGTATCGGTTGAGCCTTCACCCAAAACATACCAGCGACGTAGAAGCCCTGCCCATACAGCGATGTTGTTGGCTTCAAGCCCCCCAACCTGATCGAATCGACCTCCGATATAGACATCAGCGCCATGTATTTGCATGGTAAAGATATCAACCTTACCTCTTGCCGAGGATGGATTGCTACCGACCGGTCTCCAGGCAGTTCCATCCCAACGGGCAAGTCCGTTCAGCTCAATATCTCCTGAGCTGGTAAACCGACCTGCAGCATAGATTCCATCGAATCCGAATCGAATGGCTCGCACGGCTCCGAGGTCTGTCGGTTGTTCGTCCCCGGCTCCTTCAAGTCCGGATCCCAATGTCTTCCATTCGCTTCCGTTCCACATCGCGATATTCCGGGCAAATATCTGTGAATTAGTGGCTATTGCCGTGCCGACCGAATCGAAGATGCCTCCTATATAGATGTCAGATCCTTCTACAGCAATAGTGTAGACAGTACCTGGTTCAGGAATTGAACCTGAAGGTCCGGTGTACTCATCCCAGGCATCGACTCCACCCCCAACGCTGTACCAGGCAAGGCCGTCCCATCGTGCGATATTATAGACCAATTCTGTTCCGGCGGAATCAAAACGTCCACCTACATAGACATCATCCCCGTTGACGGTGACAACATGAACGGTCCCGTCAACACCATTGTTCTCTCCCTCTCCGAGAGAATGCCAACTCTCGCCATCCCAGTGCGCGATATTGCGTGCTTCTATTCCACCAATCGAGGTAAAATCTCCCCCTAGATAGATGTTATTACAACCGGAAAGAGCAACGACACGGATGCTCCCGACGGTGCTGGGCGATCCAAAAAAGTTATCCCAATAGATATCATCCGGATATTGTGGAGGAAGGGCGGAAACGCCTCGATGCGCCTGATCATGTCGTAGAAAGCGGGGGGTGCCATCGGGATCGAGCTTCACATGCCATCCTTCAGCATCGATGCTTTCATATCTCAGAGCTTCTTCAGAGATATATCCCTCACTATCAAGGAACTGATCCAGGCTCTGTGCAATGCCATAGTTATTATAAAGAACAACTCCGAGCCCGATTGTAAGAAGAGTGACGTAGATAGATTTCATTGTTTTTCTTCAATCATTCTTGATTCTGTTAATCGTATATACGGAAGTCGGGATTTCCTACCGAACAATGAGCTTCAGGACTTCTCTCGTATCTCCGAGGCGCACCTGTGCAAAATAAATGCCATTTGGCTGTGACGATGCATCCCATTGCAGATGAACTCTATCTTGAAGAAGAGTGCCATTGTATATCGACGCGATTTCCCGGCCGAGAGGGTCAACAATGGTGACCGAGAGAGAGGCTGACGCCTTTGAAGATGACAGACCTCCAACGCTGATGCGAGTCAAGGCATTGATCGGATTCGGATAGGCGGATAGCTCAAGCCTCTGAATCCCGGAACGATCACGAACGCTCAACGTCGGGAACGTCCAGATCCCGATGTTGACCGAGGGCTTCTCTCCGGCAGTCGCAAAATCACCCGCCACTACCATTTGGCTTCCATTTGCAGAAAGGCTTTTCACCGATGGTAAAGAACCACTGACACCACTTGCGAGGGGCGCCCAACTTCCCCGCCATCTAACCAGATAACCGACTGGAAAACCCCCGGCCAACGTGAACTCACCCCCGATATAGACGTTTTCACCGACGATCTCAATCGCGCTGACAGTTGTTGTTGTTACTCCTTCGGTGAGGCCATCTTCCATACTCTGCCAGTCGGTCCCATCATAGAAGGCTATGTGGTCAACTCGTTTGCCCCCGGCCTCTGTAAATTCACCACCCACGTATATCTTTCCATCGTCAGCGCCGGCGACAGCCCGAACCGCTCCATTCGTGCCTCCTCCAACAGCATCCCAGGAGTCGGTCGCAAGGGTGTAGGTGGCAAGGTATGAGAACGACATTGCGCCGATCCGGGTAAAGTCTCCACCGACCCAAAGCTTCCCGTCGATAACTTCCAGTGCATGAACGGCTCCGTTCGGACCGGGAGAGAGGGAAGACCATGCACCGGTTTGCTTGTTCCAGCGTGCGATGTTCTGAGCGCCTGTTTCCCCGGCTTCTGTGAAATCTCCTCCGACGTAAAGGAAATCGTCATCACTGGCCATGGCATAAAGGGTTCCGTTGACCCCTACACCCATCGACTCCCATCCCTTTGAACGATGATTCCATATCGCAACGTTACTGTCCCTCCCGGAGCCGGCAGTGTTGAACTCACCGGCAACGTAGATACTGTCTCCATCAACGAGAAGTGTGTTGACTGGGCCGTCCGTCCCTTCGGCAAGGGCATCCCAACCATTCCCATTCCACCATGCGATATGGTTGGCGGTAACCGCGCCCGCAGTTGTGAAGGTGCCACCCGCATAGAATCCTTCGTTCCCAACCATCGCAACCGCCCTCGATTCATCATTTAGTCCGTTCGACTCGTTGCTGGAGAGTATATTCCATCGGCTGAAATCCCATTGAGCGAAGAAGGGGGATTGGTTGCCATCAGCATTCTGAAAATCCCCGCCAGCGCAGAGATGAAGGTTGCAGGAGGCAATGGCATAGACAGTCTGGTCAAGTCCTCCACCAAGTGAACTCCACCGACTGCCGTTCCAGAATGCAATACGATTTGCGTTGCTCGACCCGGCAGTTGTGAAGGCTCCGCCGGCGTACAATCCTTCTTCCCGGAGCTCCAATGCATACACAATATCGTTCATTCCCTGTCCCAGGGAACTCCACGTGTCTATGGCACGATCCCATGATGCAACATAGGAGGCATCGGCATTCCCTGCTTTGCTGAAATGCCCTCCAGCGTATATGGTTTTGTCTTCGACGGTAATGGCATTGACTCTTGCGTTAACACCGGTCCCAAACCGTTGCCATTCACCGGTGAGGAGATTATAACGGACGATATTGTTGGCATCGATCCCTCCTGCCTCCGTGAACTCGCCTCCCACATATAGCCAGTCGCCTTGCAGTTCAAGGTCGTAGACGATTCCATTGACTCCATTGTCAATTGCTCTCCATTCGCGAGTAAAGCTGTTCCAGTGAGCAATGTTGTTGGCTACAGCTTCACCAGCGAAGGTAAAGTCACCGGCTATGAAGACTTCACTCCCGAAGACAATCACATCATAGACGGTGAATTCTCGATGGCGATCGCCCCGAACACCCCCTCCAATTGCAACCCATGAGGTTCCGTTCCAACGAGCGATTCCGTTGACAACAACCCCATCAAACGAAGCGAACGATCCGGCGGCATAAACGTCGCTTCCATTTGCCGTGACGCTCCGGATTGTACCATCTGCTCCTTCGATCGGACCATCTCCAAGAATAGTCCATGTCCCGCCATCCCAACGAGCCACGTAATTGTTGGTGGAGGTCCGTTGGTTGGTGAATTCCCCCCCGACATACATATCACAATCGCCAGCATCAATGGTAAAGACGCTTCCGGTGACACCGTACCATCCGAAGCGATCATCCCAATTGGAATTATCCCCGACCCCTTGTGCAAAGTTGTCCGGGGGGAGGAGGAACAGTACAGCAACAACTACGAGCAGAGTTTGTGCTGAAGGGAAGGAATAGGGAAAAAGATGTATAGACTTCGTCATAATGTGAGTGGAAAATCTTCTCTATATGATTACTAAATAGTTATAACCTACTAAGACTCTTTTAAACACACCTTTGTTACATCCCTTGAGGGATATTTGACGTATTAACCGGAACATCATCCCGCTGCAGTCTGTCTATAGAGATCAAAATAATCAGCTTGAGCCAGGATTGTAAAGGATCACACGTACGTGAATTCGTTCTGACTGGGTCGAACATGAGGTGACATTGCCGGCAAATCGTAACAATAAGAGTTGAGTTTGTAACCACTCAGAAGCTTCCGTGTACTTCTCTTGATTTCCTGGAGTAGACAAACAACCCCTTTGCAAACTTCCTTCCGATACCGGCGTTGGCCGTAAAACAATCGAAGCACATACTTCAGCAAGAACATACGATAATTCATGCTGATTTCCTCATACAGGAGAGGTCACTTCTTCGGTTCAGTAAAAGCCTTTTCCCTACCACTCTTCTTTCTTTTACGTAGCTATATACTTGATGTACGGAAGAAGGAATTACGAGAGATAGAAGAGTACTATTTTCGTGAGAAGTGGCCGGGGCGGGGATGTTCATGGAGATGCAGAGCCATCTCGATCGGGCAGAGCGAGTTTTGGAAGATCTCAAAGATGATCAGACAGAAGACAGCACTAGTCCTCATTCCACTTCTGATACAATTTCATTAGATTCCGGTAACGCGCTTCGGAACCCGTGTCCATCAAATATTTTTTGACGGCAGTGGTAATGACGTGCTCGTAATCTTGCTTGTATTGTTTTTCGATACGTTTGTTTCGCAAAAGGCATCCCGCTAACTGATCAAGGGCGTTTAGATATCTAGATTTCTTCGCTGCCAATTGTTTTGCCGTGAATTTCTTTTGTTCATGTGTCACTCCGCCTTGCGCATTCCCTTCTAGGGTCAATTCCACCATATCCTTGGAAGCCACGGCAATCTCATCAAGAGCGGAGTTCATTGCTGCGTTCATATTCATAAGCATTTGGACTGTTTGAACATTGGCCGCATCTCCCATTTTTAGCAGTTGACCACGAGCTATCCCGACGCCAACGATAGCCGTTAGTGCTATAACGCAGGATGCAATCGCCGTTAACAGTTGGGAAAGTTCCTGATCCATTAGCCCTTTTCTTGTGCTTCTTCAGCAAGTTCTTCGGCAAAATCTAGTAGGTCAAGATAATCATCATGATACTGTCGAATCGCATGATACTGTCGACTCGTCCTTCTCGCTTCACGTATTGAGACAATGTCTTTACATAGACCCTCCCAAAATATTATGGCTGAGACCCGGTTGACATCGTCTCTCTCCAACCCATCGACAGCCTCGTTTATTGCAGTTTGAATTTGCGCTTTACTGGTAGCTTTACGGATTTTGTCGCGTGTTAGCGACCGGCGTTCTTCTTGGTTCATACGGATTCGATGTTTAGTAATGTAAAGAGTAAAAACACGTTAATAATATACAACCGATCTATGATTCGGAGCAAATCGCAAAATGAAAGAGCGAGAAGGACGAGTCGAAGGAATAGACGAAGAGGACGGTCACTCGCTTCGGACTAGTCGAGCGACCCGGTGGATCATCTCTACGGGTTCCATCTTTTTTTGTTGTTAATCGTTTCATCGACGATAGACTCCTGATATAAGTTCATGGAATACGTGAATTCGTATGGGGTTGGGCCGCGAGAGAGTGAGTTTGTCAAAACCATCAACTCTCTCGTGGCGTTTTTTTATCGTCAAATCCTTATGTGTTTCGTCTCGGTTACTTCACCAACGGTGAGAGTACCGTAATAGGTTCGCTTGGGAACATCGGAAGTATCCCAAACGAACCGTCTGTAGTTAACGGGGATCTCGGTTGAAAGAACTTCCCGGCTGAGCACATCGGTGATCCGAATTTTCCCCTCGTCCTTTTCTCCGACTTTCTCGGTGCCCCATCTCCAATCTTATCCGACAACACACGATTCAGAGTAAGATGGGGTCAAAAGAAAAGATTCCAGGCTTTGGGGAGCATGCATACATCTCCGAATCCGGGAACGAAAAGGAGCATGAAGGTAATGGGTTCTCCTCATACTCCTTTTCGATATACTTGATTGTATACTTGATCGGCTATTTCTAACTGGCACAGCTATTCATTCTGCTTATGCCGGCACCTCCTCCCATTCCCGCTCATCAAAGATCAGATTTCCAGCTATATCCGAACCCTGTTCATCGAGTCTGTTCAACGGTTGAATTTTTGAAGCGTGAACAATAGCCATGTCAAGTCCAGCTTCAACAGCATGATAAAGAAAGACTGAATTGAGGACCTGCCGTGCAGCAGGATTCAGACCAAAGGAGCAGTTGCTGAGACCAAGAATAGTCTTTGCCTCCGGCATACTCTGTTTTATCAGTCGAATTGCCTCGATCGTTGCGATTCCGCTGTCCCGAAGTTCTTCCTGTCCCGTACCAAGAGTAAAGGTGAGAGGATCGAAGATCAGGTCACTCTCGCGCATTCGGTTCTCCTGAACAACAAAATCACGAATTCGTTGAGCAATCTGCACCTTCCCTTCAAGCGTGTAAGCCTGTCCCTTTTCATCTATTGAAAGAGCGATCAACGCAGCACCATAGCGCTTTGCCAGATCGACAATCTGCTGCGCCCTTTCGGTTCCATCCTCGAAGTTGATTGAGTTGATGATTGGACGGCCGGCATATCGTTTCAGAGCAGCCTCGATGACCGGCACTTCCGTTGAGTCGATCACCAGTGGAAGTTGTACCGCCGTGTTGAACCGACGCATCACTTCATCCATATCGTGATTCTCATCACGACCAACGTAGGCGAGGCAGACGTCAAGCACATGCGCTCCCTCTTTCATCTGTTCTTCCGCCATTGCCACCATCCCATCATAATCATTCTCGGAGAGGAGCCGCTTGAACTTCTTTGAGCCATTAGCGTTGCACCGTTCGCCAACGAGCAATGGGGCTGGCTCCATACGCATCGGAACCGATTGGTAGATCGAGGAGACTGTAGGAATATAGACCGGACTCCGTTGGCCTCGGTCAATTCGATCGATCAATCCTCGCAGTCTTTGAATATATTCTGGCGTCGTTCCGCAGCAGCCACCGATCACATCAACGCCAAACTCTCCCACAAACTTCTCCATCCATTTTTCCATCTCCACCGGAGTAAGACGATAGTGTGGAACTCCACCTACATTTTCGGGGATGCCCGCATTTGGCATCACAAAAATTGGCTTGGGTGAGTTGGAGTTGAGATACATAATGTGTTCTTCCATCTCCTTCGGACCTGTGGCACAGTTGAGTCCGAAGATGGTAATCACATCGTATGGCTCAAACGTTGTCAGTGCAGCACTGATTTCAGTCCCCATCAACATTGTGCCCATCATCTCGATTGTTACTGAGACAATCACCGGAAGCTGCACCCCCTTCTCCTCAAACGCTCTCATTGTCGCCCCAAGAGCACATTTTACCTGTAGTGGATCCTGGCAGGTCTCGATGCTGAGAATATCTGCCCCGCCATCGATCAAACCGGAGATATGCTCATAGTAAGAGGCCTCCATATCGTCAAACAAAATGTGTTCGAGAGAAGGAAGCTTTGTTGTCGGACCGACGGAGCCTGCAACAAACCGGGGCCACTCTTCTGTCGAATAGTCATCAGCACATGAGTGAGCGATCTCGGCCGAGAGGCGGCTCAACTCATAAGATTTATCAGCTATATCATACTCAGCAAGAACTATTGAGGTTGCGCCGAATGAATTGGTCTCAATAATATCGGCCCCGGCTTCAAGGAAGCCATGATGAATTCTGCGAACAGCCTCGGGATTTGATATACAGAGATACTCATTGCATCCTTCGAGCTCCGGACCACCATAATCATCTGCAGTGAGATTCTGATTCTGCAGTGACGTACCGGTAGCCCCATCGAAAAGAAGGACCCGGCTATGCAGTTGCTGAAGCAAAAGATTCATGGACATCAACTCAGGATTTACCAGGTAATGCTACTACAATGCAATATGCGAAGAAAGATGAAGGAGAACCGTTTCTCTTCGTGCGAAGAAAGGAAAGATTCGGACTTGCATGCAGAATAACAGCTTCCACTCTCTTCTTTTCATTCTACCTTTTATCCCCTACCTGTTAATCAATCGACCTCGATAATCTTCTGCTGATAACGATGCTCATCAACACCTATCTTCAGTTAGTAGATTCCGTTTGGCAAATCACTCAGATCGAGTTCGCGATATCTTCCCTCTGCATCTTCAACAATAATTCGATCTGTTCAGACTGGTTAAACCTATAGAATGTTCAGGATTGCTATTCTTTACGTACTCAGTCTGATCTCCAACGGCCAATGATCCGAACCGATTCTCCTTCCACGCTTGAATTCCTCAATCACTATCCCTTCGGAAACAAGGGAATGATCGAGCGGAATCATCAGTGGTGGAAAGTGAACCGGCCAGGTCGCAATATAGCCGAATCCTTTTCGAGCATCACGCAAAAGCGAAGTGCGGAGCAGATCACGAAAGACCGGATCCCAAGGGGTTGCATTGAAGTCGCCAATGAGTATCACCTCTCCTTCTAACCCCTGAAGAAGCTCGGCACTCCTGATCAATCCATCACGCCTCGGCTTCATCCATGATGGCCGTTCCGGAGAAGGGGGATGGGCAACAACGATATTCAGGACTTTCCCGCCGACCTCGAACCCTGCAATAAGAATCGGACCGATCAGTTCGTTATCGTTATGCTGAATTACGTCGATCGGCTCAATCTTGCTCATGAATTTCAGCCCAAATTGATCGCCACGATAGATATGATAGCACTCGAACCGAAACTGGTCTGAGAGCAGGGCGTCGAGAGCTCGATTCAATGCGGGAGAGACCTCAATCAGAATCGCGATGGAAGAATCTGACGCAGGCACCTGCGAACTGATACGATCTGCATCGAGATTGGTCGAGTTGATGTTGGCAAAAAAGAGATCGATTGACATATTACCTCTTCCTTTCTCCCCGGACTTTCTCCACGAAAGAGCTGGCAGGATATCGACGAGATTCACTACTGCGAGGGCCATCGCTGTGCCGAACCCTTCCCATGCACGTAGCTGAAGGGATCCGATGGCTATGAGAATTAAAAGCAGGGCGTAGTACGGTCGAAATTGAATGCAGAGCGTACCGATCCAGCTATGTCGAGCGAAGAACCCGAGCAGTGAAACGAGTCCGAGAAAAGAGCCAAACAAGAAGAGGAGTAAAGAAAGAGTCACGGCAATCGCGCTCCGTCTGGCTTATTTTTGCCTTCACTCTCCTCGCCAAGTCTGTAGAATCGTTGTGTTGGATAGGCCAGGTCAAGATCAGGCTCATTGTTGAAGGCATCAAGAATCGCCTCCCAGAATTTCTCTTTCCTGAAACGTCGCGTTCGTGGCTCACAGAGATACCGTATTTGCAGCATGACTCCACTATCCCTTACCGACGTATAGACAATCGGCGTCAGCTTGTTATAGAAGATCAGAAAACGGCTTGACGCCTCACGAAGTTTTTCGCGAGCATTCTCGTGCAAATCGTCGTGACTGTTGGCAATCTCTTGAAGAATCTTCTTGGCCTTCCTCCAATTGCTTTCAAGCGTAATGAGAACCGAGAGCTCATCCCAGATATAGGTAAAGGCTTTCGAATAGTTTGCTTGATCCTGTGTAAAGATCTTTCCGTTCGGGATATGAATAATGCGTCCTGTACTTTGATCAGCATCGACCCAATTGCCGATCTCAAGGAGCGTAAACTGGAAGATCCTGATGTCGATCACATCGCCGGAGTGTTCGCCGATCTGCACGCGATCACCCACCTCGAACGGACGTCGCCATACAATGAAGAGCCAACCGGCAACGTTCGTAATCGGATCCTTCAAGGCAATGGCAAGACCGGCAGAGACAAGACCGAGATAGGTAGCAAGAGACTGAACCCCTTCAAACCAGATTCTGCTGACAATCAATACTCCGATAACGTAGACGATGTAAGCGGTCCCTTTGTTCCAGTTATATCGTGCCTTGTGGTCTTCAGTCCTCTGCTTGACGATGCCCATCACAAATCTTCTGATACCCCAGAGTATCACAAAGACAAGCAGCGTCAAGAGGAGCTTTTCAATAACTGATTCCGAAATTTTAAGAGTTTCGGAAAGCCATTTGATAATTGTGTCCATAGGTCAATCCATGACGTAGCGTGAAGAGTCTGTTACGAGAGTCCGTTTCAGGGGCCAACATTAACTTCTCGTCTCTCACTGCCACTTCCAACTTCTCACTTCTTTTGGCTTCTCACTTCTAACTTCTACAAGGTTCCCTGGGCATCAACATCTACGGTCAGTTCAACCGACGTTGAGGCGTGAGTCTCGCGATATTTTGTACGAGCCGATGAGAAGAACTGATAGAAGATATTGCCTCCCGGATCAAGTTGTCGATTACTCTTTACAATAATCTGATAGCGATAGTAGTTTCTGAGTTTCCAGATCAGTGCAACGACCGGTCCAAAAATTTTCATCGCATCGTGTCTTGATGGTAAAAAAGATCGAAAGGCACGCGCATGTTTCTCAGCCTCTTTCTGATCCTTCGATCTGAATTCAATCAGTATGAAGCGAGCAAACGGAGGGTAGTTCAACTCTCGTCTGCTTTGTATTTCATCTTCGTAGAGAGAAAGATACTCTTTTGCAAAGGCTGAACTGATAGCAGGATGCTCGGGATGTCCGGTCTGTACGATTACCTCTCCTGGCGTTTCACTCCGCCGGCCAGCGCGACCAGCTACCTGCGTGATAAGCTGAAACGTTCGTTCTGCTGAACGGAAGTCGGGAAGCATCAGCTGAGTATCGGCACTGACGACTCCGACAAGAGAGACGCGTGGAAAGTCAAGACCCTTAGCGACCATCTGCGTGCCGAGCAGGATATCGACCGCTCCTCTGCCAAATTCGGCAAGCATTCTCTTATGTGCCCCCTTCCCCCTCGTTGTGTCAAGGTCCATCCGCTGGATGCGGGCTTCGGGCAGTTGTGCTTGCAACTCTTCCTCCACACGTTCGGTTCCGACTCCCGGCTGACGCAGATCATGGTTGCCACAGACCTCGCATTCATTTTCCCGCTTCCGGCTGTAGCCACAGTAGTGACAACGTAACTGATGCAATCCCTTATGGTATGTCAAGGTAACCGCACAGTTCGGACACATCGGTGAGTGAGCGCAATTGGTACATTCAAGGCATGTGGCAAAACCGCGTCGATTCTGAAAGAGAATCGTCCCCTCTCCTTTTGCAATACGATCTCGGATGTCTGAGATGAGCCTTACAGAGAGCGAACCACGCATCAGGTTCTGCTTCTTCGCTTCCCTTGTGTTTACAAGAACCATTTGTGGCTCTCTGGCTCCATCGACCCGCTGCAAAAGTTCCAGGAGTCGATACTTTCCGCACTGAGCATTGTAGTATGACTCAATTGACGGAGTAGCAGAGCCAAGAACAACAACGGCCTGCTCGATTTCTCCTCTGACAACCGCAGCATCACGGGCATTGTAGCGTGGTTGAGCATCGTATTGTTTATAGCTGCTCTCATGTTCTTCATCAACGACTATAATGCCGACATTATGGAGTGGAGCAAAGAGCGCCGAGCGTGGTCCGATCACAAGATCGCAATCTCCTGCCCCTGTACGTTTCCATCCATCAAACCTCTCACCTTCGGACATTCGACTGTGAAGCAGCACAATCCGATCATCAAAGTGAGCCTTGAAGCGTTCAACAAGTTGTAGAGTCAAGGCAATCTCAGGCACGAGCAGGATTGCTTTCTTTCCAACGGCAATGGCCCGCTTGATGACCTCGATATAAACTTGCGTCTTTCCTGATCCGGTCACCCCATGAAGGAGAAACGTGGTAAAGCCCTTACCAAGCTCGTCTGTAATAACCTTGATCGCCTCGGCCTGTTCTTTGTTCGGAACAATGTCTTTCTGATTCCCTTCTATAATTCCAAAGGAATCAAGCTCAGCCTCCAGGATTTCCTCTCTCGAGATCTCAATCTCCTCAATGAGCACTGCTCCTTTTTCTTCAAGCCCCTGTAAGGCCGAGGATGAGGCTTTTGCCGATTCAAGCAAGCGCGGAACAGAGATCGGCTCGCCGCCAGATCGCTCGGCATGAGTGTAGAGCAACACCAGAATTGCCGACTGTTTGGGGGCAGATCGATCGAGATCATCGAACAACTCATGAAGTCGGTCCTCATTTGCCAGTAAATCAGGATGAATTTTTGCGGCACGCGCTCTCTTCGGAGTTACTCCTTTTGCCTCGGAAATCTGCCGTTTAACTATTCCCTTCTCTTCAAGAGCCAGTACCTGCGCATACAATCGGTCTGTGCCCACCTTTCGTTGAAGGAATCCAAGCTTTACGCCCTTAGGATGATCGCTCAGCGCGGCAACAAGAGCGCTCTGTAGGGGAGCGCGTCGCCGCAGTTCATTCAACTCATCGGGATCAAGATTTCTGGTAAGTTTTACGATGTGACCAGACTCGGGCGACATCCCTTGCGGTAACATCGACCTCAGGGTCTCTCCCAGGGGAGAGATATAGTATCGGCTGATCCATTCGGCAAACTTGAGAAGATTCTCATCAAAGAGAGGTTCGGTATCGAGCACATCCTTTATCGGTTTGATCCCCTCGACATCGGATGAATCCATCTCATCAACAACAACTCCTGTCAGGGTTCGCTTGCCAAAAGGGACGGATACCCGCGAGCCAAAGAGTGCTGCTCCCTTGTATCTTTCAGGAACAGCATAGGTGAACGTCTTGAAAAGTGGAACAGGTACGGCAACCCTGACAAAGAGAGGCATAAAAGAATCCAGAGCGTGATGTGGATCAACATGACTGCTTATGCATAGCTAAAGATACGGTAAGGAGTTGAGAAGAAAAGGGAGATTGAAGGGCGGAGTGATCAGGGCAAAACTAGCCCAGCCGTTTACCGCTGGGTCACCCTGAGCTTGTCGATTAACGATGTACGATTTCAGATTTACGATGTATCATAGCCCAGCCGTTTACGGCTGGGGCGACGATCGATACACATAATAATAACTTTTTCTCCAAAAATAGTAGGAAGATTTGATAATTTTCCTATATTAGCTCTGCACACAATCATTTTCAAACGTCTGCTCATTTAACAAGCTCAACTTCTATGAACTCACTTACTTCCCGAGCTATTCCCGCTACTCTTGCAACTTCTCTTTTTACGTTGCTCTTTTCTTCTACGAGCGCTTCGTTGTGGAGTCAGCCTCAGAGCACATCCTACGAGACAGTCATTACAATCGATCACTTCGATTTCGATTGTGTTCCCGATACGCTGATCGGCTATGCCAGGCCGCCCGGTTTCGAGATTCTCCCTGAACGCATTCATTGGGGAATCGACAGCGCTCTATACTGCGGTGCCTCGACCACTCACGAGCAGGTCACTCACTTCCTCCATCCTGAATGGGACAATTTGCGCGGCAACGCAACTGTGATCAACTACAATCAGGATTCGTTGCCTGATATTCTCTTCTTTTATTCCGGTGAAGTCGGTGATAGCTCCGATGTGCGAGATACCTCCTTTGCCTTCGCACTTTTTGGCCAGGATGGAATTGCAGAATTCGATTCCCTTCTCTTGAATCTCACCGATACATTGCAAGAGACTCCATTCTACGCTCTGGAGTTGATACCTACGAGCAGTTTTATCGATTCCACGGTTAGCACCTATTCCGGCTTCCTCAGCTATGAAATGCCGGCGGTCTTTATCGATGTCACCGAGGAGCCCGCGCCACCACCGACTATCTTCCTCGGTTCGGTTGAAAACAAGAAGCCAGAAGAGACGTTGCGATCGAGACTCTGGCCAAACCCGGCCTCACAGCAAGCAACGATTCATCTTCATCGATTGCCACCCGGCACCGTCTATCATATTGAAATACTCAATTCCGATGGTATAGTTGTCTATTCGCAAAGCGTAGCCGTTGGCTCTTCCGGTGAATTGTTTAAGCCGATCGATCTCGGTCGGCTATCAAGTGGTTACTATCGCGTGGTTGTCCGTTCCGAACATAAGCTACTAACCACGCATGAACTTGCTCTCATCAAATAGAGAAAGCTAGAGAATACCCAAGATATTTAAATCTATAACCTGAAACTCCAAGAGAACTACTTATGTCACGTTTGCTCGATTCGATCCCTATTATAGTCATTGGAATCCTTTTCGCTGTTCCGGTCTTCAGTCAATACACTCGAGAGGCATTCGACCTGCACAGGGCGAGTGATCTCTACGATGAGCGGGGATATGGAGAGAACAGTTCCATATCTGTTGACGGAAATCTGATTGTATCGAACTCGACCGGGGTGCCATCCTATGTCTATCCGATTTCGCGTCACACGATCAGCGGATATCCGCTCGAGGTCACTCTCAACTATGCCGGATCGGTGCAGTTTACCACGTTCGATACCTATGCAGAAGGAGCAGATCATCTGAGTCTTCCTGAATATTTCCGTTGGTCGAAACTCCAGCAGAATCGGCCTGCCTGGATTTTAGGAGTCAACGGGTTTGCGATTCAGGCCTTGCATAATGCCCTATCATTTCACAACAATCCCAAGGTCAAGGAAGAGATGTATGAGGATCAAGGCGAAGATCTGCTGACAAACGATCAGTTCATCTGGATGATCGACGGGTATTCGTTCTGCAATCGCATGCTTTCGTTCAGGGCCTCACATAACAATAACGACCCCGAAGAGGCAAATGCCTATGTGGACGTCATCAAACTCCTCAGATCCGACGGAAGCGTTCTTGAATTGGTTAACGCAACATCGACACCGTTTACGATATATATCTACAACTCTCCGGACCTGTATACAGGATATTATGCCGTCAACGAGGCAAATGCCGGGGGCTACGCGATTGTAGAGTACGAGGATTCCTATTGGCCGGATTACATCAAGGCTGCTGCCGGTCTGAATAACGCAAGCGCTCAATATCATAACGACCTTCGTCCTCGTAGGGTACGATACTTTCCCGGTGATGGGCTCGAGTATGTTTTTCGTGAGTGGCTCATCCCCTATGGGGTCTATTCCTATAACGGCAACAACGGAGGCGCAAACGGAAGGGAAAACAAGTACGGCGGGCCGAGGCACGCCCCGACAATCTTCTATCTGGACGAACTGCGAGGGGCATCCGGCCAGCTGACGACCTTTACCCGGAGTCGTCACTATCCACCGGAGAAGATCGAAGAGATTTTCGGAGTCCCGGGATATGAGGATAAATCACGAGGGCGTGCCCTTATCACCGACTTCGACGGACATCATATCGAGTATATGGATAATGCGCTTATCATCGATGCGCTCGGTCGGACAACAAAGGTCGAGTTCCACAAAGTCCTGGTCGATGGTTCGAAGGAAGAGCGCCAGAGGTTCGATTCCTGGACGCGTAACCCCGATGACCCTGATAAGAGGGCAGAACTCGGCTTGGTCTATCTACACCGGTACGGATATCTCTTTCCGACCCAGGGAAGTTCGCCCAGATACATTATCGAAAATTTTGCTGAAATGTTCGACGAATCACGGACGATCGAGGACCCGCTCTTCCGTTCCTATCTCGGCATGGTAACCAGGATCATCGACCCAATGGGACGTGTGACCACATTCGACTATATGCCGGTCAAGCGCAAGCACGACAAGATGAACTTCCCTCGCAGCAATGGCGATAAGGATGGGTATGATGTCGAGCTCGAGTTCGAGAATTGGTATCTCAGCAAAGTAACCGAGCCGGCATCGGTGCTCGATATTTGCTACCAGTTAACGCTCCCAACGAGAGGTTATGCCCTAACGCCTAATTATTCCTGTGATGTAGCCCAAGTCCAGACCTTCGATGTAAACCAAGTCCGGACCTTCGATGTCTATGCCGAACCGTGGGGGCCGAGTATTCGTAAAGTCGATCCCTTTGTGGTCAACGGGATTGTCTCCTCGGTCACCAGGTCCTTCTGTGATGAAACGCTTGCCCATACAGCCTATAAGTTCGATTTTTTCTACGATAATGATCTGAACGTCATTGAAGCAGACGATGGCATTCCCTTTACGCAATCCTCGACTATTACGAACTTCGATTACGAAAATGGAACTCCCATCTCGGCGAAAACAACCATAATGGAGTTTTATCGCTCTGATTTTCTGAGCAAATCGGTCCCCGGATACCCGAAAAAACGTTTTACAGCTGTTCGACGTGCTACGGAATTCTATTCGGATGCCGTACTGGACATTAATGGAAAGCCGGAACCTGGCTCCGATATCGTGTTGAAGACGAAGACCGAAACTCTCTACCCGGACGATCCGGTTCAGCAGTGGGGGCACGAGTATGTTATGCTGCCCCTTAGAAAAACCTCCTATGTCATCGATCCGGCAACCGACGATGAGTTTATCACAACCGACTATGAGTACGATTACGAGTTCGAAACCGCAAGGAAGTATTATGATGGTACCGGGGACTTCCTTCAGGATCGAACGCAAACATTCGGAAATAGCCTGATCCGAAAGGATGAAATACTCCGTGAGCAAGGGAATGCAATCTTGAGAAAACGGACGTCGTATCTCAACATCCAGTACGATCCCACGAAGATCGGCCAGATCCCGCAATGCCGTTACTGGGACAAGCTGGCATCGCTCGCCAGGTATCGTGCTACCTATCCCGACGGTATACCGAGTTGGGAAGAAGTCTCGTATCACCCGGATATTGCCGTCTTCAAAGATAATGATGTGGCCGTTGTTGTTCCTCCGGTCTTCGGACTTCCTGAAGAGACAGCCCTCTACGATCCCACACAGATGGATCCTTCCGGTCTTAACCCCGATCCGGGCTATCTGGGAGGAACCAGGAAGTTCTACGGTGGAAGCAGCGCCTATCCGGTGACAGGGGAACCCTGGCTTACCGGCAAGTTGATCGAAGAACAGCAGGTTGCCGAATCAGAGAACGGGGCAACTCCGGCGGTGATAACAACCGCAGAATATGGCTATGATCAGGATGACTGTCGAGTGGTGCTGAAGGATGTGACAAATGCAAACCGGGTCAAGAAAACCTTCGAGTACTGGGCGAGCGATCAGGATGGAGACGGCGGCAACGGAGTTTTTGTTGCCCCTACTCTTGCGTTGTTGCACAACGATGACAAGGTGACCGAATGGAACTTTCAGCCCCCGCTCTATTTCAACAAATTGTTTGAAAAACCGCTCTCGACAGTGCAGACCGTCCGTAAGACCGATGAGCAGGATATCGAGACCCTGAAGACCTTTGCCCATTTAACCTATTATGGCCTGACCGAGGGAACCGTCGATCCCAACAAATGGTACTCACGATTCGATTATGATAACAACGGTCGCATCCGGGGTGTTCTTCTTCCAGGTGACGTCCGTCCCTTCGATGACCCTTACCCGTATGTCGGTATCGAGGAGATGCAATCGATGGGAGGTTCTCATCTCGAGAGAGTACATCAGGACTTATTCTGTAACAACAGGAGATATTCGTATTCGGAACCGTACAATCCGGATCCGGAAGTGCTTCCGACCCAGATTACACACAGCGGAGTCTTTGCTCGTTCGTACAAGTATCCACAGTTGCCACCGACTGAGTGCCCCTGTATCAATGAGGGTACAAGTGATGATGAGAAAGGGGCCTCGCTACAGGAAGACTGCTACCCACCCCCGATCACGTTCCCGCTGGAAGAGACCGCGGTCGGATACCTCGGCTTTATATCGATGGGTGATGATCCGGAAACGCCAGAAAACGAGGCAAACCCCCTCTATCATCTGCAGTCTCTCACCGATGCAAAACTTCGTCTTGTTGTTTCCCGGCTCGAGGGTGAATGTGTGACGCTTCGTGTTACTTCCCCCGAGGGCATGACATCGCTCGATTATCGCCGTGTATTCGGACCCTGTCCGAATTTCGATAAAGATCCCGGTCTCTACGATGTAGTAGGCCGAGCAGAAGAGAAGCCAGGAGATGTTACCACGCAAAGTACCGGGGAGGCTTGTGATGCGGAAACAGAAGTCTACGAGGAGGAACAGGGGCATGACGTTGTCGAGATACCCCTCGATAAGGAGTATCTGCAGAACATGGAGCCAGGTGAGCGCGTTACCTTCAAGTTCGAGGTTCTCTCGGCAAATACCGCTATTCACTTCGCATGGCTGGCGGAGGATACGCGCCCTCGACTCATCCTGAACGGTTCCTTCAGTGATTCGAAGCGGGATGATTATGACTATACGTTCATGGTCGAATACAACGACAAGAACCTCACCTCGAAGTTCTCCTCGAAGGTCGATGATTACCGACACACGGCAAATACCTACAAGCCGGACCCGAGTAATCCCACAGCATTCAACAGTAATCCGAGCATACCTCATGCCTTTACCAGTACCGGACCGAACCGATACGCCGAAGTGGAAAACCGGTTCGGTGCGGACTATCGTGTGCTGAAGACCAAAACATTGCTTGTTAATGAGGACAACCTGCTGGTATCGACCCCGACAACATCCTATGAGTATACCGGAAACGGATTGGTCACCTCGGTGAGAGACCCGTTAGATAATCTAACGCTGAGCGACTATGACCTAGCCGGACGGGCGATAGCAACAACAACACCCCCGATCGATATCTATATCGATGGTAGCAAAGATTCCGACGGAGATGGATGGATGGATTTCGATGGCAACGACGATACCCCGGGAGTTCTCGAGTCAGGAACCCTCCGGAACGAGTATATCCACACACGAAAAACAGCCACCGGAGAACCGGACGTTCAATACGACCCGACAACGTACGGCCCGCTCGACCTAAGTGATCAGGATTTCTACCATGAGTATCTGCAAATTACTGCCGGAACCGATGAAAACGGTGTGCATAAACTGACGGTCGCCGATGCGCGTGGGAAGACTCGGCTCGAGGCGTTCGGAGCTGCCGACTGGGGTAATCTGCAGCAATACTACGACCGCCATGTCAAATATGAGTACGACATTCAGAATCGACTCACCTCCGTAATCAACCCTGAAGGACATCGGACAACATACGATTACGATACGTTCGGTCGCCTCGAGTACAAGACTCAGCCGGATATGGGAACAACCTCCTACGCATACGACAATGCCGGGAACCTACGCTTTACCCAGACAGAGCAGCAGAATAACGATCAAAAGCTCACCTTCTACCAGTATGACGACCTGAACCGGCTGACGCTGGTCGGCGAAGCACAGTTTGTTCCTGAGTATCACCCGGGTACAGAAGGCGATCTCGAAAAAAAGACCGGTCTTTCTGCAACCGACCCTCGCCTGAGCGACCGGTTGGAAGAGCAAACCCATTATCTGCATCTCGGGACTGGATCGGACTACCCGCTGACATGGAATCCGACAATCTGGACCGAACCCTATGGAGCGGTTCCCCCGACTCCACAAGTACAAAACGCATTGAATGGGATGGCTGTCGAAGAGAACTGCCTGCCCGACATGATGACCATCTTCGATGAAATGCCTCCTAATCCTCCCTATCTTGTAGCCGGGGTAAGGAACTGGAATCCGATCCCAGCCCCGGCAGCAACGCTCGCAGACTTTGAAAACGTCGCAAAGTATCCGAACCACCCCCGCATGGCCATCCATTACGACGAATTGCCACGGCCGATCGGTGATATCTGGGGAGGTTTCCCCGATCATGACCGATGGCACCGACTTATGCCTCGGCGAGCCGACTGGTTCGATGAAGATGATAACCCGAACACAACCGATATATCACGGGTGAGCAACCTGAAAGGAAGAGAGGCAGCCGTCGCCTATCGCGACCATAGCGGTGAACCCTATCACTATACGGTCACCAGCTACGATCCTCGCGGCAGAGTCGAAGCCGTTATTCATTACACCGAAAACCTCGGGTTCGACGCGGTCTACTACGAGTACAACTCGATGAACCTCATCACAAAAGTGCGAACGATCGATCCCTTCCGCCAGCATACAACCTGGTACGGATACGATGCGAACGGTCGTCTCGATTCGGTCTGGACAAAACTCTCGGACTATGGCACCGGGTTTGCGGGCCGTGCAACGCTCGACTATCCCTGGCTGAACTCGCCGAGATATCCCTCCTGGTACGATGAGCAACGCCCCGGTCGCGACCGGACCGATATTCTCTACAGCTACGATCAACGGGGACTGCTCGAGCAAAAACGTTTGCAGCCGGCCAACGATAAGGATGGAGCGCCAGGACTCGGCGTCGTTCTCGATTATACCTACAATGCCCGAGGATGGATCAGCGGCATGGATGCGGCGCAAGCCGGTTCCAACCTTTTTAACATAAAACTCGAATACGACCAGAGAGGCCAGATTCTGAAACAGACCTCCGAGCAAGGAGCCGCCGGGTCGCTATCGCAGCATTATGAGTATGACCGGATAGGTCGGTTAACCGATTGGGTGAAGAATCGGGGACTTCCGAATCAGCACATGGAGCTCTACGATTACGACAAAGTCGGTAATCGAATATATACGTGGGATTTTTCAAACGGTAAGTACAGAGATCATAGCTACGGAGATATCAATACCGGTAGTGGCGGTCTTGCCCCGAACCGTTTGAATCGGGTTCACCATATGGGGGATCAGGTGTTCGATCCATCTTCGGGTTTCCGTTGGACGACCTTAGAGGGAACGACCGATTATACGTATGATCTCAATGGAGCGATCGCCAGGAGAATGCTGACGATCCCGGGGCCGCCGACCGGAGGCCCACCCTATTTGGAATATGAAAGATTCTCCCACAGTTACCGGGGACTTCTGTGGGGCTACACGAAATCACGCTCGGTGATGAACAACACTGCGATGTCTACCCCGGATGACTGGCGCTACCGCTACAACGCGCAGGGCGAGCGGGAGAGCAAGCGACTCTACAACGGCATACACAACTACCCGGAGTTCAACGGTGATACGACCATCGTCCCGGACACCACAGTTGTGAGGTTCGACCTGATCAGGGTCTCCACCGACCCACCCGTCTTCCATGGCCTTGTGAATATTGGTGGCGACACAACAGAGGCTACCTTCTCTGAGAACACGATCACCTTCTCTGACACGGCACTTGCCAACCTCGGCGAGAACACTACAATTGCTGGTGAGGCAGCGCTGATCACGAGCAACTTCGATACAACGATAGTGAACTTCGGGGGAGAGATCTTGAACGACCCGTCCTTCTTCGATGGCCTTGTGAGTATTGCTGGCGATACAACAGGGGTCGTGTTTTCTAAGGACACGATCACCTTCTCTGACACGGCACTTGCCAACCTCGGCGAGAACATCATAATTTCTGGCAACGCAATGCTGATTACACACCACCATCATAGAGATTTTCCTTATCCCTGGAGATACTATCTTCTCGACGGTCGTAGTCAGC
>JAGWAZ010000020.1:0-3177 GCA_021296135.1 Chlorobiota bacterium | reverse complement strand
AAGCAGTAGCAGGGGTTCCGCCACGCAAGGGGTTCATTGACAAGGAAAAGGATAAGGAGAGCGGTCTGGGTGACTTCGGTGTCCGGAAGTACGATGATGAAATCGGGAGGTTTACCAGTCCGGATCCGTTGTGGGAGGAATTTCGAGCATGGAGTCCATATCACTATTCATCAAACAATCCATTAGTATACAAGGATCCTCATGGTACTTTTCAGTATCCTGCTGGTTCCGATCAAGAAACTGACTATCCTCGTCTCACTGAGTATTTACGAAATCGGGTAGACGAAATACTAGGCAACCCTGTAATAATGCGTGCCTTAGAAGAAATGGGGCAATTGAGTAAAGATGATGTTCGCCGTGCCCTGGTCTGGGGAGAAGGACCCGTGATAAATATTGTTCCCCTACTCGGAGCAAATGGAGAATTTACTCCATATACAGGTTCAAATGAACTAAGGATTGATTGGGGTATAGTGAATCAATTGGAGAATTCTGTAGGAGATGATCGAGATGCTGCACTGTTACTTGTTGCCAGTACTATCCTTCATGAGTTTGTGCATTGGGGAGATGATCAAGATGGAATTGATCGTCCTGGAGAGGAAGGTGAAGAATTTGAGATTCGAGTTTACGGAATTGATATTGATAATCTTAGCGATGCTGTAGAAGTTTTAAATGAATATTACATAAGGCACGTAATAGATGAAAGATATCATACAGCACCTGGACTTGAATTTTAGATTAATATGAATAATAAACACTATTTCTAAAAAGATGGTTAGAATAATTTTAAATATTTTATTGATTGCACTCATTTTATTTTTTTGTATTAGAGTAAACAAGTCGATTTCTCTTTCCAGTAATATAGTAAATACAGAAAATCAAATATGCACGGATAGTTTGTTAATGCAAAATTTACTTCAAAAGACTTTAGATATTAAAGAATTACAGCAATATTATCCTGTGGATGAGGTGAAAGATAGAGGTTGTTTAATTTTAATGAAAAATGAAATGATATTAAAAGAATATGATTTGAAAAAAATGGGTAAGAACGTTGTCTTTTTATCAAGAGAAGAAATCAAACAAAAAGAAATAACAGCTTATATAGAGTTCACAAAAATTCAACTTGAGGATAATGCTTCTAGTGTAACACTTATTTATCCAACGCAGGGGATATACTGTAGAGCAACTTTTGATAGAAAGGAGTGTAGCTGGATACTAAAAGTCAGCGAGATTATAGAGAGATAAATTTAAACAAAATCCTTGTATTAATGGGGATTCAGAGAGTTCATCTCTATAAAATTCAGGACAACGTGGAGATGACTTGCCAAAAAGGCCATCCTCGAAATTTCCAAAATTCCCACGGACAGCTTTTTTGGGTGCGGCAGCCCAAAATTTTATAATGTGCGCAGATTACTATTCAAAGCGGATTAACAGTAAGATTACTAGAATGAATATGATTGTAAATATTTATGCAATGATTGTGTGTACTCTATTCTTTTGTTTCTCACCATATAATGGTGAAAGTACCAAAATTTTTGATCTGAAAGATAATTTGATACTCTGTAATGATTCTACCTTGATTAGTAGAATTGTAGGACAACCAAAGTTACAAAATTATTTTGAACACTTTAAAGATAGTGGCAATGTTCAATTATTCTTAAATGTAGAGATAAATAGAAAATTATCGATATGGTCTTATACTCCTTCTAAAAAACATATCGAGCGAATACGTCGAAATGATTCAATACAACTATCAGCATATAAACTTGATTTTAATGTCCGCAAAATTGATGAAGATGGGACATACTTAGCTAATATTTTGTATGATTTTGAAGGTGTAGTCTATGAATCGATATGGATGTGTGATAAGTTTGCAAATAAGTGGATTCTTAAACAAGAGTCTTTAATAGAAAGATAGTGCTTGATTAGTCTTTAGTCTTGAATCTCACCTATCCCTCAACTCCTTTAATAGTCCTCTTGTATTCATTGATCCTGATGGTGAAGCACCTGTTTTTAGTTTTGACGGTCGTTATATAGGAACTACAGAGGATGGATACACTGGTGATATTATTATCTATTATGGAGATATAGATTTCAGCGAGATGAGTGCAGATGAGCTNNATAAAGTAAGAAGCAGTTTAACAGGGGGTGCAAAATCCGATATTTGGACGCATATTGTTTCTCAATTAGAAGGTCAACCTATATATGATCTAACGTTCACAATGAGCGATCTTCAAGGTGGAAAAATACATTTTGATGGCTCGCATACGGCTAATTGGATTTCAGATTGGATACCAGGAAGCGGCAAAGGGAAAATATCAGGATCAGACGAACACAAGTATGAAACAACAGTAGAAAACATTCAGTCTTCGGTGATTGTACATGAATGGTACTCGCATATAAAAAAGGATAACCGAACTGATATGAAGTCCCATAGATTGGCCTACAAGAATGTAATCAACTACAAAGCCCTTTGGGATAAGACCACGGATGCATATAAAGGATTTAATCTTGAAAAGCTAGCTGAACTTACTAAGAAGGAAACAGGACGAACTCAAGTAGATCCGCTTTATAGAAATTTGTTTAACAAATATCATAAATATAGGCCATAAAATGTCGAGTAAGATTTTGATTATACTATTATCAGTAATACTGTTATCTTGCAATGGACAAAAGCAGTATCCTGAGCAATCGCAGGTTGATTCTAATAAGGTAGAAAAAGTGCAAAAGCATGAGAAAAGTGCAGACACTATTAGACTTTCTAATGATATAGATAGCGTAGAGGTATATTGCTCTTTCTTTGCAAAGTATACAGCATTTACACTAAGTTTATCAAAAACTCATTTTAATGGAGATTTTGTTTACGGTGATAAAGAAAAATTTGTAATTAATTCGTTAGACAAAAGAAATCGATTTGTAAATTATATCAATCAATTCTATATTGAAAAAGAAAAGATAATTTTCAGCAAAAAAAAGACCGGTTATATAACATCTAATCACTATCCTGAAATTATAGTTAAGCTTTTTAAAAAAGGTGATGTAGTTCTTGAACAAGAAAATCGAATAGGCTCGGAAACTCACAAAGTTGAGTATAATCCTAAATTTATAGAGTTCTATGAGTTTTTGGAGGAATTGGTAAGTGAGTAGTAAATAGCATAACCCTTGCAGTGAGTCTGTGCA
>JAGWAZ010000107.1 GCA_021296135.1 Chlorobiota bacterium | reverse complement strand
GTAGGAAGTATGTTCAAACCCCATACGATCATATTCTTGATATACTCAAAAAAGCGCCCCGTTCGGGTGGTCGGATTAAAATTGATCAGCGCATTGAAGCCAATATTACCATGATCGCTTGTTCTGATCCGCCTGAAGGGTCTGCACGCTAGACATTGCAGATGATTGCCGATAAAGTGGTCGAAATGGGCCTCTTGGATAGTCTGTCTCATGAAAGTGTACGGAGTGTATTAAAAAAAACAAACTGAAGCCTTGGTTGTCCGAGCAATGGTGTATCGGCAACATCACCGGGTCTTACCTTTGGCATGAGGACATCGGCGGCATCCTACCCATGTCACCGGGTAAGGCGAAGCGCTATGATTATGAATATGGCAAGCAGGGTTCCTGCTGTGTGTTCTTGGCCTTTGATCCGCATCGCAAGTTTCGCTATGTCGAGGTGCGAGACCGAAGAACAGCAGTGGATTACGCTGAGTTTATGCAATGTCTGCTTACATGCTATTATCCACAAGCCGAAAAGATCGGCTTAGTTCAAGATAATCTCAACACGCATACGCCGGGTGCGTTCTATGAGATCTTATCTGCGGATCAGGCGTTTGAGTTGGGCACCCGTTTCGAGTTGCATTATACGCCGAAGAAGGGCAGTTGGCTCAACATGGCCGAAATAGAGTTGGCGGCCTTGTGCAAACAATGTTTGTCCGGTCGTATTGCCGATGTGGTGCAGCTACGGCAGGAAGTCTTAGCGTGGGCAGGCATAGGGAATCAGAAGCGTTGTGGTGTCGCGTGGACTTTTGCCAAAGCCGATGCGAGAGCCAATCTTGGACGCCACTATACTGATGTCAATAAACTTTTTTGAAAGACCACTTAGACTCTCGACCCCTGACTCTTACTCTCCTCTCTCGTTTTGCAGCGTGGAAACGGGAGCTTTCATAACAAAATCTATATTTCGAGACTCACATCTTCACCTATAATTGCTCGCAGGATCGCATCATCGTCATCGGCTTCGATTGCATTGAGCATCTCAATCTCTCCCTGCGTCAGCATAAAATATGCCGTCTCGTCTGTATCGGCACCACCACCAGAGATGATAAAATCATCAAGTTCCTGATCAATTGTCTTTGTGGTCAGTACGGTTTTTGCTCCAGTATTACCTGCCAGCATCTCTCCCTCGGGAATATCATTACCGAACGGAAAGAGATTAGTAAGATATGTAACAAGGAGCAAAGCCGCTACACCACTGAGAGATCCCCAGATCAGTGCAGGTGACCACCAGGCTTTCTTCTTTGGGACCTGCTTTTCCTCAATCCGTTCATGCACGCGTAGCAGAAAATTGTTCCAGTAGGCTGGATGGGGCTCTGAAGGGCCGGGCACACCCTCCAAGAATGATCGCAACTCCGCGACATCCTTTTCAATAACATCATCCATCCGATTCATCTTGTATGCCTCACTATTCAGCTTCTTTCCCATAATTCAATCTTTATTCAATTTTTCTCAAATAAGTTTGCACAGGCAACAATGCTCACCAAGGCTTGATCAATAGAATAATCCTGTCCTTACAGTTCATCTTCATTATCAGCTATGCCCTCGACATCTTCCAGATTCAGGCTACCATGATTTTCCTTGACGTACGCAGCTACTTTCTTAACGGCATGATGAAAATTCGCCTTCAGTCCACCGACGCTGGTTCCAAGAATCGAGGAGATTTGTTCGTAGGGCATCTCTTCATAATACCGCATGATAAAGACAGCTCGTTGCTTTTCGGGCAGTCTCTCCATTGCCTCCTCGATGAACGAAACGTTTTCACGTCTCATCATCTTCTTATCCTGATCTGCATCTCGCGACAGGAAGGGGAGATAATCATCGAGATCGACAGCGTTGCGAACCTTCTGCTTGCGTAGATGATTTATCGAGAGGTTGACGGCAATGCGGTAAAGCCAGGTATAGATGTCGGAATCACCACGAAATCCCTCAAGCGCAGTATAAGCCTTCACGAAAACATCTTGCGCGATATCGTCCGCATCCTCATGGCGCTTCACCATGCGGCGCACCACCCAGTAAATTCGCTTCTGATACCTCCCGACCAGCTCATTGAACATTCGTTCTTTCTGGCCCAAGCGATAGAGTTCGAGAAGCTCCTTGTCGTCGAGTTCAACCATATTGCCCTTGTCTGAGGGCCGGGATCGCGGTCGGATCGCAGACAAACTGTTCCACAAATCAGACCTGAGACTTCCCGGTATCCTGAACGTTTAACGTGCCTGAGGTCTCTTACAAAAAATTCATATAGTCCCCTACAGTGACGATCAACGCAAAATATCCAATATTTCAAGTTTCATTCTCCCTGCAGGAACTATAGCTTCCACGATATCCCCCACCTTCCTTCCCATCATCGCTTTCCCGATGGGAGATGTGACTGCCAACTTCCGCTTCTCAAGATCGGCTTCCTCAGCAGAGACAAGCATATACTCCGCCTCTATCCCGGTTGTGTGATTCTTCACTTTTACCTGTGAGAGAATATACACTTTATCGTTTGGAAGATCCTTGGCATCAAGGATGCGTGCACGGGAAATAATCTGTTCAAGTCGATTGATCTTGGCTTCTAACAAGCCTTGCGCCTCTTTTGCGGCATTATATTCTGCATTTTCAGAAAGATCGCCATGTGATCTCGCCTCGGCAATCATCTCTGCCATCTCCTTTCGCTTGTTGGTCTTCAGATCCTGAATTTCGTCTTCGATTTCGCGTAACCGCTCCCGTGTCAGATATAGATGTTCTGCCATTGCTTGCTCTTCTTTTCCTAATTTTAGGCATGGAATTACTACCCCAGTATTACTACTGGAAAAGCCATTGCTCCGAGGCAACGGCTCTGTGCGTAAGTTAACCATAATTGGCTCTACATACCAATATAAACCATAGAAAATTCATTGAAGATGACAGGAAATGATCAGCAAAGCAATCCATACAACAGATTTTCCGGATTTGAAGCTCTGGTGGAGAGGAAAGGTTCGTGATCTCTACGACTTGGGGGATTCACTGTTGATTGTTGCCACCGATCGCATCAGCGCTTACGACGTTGTGATGAACGATCCAATTCCTGAGAAGGGAGCAATGCTTACGCAACTCTCCCTTTGGTGGTTCGAACAACTCTCCGATATCGTTCCAAACCACCTGCTCTCCGCCGATGTTGCTTCATTCCCTGATGAGTGCCAACAGTATCGTGAGGAGCTTGAAGGACGTTCAATGCATGTACACAAAGCACATCCTTTCCCGGTCGAGTGCGTCGCTCGCGGATACCTAGCTGGTTCAGGTTGGCGGGAATACAAGAGAAACGGAACAGTCTGCGGACTCCAGTTCCCCGAAGGACTGAACCAAGCCGACAAGCTTCCTGCAACGATCTTTACGCCCGCTACAAAGGCTGAGGAAGGGCATGACGAGAACATCTCGTTTGAGCAGGCGGCCGAGATTACAGGTTTAACGGTTGCTGAGAGGTTGAGAGAACTGACAATCACACTCTACGAAGCAGGAGCAAGGATCGCTGCCGAACATGGAATTATCATCGCCGACACAAAGTTTGAGTTTGGCCTGGATGATTCCGGTCAGATTATGCTGATTGACGAAATTCTGACACCTGATTCTTCCCGTTTCTGGCTTGCTGAGGAGTATAAACCAGGAACCGAACCGGTCAATTTTGACAAGCAATACCTGCGTGACTGGCTTGATACTCTTGACTGGGACAAAACTCCTCCTCCGCCACAATTACCGGATAAGGTAGTACAGGAAACGGCCGAACGATATGCAGAAGCCCTTAGGATGTTCACGGGCACAACAGTTCTCTTCCAATGAGAACTTCTCACAGCCACACACGATAATTATGTATTATTCGACGTTACAAGGCAACGTTCCAGGGGATCTTTAGCTTAGGAAACCGACAACCAAACAAGCATAAAATCAAGTCAGACATAAATAGATGCAACGACAATCAAAAAAAATGTGGTTCACCATACTTGGACTTGCACTCGGCACCCTTGTTGGCATATATATTCAGCCACTGATTTCAGGTGATAGCATCTACGAACAACTCAACAAGTTCAAGGATGTTCTCTTCACCGTTGAAAAGTATTACGTCGATGATGTGAACTCACCTGAACTTGTTGAATCGGCGATCGCCGGGATGCTTAATCGACTCGATCCACATTCAGTCTATATTCCAGCCGAACAACAGCGACGTGTTGAGGAGGACTTTCGGGGAAGCTTTGAAGGGATCGGAATAGAGTTTGATGTAATACGCGACACGATCACCGTTGTCTCCCCCATTTCGGGTGGCCCATCCGAAACCCTTGGCATTATCTCCGGAGACAAGATTATCAAGATCGACGGGCAGAACGCCGTAGGAATGGACCGTTCGGATGTGCCGAATAAACTTCGAGGCAAAAAAGGGACCACTGTTAACGTCACAATTGTCCGTGCTGGTGGAACCGATCCGTTGGAGTTCACTATCACTCGCGATAAGATTCCGCTCTACACCGTTGTTGCCTCTTTTGTTGAGGAGAACGGAACAGGGTATATGAAGATCAATCAGTTCGCTGATCCGACCTATACGGAGATGATGCAACATCTGGAAAAGCTCTCCGAGAAAGGGATGAAGCGATTGATTCTTGATTTGCGAGGCAATCCAGGCGGTTACCTTGAACGAGCGGTCAGAATGGCTGATGAATTTATTGGAGGCACACACAAAATTGTATACACCAAGAGCACCCGTAGCGACGAAGAGGAAGTCTTCCGCGCTCATGGTGGCCAATCGTATGAGGATATTCCTCTTATCATTTTGGTCAGCCCTGGCTCGGCATCAGCTTCCGAGATTATGGCCGGAGCAGTTCAAGACCTGGATCGTGGACTTGTCGTGGGTGAAACGACTTTTGGCAAGGGGCTTGTACAAAAGGCGTTTCCACTCTCTGACGGTTCTGCGTTCCGTTTGACCGTCGCCCGTTACTACACGCCATCCGGCCGTTTGATTCAACGCCCTTACGAGAACGGACGCGAAAGCTACTATGCGTTGGAGGGCCGTGATGGTGGAGAAGAAGGAGCTAACATTGATCATACCAACGATGCCAGAGATACATCGAAGCCAACCTTTAAGACAGTGGGAGGACGGAAGGTGATCGGAGGGGGTGGAATAACTCCAGACTACATTGTCAAACCAGATACGTTGAACAGTACATCCGGATCGTGGGAGATTATCACGAAGAACATCATCTGGGAGTTTGTTGAAGCCTATATGGGAAGCAGTGGGTCAGCACTCAGAGAACAATACGGCAATAACTTCGACGATTTTCTCAACGGCTTCCAGGTTACACCTGGGATGTTTGATAGCTTCCTGAAGATGGCTGAGGCCAAAGAGATCAAAGTGGATCGCGAACTTATCCGTGAAGACGCTCCTCTTCTGAAAAATCGGATCAAGGCAAGAATTGCACGAAGCATCTGGGGTGATAACGAGTTCTATCGAATAGCCTTGCAATCTGACAAACAGTATCAGAAAGCGCTGACGCTCTTCCCGGAAGCACTGAAGATTGCAGCACTTGCAAAGTAAAAGAAGCAAGAAGGCCACGTCACTATTGACCGTCGCCTTCTTTGTTAGCCTTCCCTCATCTTTCTCTCAGGCTTATACTTCCAATGGAAGCCGATCTATGCCACCTATGTAGGCAAAAATGACAGGACCACCACCTGATCACATCGACTGCGTAGCAATCCTCGATTCATAGCCTCGGGCCGAAGCCCGAGGGCATAGCATCACCTCATCATCAGTAGCTGCCTAGGAGCGATCCGTTTCTTCTGATCTATACATCATAGATCGAACATCGTTAATCGTTATTCTTAGATCAAAAACGTTGTCCCAGCCGTAAACGACTGGGGCTAGCTTTGTCCTCATCGTCCGTACACGGCTGGGCTATTTTCTGACTTCCAATTTTTTCTTGCATCTGAACTTCGTACTCTCTATCTTCACAGCTGTACAGCCATAAGCTGTACCTGACACTAAATTCTTAACTCAATCACGGAGGGAAGACTATGTTCTTCACACACACCACACAACTGCACACT
>JAGWAZ010000019.1:26264-29142 GCA_021296135.1 Chlorobiota bacterium | reverse complement strand
AAATGTCTGGGGTGGAAGAGACCCTGGGAAGTATATTGTGGTAAAGCTCCTCCACCTGTTGCACTTCAGACTTGAATGTAGGCAATCCCTTCAAGATGATCGAACTCATGCTGGAAGAGACGAGCAATGAAATCGCTGTACTCCCGTTCAACCAGTTCACCATCACGAGTTGTATATCGCACTCCGATCTTCTGATGCCTCGGAAACTAACCCACGCACGCCAGGTATGCTGAGACAGCCCTCCCACTCTTTGGCGATCTCATCCGATTTCCATAGAATCTCCGGATAATGACCGGTGTTGGCTCCATCTCAGGAACGTTCGGATAGCGGCTGCTGGCTCGGGATGCCATGATAAAGACCCACTTCCCTTCTATAGACCTGTGGCCCGGCAATCCCAACGCCATTGGCATCAACGACTGTCACGAGCATATCATCGATCAGGTTCTGAATCTCGATTGTGCTCGGGTCTTCGATTTTGCGTGCACGTTCGCGCAGAATCGAAGACCAAGCTGAGATATTTGCAGGAGTTTTGGCATAGGATCGATCTGCTCCTTTTGTTTAGTCTCTGGTAGATTCCTGAAGCTACAATATCTCCCTAACAAAACTCATTTCCCGACGAACAACTTGACAAAGCTCTCAGATCTTCTGAGGCTTTCCGAGATCACCACATCTTCGATTATTAAAAAAACGCGAATTCCCAAAGAAATCCACGTTTTGGTGGGGCTAACAGGACTCGAACCTGTGACCTCTACCATGTCAAGGTAGCGCGCTAACCAGCTGTGCCATAGCCCCGAAATGGATCGCAAATATAGCCGTTCTCCCCTCTCCGTACAAGACCCCGAGTTTCAGTTGCTGGGTGATTGGCTATATTAGTGTCGTAGAAGCACTACAGTAAGATTACGAAGTAATTGCATGGTTTCAGTTGCTGGGTGATTGGCTATATTAGTGTCGTATAGTTGTTCCAGTATCTCTCGGTCAATACCCCGAGTTTCAGTTTCTGGGTGATTGCAGATTGGAAGCCAGAATTGTGGATCGCTTCCAAGCCCGGTCAATATCCCGAGTTTCAGTTGCTGGGTGACTGGTTATATCGCCCCCTGAACAGCCTTGTAAATAAGGCTTTCGGGGAACTAAAAGAGGGCTGGAACTTCACAAATAGACGCTCTGCATGGTAGCAGCGGGTTTTTGCGAAAAGTGGTATTTTGTGTTACATTCACTGCACTAATATAACCGATTCCTGATGCACTGTAATCATCAAAAAGCTTTTTGAACAGATCTCTGCGTTGTCACGTCTGCCCTTATTGCAAGGAGCAAAAAAGCCGACATAGTCCTAATCTCAGTTGAAATTTTGCATAGCCCATGGAGTATGCAAAAAAAGAGAGATTCCGTAGATTGAAGCATTATGTATTCACAAAAAAAAAACTTCAACATGGAAAACCTCTCAGTGCATGAATTTAAGCAATTAAGCCGCAAGAAACCGGCCTGGCTGCAGGAACAGTCTGTAGATCTGAAGCTGGAACTATTGTGCAATCACCTCAGCCTATGCCAGATCATGATCAATGAGCTTTTGGAAGAGGAAGTCATTGAAAGAGCCGGTGTGCGTTATAGCCGGGAAAAGCCTGAAGATGGCCGGTACAGTCGATGGAGTTACAATCCGGGCAGTGCGCTGATCGGGGATAAAAAGCTCAAGGTCGATGTACCCAGAGTTATGGACAAGACCGATAAAAATTGCGTGCCGCTTGAGCGTTACAATCAGCTGAGGCGGATAGATAGCCCTTCTGAGCAGTTGGTCCAAGGAGTAGTAAGGGGGCTGAGCACACGTGATTATGGCCAAGTGATCGATTATCTTGAAGAGGGCTTCGGGCTTTCAAAAAGCCAGGTTAGTCGCGCCTTTGTAGAGCGAACCAAAGAGAAGATGGAAGCCTTTCGGAACCGTTCTTTGAGCCACTATGAGTTTGTAACCATCTTTTTGGATGGCAAATACCTTTCCGGTGAACAAATTATCATTGCGATGGGCGTGACGCTGAGCGGGGATAAAATACCATTGGACTTTCTTCATGCGTCCAGTGAAAGCTCAGGGCCGGTCAAAGATCTTTTCCGTCGCCTGAAAGAACGGGGGATGAACGATGAAAAGGGATTGCTCTTTGTCGCAGACGGGTCAAAGGGATTTAGAAAGGCGATCGCAGAAAGTTTTGCAGGCAAAGCATTGGTCCAGCGATGCAAATGGCATAAGCGTGAAAATATCCTCAAGTATCTGCCGGACAAAGAACACGCTGCTACCAAAGAAGCCTATCACCGCGCACTGGAACAAAGTTCTTATGAAGATGCCAGGGCTGATCTTCTAAGTCTGGCCTCAGGTCTCGAGCCGATCAACATATCCGCTGCCCGAAGCCTGAAAGAAGGTATGGAAGAACTGCTTACCCTGCACAAACTAAAAATGTATGGGTTGTTCGGACAGAGTTTCAGTACCACCAATTGTATTGAAAACCTCAATTCACAGCTTAAAAAGTATGTCGGCAAAGTAAGGCACCGGACAAGCTCAGGACAACGTCACCGGGGGATTGCATCAGCTTTGCTGGAAATTGAAAGCAACATGCATAAAGTAAAAAACTATCGGAAATTAGATCGATTACAAAATGCGATTATCTTAGCACTCAATACGGAATCTTCTCAGAGAATTTCAACTAAAAATGGGATATGACCCAGATACTACCTTAATTAGTCGATTGGTTTACGTTATGTGGCTATGTTCTCAACAGCATATTATTTCGAGTGTCACCCTGAGCTTGTCGAAGGATGATTTACGATTTCAGATGTACGATGTTAGAATGCCGAAGCATGCCATCCTGAGCTTGTCGAAGGAGAGCCTGTCGAAGGGTGA
>JAGWAZ010000019.1:0-26244 GCA_021296135.1 Chlorobiota bacterium | reverse complement strand
TTACGGAGATTTCGTTGTTACTAGGAGTTCATAACGCTAAAGATACATATCTATTTCAGTTCTTTATTAGAACATAGCATGTTATTTTTGAATCGAAGTTACACAATAATGAGATCAAAGAAATTGCATTGGCTTTTGGGTATTGCTTTTATTATTATCCTGGGCCTGATGTATCTGAGAAATCAGAAGGCTCTGGATAAAGTACGGTCTGAGAATACTGAGATGAGCACAAGGATAAAGCAATCTGTACTGCTGCAAAAAGATGCCATCATACAGAAGCACATCAGTGAGCAGTTAGAAGAGATCGCACAGCAGCAAAAGTTCATTACCGAAGATCAAAAGACCATAGCCCTGGAACAAAGAGCTATTGCCGAACAAAAACGACAAGAGGCCCTGGAACAGAGAGCTATTGCCGAGCAGAAGCAGCAGGAAGCTATTTTCCAAAGGCAAGTTGCAGATCAAGCCAAAACAAGAGCTGTGGACGCATTCAATGATGCCGAACGACAAAGAGCTATTGCCATTGAGCAGAAAAACGCTGCGGAAGCAGCTGAAAAAAACGCAAATCGCCTTAGAATGTTGGCATTGGGGGAGTCGTTATCTGCACGGTCCATCAATCAAAAAAATACGGGTAATGATACTTTGGCATCATTGTTTGCCATTGCTGCGTGGCACTTTACCAATGATAACAAAGGAGACCTGTACCAAACTGAACTCTTCCAGGCGCTTAAGATGTCTTCCGGAGAAGATAATTCTTTCCGTGCGCACAAGGGCGCTGTAAGGGATCTGGCACTGATGCCTCAATCAACCTCTGGTAATTTAAATTTGATAAGTGTAAGCCAAAATGGGGAGATCATCTTGTGGAAAGGAGATGCGTCCATACTGAAACCTTCGTTTTTAGTCAACGATCATAAGTATGATCTGAAATGTGCAGCTTTCAATCCAAATGGATCGATACTGGCCGCATCTTATGCCCTGGGTAATGTAATAATATTGCACGCGCCATTTAAAAATACAGAACATTTTACCACTAAACTTTCGGATTATAAAATTGACAACCTGGTATTTATCAATGACAATACGCTGGTTTTTAACGAAAAAAACAACATTATAGGCGTGGATGTTATCGACAAAGGCTCAATGGCTCAGCAGATTTACAGTCATAGCGATAATATTGAAAATATTTGGTTCGATTTAAATTCAGGTAATTTATACTTTAGCGATGTAAAAGGCCGGGTATGTTCTATAAGTCCACGGTCTTCAGAACAAGCACAAGTATTTCTTCAAATTCCTGGCAAAGAAATTTCAAGCCTTGTCATTGGCGAGGAGGGTAAGCTCGCAGTGGGCACTACTTCAGGTAATATATACGTCAAGAGGAACGACGATGATCTACTGGAGCTGGTAGGTCATGTTTCACAGGTCAATGATATTCAGTTTATCAACGATCTGCTCATATCTATCAGTTATGACAGAACCGTTCGGCTGTGGAATCTTAAAACAACTTCTTATGAATCAGTAGTTATCGAAGAGCTCGATGGCTGGGGCTACTGCTTGAGCGCTATTCCGGGAACGGAGAAGGTGATCTCCGCAGGAGCCGATAAGCTCATTCGCATCACTACGCTAAGCCATGAAAAATTAGCTGAACTGGTGAGAAAAAGGCTCCTAAGAGACTTTACAAAAGAAGAATGGAATATGTATGTAGATCCTACAATAGAATTTAGATCATTTAATCAAAAATAAAATGAGACAGCGCAAATTTTTATGGGTTCTGGTTATTACCCTATTGCAACACGCTGTTTTCGCCCAGGATTGCGATGACATTCAGTTGAACCTGGCTCAGAAAAGGTATGAAACAGGCAATTTTAATCAGGTATTTGAACTGCTTAACCCTTGCCTAAAATATAATGCTGACAAACAAAAAAAACTCATAGCCTTACGTTTAATAGCCCTGTCTAATTTTGCATTAGACCGCATAGAAGCCGCTAACCAAAATGTAGGTGAGCTATTGGAAATAAATCCGGACTATCAAGCCAGCTTGTTCGACCCTCTGCAATTTACAGAAGCTATCCGGACGCTCAGACAACAGGGAATATCGGTTTTTGTGACCTCTGTATCAAAAAAGGCAGAGGATATAAAACTCACCCCGGGTACGGTGATAGTTGTTACAGAAAAGGAGATCAGAGAAAGAGGCTATACGGATCTCGAGGCTCTGATGAGCGACTTGCCGGGCTTTGATATTTCAAGGACCAGGGCTGCAACCTATTCCAATATTTACCAAAGAGGCTATCGTGGGAACAATACCGACCGCATGCTATTTTTGGTAGACGGAGTTGAAGAAAACGACCTTTGGTCTAATATTGTATATTGGGGCACGCAATTTCCCCTGTCCAATGTTAAACAAGTGGAGATCATTTATGGACCAGCCGCTACCATATATGGTCCAAACGCATTTACTGGGGTGATCAATGTGGTTACCCAAGACGCTTCGACCAACAAAGATGAACGTGTGTATGCTACCCACGCTGAAGTAGGTTATGGCACTTATAATACACGTTATATAGATGTTTATACAGCAGGTAGGGTAAATAGCGCAGCGCTTTCTTTTACCGTAAGAAAATATGAATCCGAGTATCGCGACTTGTCCGGATTTAAAGAATACGACTATAACCCGGCAGATTATGACGAGGTTGACTACCAAAGTTTGTTAACTGTGGGCCCCGATGCATTTCCTGCTTTCGACTCAACTTACCACTCTTATGCCAATTATTCTACCTTTTACAAGGTAACGGTAGATTCAAACGGAAGACGAATCGCCATACCCACGGCAGCAGGGCGTGAGTTTGCTCGAAATGCCGATAAAAACGGGATAAGCCGGATGTTGAACGCAAACCCTATTGCCTATAAAAACAAGGCGGACAATCTGTATTTAAATATTAAATTGCAACTTCCTCATTTCACCTTTGGAGCAGAACACTGGAAGGCAATACAAGGTGCCAGTGGTTACGGCTACGACAACTATTATGGAAGCGCTGACAATGGTACCGTATGGATGCCTATACAATACTACGTCTATGGAAAATATGAGAATGAGATTATAAAAGATAAATTATCTATAGAAGATTTTGCGCAATATAAGGTTACGGCAATTGACGATGAAACCAGCGTTAATGTGCTTAGAAATTATACCAACCGGAGTTTAGGGCCTGCTCAATTGATGGACAGCATCTCAGCCTCATGGATCACAGCTTTTTATTATCAAACATCCAGACAGTTCAGGAACGAATTAAAGCTTACCTACACGCCTTTCGACAAGTTCAATTTAGTTGCCGGAGCAGAGATCAGGAATAGTTTTATTCAGGGAGATTATTACTTATCCATCTATTCAGAGCCCGAATCATCCAGGGCCTTCGATTTTCCCAGTGTAATAGAGACCGGCGCACAGGCAAATGTACCAGGAGGGGGTAATTACTATGAGATCATGGAAATAGGAGCCTTTGCGCAGGGCACTTACCGCTTTAAAAACTGGATCAATTTTATCCTGGGAGGGCGCTACGATCATAATCGAATCAGAGTAGAGGGGGGGTATGGCTACATATTTAACCCAAGGGTGGCCATTGTAGCTTACCCTGGTAACTTTGTGTTTAAGGCCATATACGCCAGCGCTTACCAAAATGCATCTAACTGGACTAAGTTCGCCACTTTTCCCAACAGGCAACTCGCCAACCCAACCCTCCCTCCCGAACGAGTCGATAATATTGACCTGTCGCTCGGATATCATTTTAATAAAGACTCATTTGCTAAAATTGTTTATTACAATGCAAAATATAAAGGAAGCGTATCTCCGGTACCTGTGCCTTTTAATGGAGGAACTACACTACAAAATCAGGCGATAGGGGAGCGAGAAATTCAAGGTATTCAGGGTAACCTCTCTTGGAAGATCAACAACTATCGCCTCTACGCCAATTACACATACACTCGTCCATTCAACAGAAGAATAGAAGATGGACAACTTACAGACGAATTAGAGCGCATTGGAGACATCGCTTCACATCAATTCAATGTCGGTGCAAATATCCTGTATTTTAACCATCTTAATATGAATATACGATTCAATTATATAGGAGAGCGAAAAACCGGGCCCGGAACCTCGGTTCCCGCCAATCTCATAGGAACATTTGACCCGGTTTATCTGCTCAATGGGGCATTGATGTATAAAAATGCACTTCCAAACTTCCACCTTCAAATAGGCTGTAATAACATTCTCGATCAGGAATATAGCGACCCGGGGATCAGAACGGCCGATGGAATGAGCAATATTATGGAAACCCCACAAAACAGAAGGAACCATTTTATAAAACTGACCTATAATTTGTGAAAAAACCTACTGCATTTTCTTATTCAAAGCCTATCCATATCCTGAAAGGAGAACAGCCTATAGGCAAAGACCCGCTCAGTGAATTGGAATATATTCAGATCCGAAAAGCAAAACTGGAAAAGAAACTTGCTGATCTCAATGTCCATATCCGAAAAGCAAAACTTTCTGACATGAGCCGCATTATTGTCTTATCCGAAAGGGCATACCAGGATTTGGAGATAAAGGATCTGGTTACCGCATACGATTACTACCAGTCCATAACCTATCACTATGGTTTGGTAGTATGCCTCAATGATGATCCTGAAAAATTGGTGGGCTGTTTTTTTAATTATGCCTTTCATGCCGACGGAGACAAGAACTGCAACCTGAAAAGACTCGCTATCGATCCGGATTACCAAAGACTGGGAATAGGAAGACATTTGTTTGAATACAACCAGCTAATGGCCAAAGAAGTATATGGATCAAGGATCCAAACAGGCTTGATCGAGTATTTCAGTTTTGCCTCCATCTGCCTCGTATTGAATAAAATGGGTGGTGTGATCGACTTTATAACAGATGAGATAGCCGAATATTTCTTAGGCTTTTCATTCGTTATCGCCCTTGATATGAACAACTGGCGACAAATGGAAATATCACAAGACGCATTAGCAGACTATATACAAACCTTAGAAGAATCTAAAGATTACATCATCATTAAATATACTGACAAAGCAAAGATGATCGAACTGTGCACTAATCAGGACTTTAAGATTGCTGCTGTATTACAGGCCGGCAAGCTGACAAAACAGAACAGCCTTGTGGCTTTCTCAAACGAAATACTACAGGTGAAGCTGCAATAAAAACAGATGGCTGAATTTAATACAATTAAGACATATTATAATAATTTCAATGTGTTGAAAAAAATCCGTTTTAGCGTTGTCCTGAAAAGAGAAAGGTGCCATAATATCTAAAGAACGGATGCGAATAATTAAGACGTTCGTATTTTTTTCCTTCCTGGCTTCAACTTTGCTTGCAAGGCAAAACACTACGGCTACTGGCAATGAGACCGGGATCCCGGTAGTCCGGAATTTCTCTCCATCGGACTATAAAGGACATACTCAAAATTTTGATATAGCCGAAGACAACGCCGGAAATATTTACATTGCCAATTTCGCCGGGGTATTGGTTTACAATGGCCAGGAGTGGAGTATTGTGCTTACTCCCGATATTTCGAGAGTTACAGCGGTAGAACGCTCAGAAAAAGGACAAATACTGGTGGGAGGGCTCAATGAAATCGGTATGATCAAAAGCTCTGATGATGGAAAGCTATATTACGAAGACCTAAGGCCGCTTATAAGTGCCGGAGTTGGACATCGCTTTGGAGAGATCAAAGATATATTCAACCTACAGGGTAAAAATTTTTTCTTCTCCCGAAAAAAAATATTAGCGTATAATGGCAAAGATATTGAAATACTGGCGTTACCGGATGAGCTTGCCCAAGTCTTTCCATTGGAGAACAATTTTTTGATAAAAAGTGAAGCCAATTCTTATTATCTATTTGACCCTTCCCGGTTTGCTATAATCCCCTTTGATTACCTGAGCTTAGACATAGAGCTGACAAGCGTACTTAGGATCCGGCAGGATGAATTTCTGCTGGGTACGGCAGAAAAGGGCCTTATGTACCTGAAAAAAGGTATTCTAAGTCCATTTGAAGCTTCATTGAACAAAGCACTTATTGAATCAAGGATAAGCGATCTTATCCGTATTAATGCAAACCTCATTGCTATTGGCACGCATAGAAACGGTATATTCTTTATAAACCCTAAAGGCGACCCAGTAACATGGGTGAATCGCAGTTTCGGATTACAAAATGACTACATAAACAAACTCTATAAGGATAAGGGCAACAGGCTTTGGGCAGCTTTAAACAATGGTATCAGTTTAGTGGGATATCCCTGGCCTTGGACAGTTTATAACAGAAACAATGGCCTAAAGTCCGGTGTAATATCCATTACTCGGAATGAAGGAAGTATACTGGCAGGGACGTATCAGGGTCTTTACAGGCTGAATGGATCTACCAAGCTATTCTCGCCATTTGAAGATATAGAAACATCCTGCTGGCAATTTCTACATTCACCTTATGGCCTGTTAGTTGCCACCAGTGAAGGTATTTACAGTATAAAAAATTCCGGTATAAACCATTTGACTAATGAGTTTACCTTATGCATGGCTTCGTTTGAAGCTCGTCCCGGTTATCTCTACGCAGGAACACTGGATGGCTTCAGCGAAATACGGCTATCGGAAGATGGTGGGGTAATTCGGAACATCGCAAAATTCAGCGATCTTGGAGAAGTTACAGATTTAGTATTTGATGATGAAGGCAACATATGGATAACTACCCTTAATGGGCGGCTGGCCCGCTATGAAGTAGAAACCGATCGATTAAATATTTTTGGCAAAGAACAGGATCTGCCTGACCTGCCTGGCAATCAATTTTACAGCCTGAATAACGAACTCATAGCAAGCACTTCCCGCGGACTCAGGATATATAACCACACATCCGGGCTGTTTGAGGAATATAGAATTAAGGCTGACACTTCTAATAGTGCTACAAGCTGGCCCGGCTTAATTGCTCATTGCAAAGATGGCTCTATGTGGATTACCAAGGGCGATGAAACAGGGCTTTCTCATTTTGTTCCGGATAATGGTACCTGGAAATATAAAAAAGAGGATTTTGGACCCTTTCAGAACTTCATCACCCGATCTGTTTATGAAGATACATCCGGCATAATGTGGTTCGGAGGCCCATCAGGCCTTATCCGTTTTGACCAGCAACTTACCAAAAACCTATGGAAAGAACCCAGCGTAAAGATATCAGATATCCAATTGAATAACGATAGCATTTTTAGTGGAGGCTCTGACACCTGGGAAGTACAACAAAAACGTGAAGCCAGTTTTGGATATAGCTATCGAAATGTTTCCTTTAGGTTTGCATCTTCCGGTTATCATGTGGCCAACCAGGTACTCTACAGCTATCGCCTTATTGGGCTTGACAATAAGTGGAGCGACTGGAATGCAGTGAACGATAAGGAGTATCAAAATCTTTCACCCGGCAGCTATATCTTTCTGGTTAAGTCTAAAGATGTTTATGGAAATGTATCCGAGGCTGCTGAATTTCGTTTTGAAATTCGTTTTCCATGGTACCTTAAGTGGTATATGATTATAACTTATTTATTGGCACTTTGCTATATGGTATGGCAAATTATCCAATTACGCCTCAAAAGTCTTGTTAGGGAAAAGGAAAAACTGGAAAACACTGTACAAGAGCGAACTTCTGAAATCCGTAAGCAACGGGACAAGGTCCAGCGCAAATCTGAGGAATTATCCCATGCTCTTGGTGATCTAAAAAATACCCAGGAGGAATTAATCCGCCAGGAAAAACTAGCCTCGGTTGGACAAATGGCCAAAGGTATAGTAGACCGAATTATCAACCCCCTGAATTATATCAACAACTTCTCTTCTCTATCCAAAGATTTGGCCTTGGACCTTAAAGAAGTACTGGAGGCCGAGAAAGAGACCATCAGCGAAGATGGTTATGGGGAAATAGAGGACATCCGTTCAATGCTGGACCTTAATCTGGGAAAGATCCAAGACCATGGTACTAATTCCGTACGTATCATAAAAAATATGGAAGAGCTTTTGAAAGACCGGACAGGCAGATTTACAGAGACGGATATTTCTGAAATGGTAGTTCAGATACTAAAGCGTGTAAAGAATAATTTTGAAAAGGAGATCGATCAATACGGAATTGAAGTGGATCTGCACAGTGATGGGAATGGCTTTGGTGCTAAGGTAATTATAGAAGAACTGACCAAAGCCCTGTACGAGTTGTTTAACAATGCTATGCAATCCGTGGTTTCCGATTGCAAAAAGAACAATACCGCAGAAGCACATGTAATAGGAGAACTGAGAAGTACAGATAGTGAAATTATATTGAAGGTGAGAGACAATGGAATGGGTATCCCTGAAAGAGAAATTGATCGGATATATGATCCATTCTTTACTACCAAGCCCGCTGCTAAAGGTTCCGGAGTAGGGCTCTATTTGGTAAGGGAAATTATCTATTTACACAAAGGGACTATATCTGTGAATTCCGAGGTCAATACCGAGACGGTTTTTACTGTAGTTCTGCCAAAAAAATAAATTCAATTAACCAAATCGGAAACGTTTTGAGAAATACCAATCAGTTAGAAATCCAGAGCCTAAGAAAAAAAATTATCGAACTAGAAAAGATGGCCTCCTTAGGACTCTTGAACGCTGGTATTATGCACGAAATACAAAATCCTTTGAATTTCATACTTAACTTTTCCGGTATGTCCGCTGAACTACTTCAAGAATTGGAAGAGTGGAAAGATGCAGTGGTTCAAAAACTATCCGAAAATGAATGGGACAACATGGACAGCATAGCTTCCCTGCTGGGTCAAAACATAAAGAAGATAGAGGAGCATGCGAACCGTCTCCACTCTATTGTAAAAGGAATATTAGGTTATTCGCGTGGACAGCAACAAGAAAAAGGCCTAGTAAAGCTCAATGAGATGCTATCGCAGTATATCCGTTTCGCTCACCACACCATGCGTGTTAATGCCAAAGGGTTCAATGTGAAGATCGTAGAAAATTTTGATGAAAACATACATGACATTATGGCTCATCCCGGTGACTTGAGCAGAGTATTTTTAAACATCACCAGCAATGCTTTTTTTGCTGTTTGGGAGCGCTGGAAACAGGCTGGGCCGGATTATCATCCTCAACTTACCATCTTAACTCGGCTTTTCGATGAGCAGAAGGTCAGCATCGTCGTTGAAGATAATGGCATAGGAATACCCAAAAAGGTTAAGGCTAATATGTTTGAGCCTTTTTTCACCACCAAATCCGAAGGTCAGGGCACGGGACTAGGGCTTTACATAAGCCGTAAAATTATAGAAGAAGGCCATAATGGTCATATTGAAGTAGAAAGTGAACCCATGGTTTACACCCGATTTATAATAACCATACCCATAAAATAATAGTAAAACAAAAAATAGAAAATGCAAGAATCTGAGCCTATTAAGATCTTAAGCGTTGACGATGAAGAGGATCTGAAACTTCTGATGAATCAGAAGTTTCGATCCAAGATCAGAAAAGGGATTTACGAATTCCACTTTGCCCATGACGGCCTGCAAGCCCTTGCCCAATTGGAAAAACATTCTGATATTGACATCGCTCTGTGTGATATCAATATGCCTGTTATGGACGGCCTTACTTTTTTGACCAAAATCAATGAGCTACAAAACCCTTTTTTAAAAACCATTATGGTTTCCGCTTATGGTGATATGGACAATATAAGGGCTGCAATGAACGGTGGAGCTTTCGATTTTGCCACAAAACCGATTGATTTCACTGACTTGGAGCAAACTATCGAAAAAGCCATTGAGCAAATCAAGTTCATCCGAAAGGCGCAAGAAACACACGATCAACTGATGGCTATTCAGAGCGATCTGGACACGGCCCGAAAAATACAACAGTCTATTCTATCAACTGATTTTGACCTCATATCTGAAGGATCTTGTTTTGAAATTTATGCAACTATGAATGCCGCTAAAATGGTGGGGGGTGATTTTTTTGATTTCTTTGTGGTCGATGACAACCACCTTGGCTTTTTAGTTGCTGATGTATCGGACAAAGGTATTCCCGCAGCCATATACATGGCGGTGAGCCACACCATTATAAGAGCCACCGCTTTAAGAGGGCTTTCACCGGCAGCCTGTATGAATGAAACCAACAATCTTTTGGGCAAAGGCAATGTAGAAAGTATGTTTGTAACCGTATTTTATGGTATCTTGGACCTGTATAGCGGCAATGTTACATATAGTAATGCTGGGCACGACCCTCCTTACATCATTGACGGCGCCGGTAAAGTAGTTATGACTGAGCCTACCAAAGATATGGTAGTCGGGGCCATAGAAGGAATCTCATACCATGAAAATGAGGTACAACTCAGCAAAGGCGCCCGCTTGTTCCTGTTTACCGATGGGGTGACAGAGGCATTGAACCCGCAGGGTGAACTCTATATGGCGTCACGCCTAGAAGAAATACTGAGCCGTTCACAAAACTTATCGGCCAGGGACCTCGTGGACAAGGTCTCTGCAAATCTAAGGCAATTTACGTCGGGTACCGGTCAATCTGACGATATAACAATGATGGTCGTTGCCCTTAGTCCGTAGAACTATAATGGAAAAAGTCGGAATAGGAATACTCAACCAGCTGAGCGAATTGCATAAAGTAAACGAAACCCTGGAGCAATTGGGAAAAAAATGGGGCTTGGAAACACCTGTTCTGATGAGCCTAAACCTCTGTGTAGAAGAAGCATTGACAAATGTCATACGCTATGCATATACAGAAGAGGCCAAGTATCAAATAAATATTACCTTTGAACACGGTCCACAAGAAGTGGGCATTATTGTAGAAGATGAAGGCAAGGCCTTTAATCCATTGGAAGAAGTAATGGAGCCTGATGTAAGTGCCCAGATAGAAAATAGACCCATAGGGGGCTTAGGTGTATTTTTGATCAGGCAATTTATGGATGAAGTAACGTACCAAAGGATCGGAAACATCAATCAATTGCGGATGTTAAAACGAATATAAATCAGATCAACATGGATATCTCAAAACAAAAAAAAGCCGATTTCATTATCGTATCTATCGACGGAAGTTTGGACACTAGTAATTACGCTCTTCTTGACAAGGAGCTGGATGCATTGGTCAGTTCAGGTGAGCAGAACATCTTGATAGACTGTGCCAATATGAACTATATAAGTAGCTCCGGCCTTCGCATCTTTTTAGTGTATCTTAAAAAGATCAAAGCCGTAAATGGTAAAATGGTGGTGTGTGGTTTGCAAAACATGATCAAGGACATCTTTTCTATATCCGGATTTTCATCTCTTTTTACTATTTACAAAAGCAGAGAAGAAGCTCTTGCCGCTAACGATTAATCTCGATTAACGTTTTTATGTCAAATAAACTGACTAAAAAGATAGATACATGAGCTTGACAGTGAAAAATTTTCTTACAGTACCGGAAGGATTGTACGTGCTCGCTCTTCATGAGACAGAGGGCCATGCTCAAATAACAGGAAGTCGGTCGTTCAGAATTGCCGTTTCAGGTGCTATACTTATGAATCTGGCTTTGGAAAATCGTATCGATAGTGATCTTGAAAGGATAATTATTGATAAGACCGACCCTACCGGAGACGAGTTGCTTGACATGGCGCTTAATGACATCCAACTGGGTAACACCGGCCAGAGCATCCAGTATTGGATCGAAAAAATTGCTGAAAAGTCAGAGAACTGGAACGACATGATCTTGCACTCCCTCGTTAAAAAGGGTATCCTGAAGATGAAGAAAAAAAAGATATTCTGGGTGTTCACTTCTCAAAACTATCCCGTAACCAATAATACTAAAACAAAGGAGGTAAACACAAGGATACGCGAACTGGTGATGAACGATGAAATACCCGAAATACAGGATATAGTCATAACTAGTCTGTTGTTTTATAGCGGTATGCTGGATTTGGTTCTTAGCGACAGAGAAATCAATGACAACATAAACCGCATTGAGCAGATAGCAAAAATGGACCTTGTCGGGCAATCTATCAGCAAAGCCATTGAGAAGACCATGCTCTCCTATCTTATTTCAAAAATAGGACAGGTGGTTAAAGGTGGAAAAACCGCTGAAGAAAAACTGCAGGAAAAAGTACAGGAGAACATGAAAATGTATGACCTTAAGTCTGCTGATGATCTCCCTTCCTGGTTAAAAAAAGATACTGATCAATATGAAAAGACAAAAGAGTTTGTAGAAAAAGTTGGTACAGCAGATATTATCTACAATTCTAGTACTGATAAATATACGGTAAAGAGATATTTCCCTGTAGAACCGCCTTTCTGTTAGAGAGCAATTATAAACAGGAACGACTGCAACTGTTTAACAGCCCATTGTCGCATAAAACATGCAAAAAAATCGAATGATCGTTGATAATACCGAATTTATAAAATTTAACTCCCAATAATTAGCTAAAAGTATGTCCACAATAAGATTTAACGCGTTAGACATTATACACCATCGTAAAAAGGTTAGTATCAACCTACCAAACGAAAATATTTCCAATCGCTTCGGTTCCAATGTATTCAACCAGAAGACGATGAGAAACTATCTTTCGGCCGAAGCATATGATGCTGTCATGCAAGCTATTGATCAAGGTTCTAGCATTAGCGAATCCATAGCAGATCAAATTGCCATAGCCATGAAGTTATGGGCAATGACCAAAAACGTTACCCATTATACCCATTGGTTTCAGCCTTTAACCGGGGGTACTGCCGAAAAGCATGATTCTTTTTTTGAACCCGACCACCAGGGAGGCACTATTGAAAAGTTTGAAGGCAAATTGCTTGTCCAACAGGAACCGGATGCTTCAAGCTTTCCCAGTGGAGGCATTAGAAGTACTTTTGAAGCAAGGGGCTATACTGCGTGGGACCCTACCTCTCCCGCTTTTATTATAGGCAAAACTTTGTGTATCCCTACCATATTTGTTTCCTACACCGGTGAAGCACTGGACTATAAAACACCCTTATTAAAAGCCTTGGCAGCTGTGGACAAAGCAGCTGTAGCTGTTTGTCAATACTTCGACCCTGATATAAAAAAGGTAAATGCCACGCTGGGCTGGGAACAAGAGTATTTTTTGGTTGACAGCGCCCTTTTTGACGCTCGCCCGGATCTGGTTTTAACCGGAAGAACTCTGATCGGCCAGCCTCCTTCTAAAGGCCAGCAATTGGACGACCACTATTTTGGCTCTATCCCTGAGCGTGTGCTCAATTTCATGCAAGAGTTGGAACATGAATGCTACTTGCTGGGTATACCCATAAAGACCCGTCACAACGAAGTGGCTCCAGGGCAGTACGAGTTGGCCCCTGTTTTTGAAGAATGTAATATTTCAGTAGATCACAACTCCTTAATAATGGATGTGATGGAGAAGGTGGCCTGGAGACATCATTTTAGAGTACTCATACATGAAAAGCCTTTTGCCCAGGTAAATGGTTCGGGAAAACACAACAATTGGTCATTGGCTACCAACACCGGCAAAAACCTGCTAAGCCCTGGCGAAACCCCTGAAAGCAATCTTCAGTTTTTGACTTTTTTTATCAACACCATTAAAGCTGTGGATACTTATGGTGACCTGATAAGGGCCTCCATTGCTTCTGCAGGAAACGACCATAGGCTGGGGGCCAATGAAGCTCCTCCGGCTATTATATCTGTGTTTATAGGCTCTCAGTTCTCAAATCTTCTCGATAACCTGGAGGAGATGAAGTTCCTCACCAGTGTCAAATCGGACGAGAAAAAAGCAGGTGAGCGATTGAGCGTAGTTAAAAAAATCCCTGAAATACGTCTTCACAATACCGATCGTAACAGAACCTCACCCTTTGCTTTTACAGGGAACAAATTTGAACTGAGAGCAGTAGGTTCGGCCGCTAATTGTGCAGAGCCCATGACCGCACTCAATACTATAGTAGCACAGCAATTACACGACTTCAAAGAATCTGTTGATATTTTGGTAGAATTCGGGGTAGCTCAGGAGGATGCCATATTCAGCATCCTTAAGGAATATATTAAGTCGTCCAAGTCCGTGAGGTTTGAAGGGGATGGTTACAGTGACGAGTGGGTGAAAATTGCAGAATCCAGAAATCTGAAAAATGTAAAGACCACCCCTCGGGCACTTGACTTTTATATGACTGACTCAGCCGTGGAACTGTTTCAGAAGAACGCTATCATGAGCTCGGTTGAGTTAAAGGCCCGCTATCATATTCAATTGGAAAAATACCAAATGCGTATTGAGATCGAGTCGAAAGTATTGGGCGACCTGGCTATCAATCACATTATTCCTGCAGCTGTAAAATATCAAAACCTGCTTATCAACAATATTAATGCCCTCAGTAACAATATAGATACGCCCGACTATAAAGAAGTTACCGAGGAACAACGTAAACTGATCAAGGAAATAGCGGTGGATATTTCAAATGTCATATCCGGGCGCAAAGCAATGATTAGCGCCAGAGAAAAAGCAGACCATATTGAAGATGTCAGGGATAAAGCCATCTGCTATTGTAATGAAGTAAAGCCTCATTTTGATAGCTTGAGATTCCACATCGACCAATTGGAAATGCTGGTTGACGATGAATTATGGCCTTTACCTAAATACAAAGAACTACTCTACTCAAAATAATGTTAAATCAAATATTATTAATCTGGTATGGATTTTAATGCAGCAGATACAGCGTGGATTTTGGTAGCAACAGCGCTGGTTTTTCTCATGACCCCGGCCGGATTGTCGTTTTTTTATGGAGGGTTATCTAACAGAAGAAGCGTTATCAATACGGTAGGTATGAGTTATGCTGCTATGTGCATGGCTACACTGGCCTGGATAGTTGTAGGTTATAGCCTGGCTTTTGGCGAAGGGGGCGGCGAGATTGTGGGAAAAGCCCAATTTCTCTTGAGCAATATCGGGTTGAATGACTTGGAAGGCAGTATTCCTAAAATGCTATTTGTTGCTTTTCAAGGCGTATTTGCTGCTATTGCCGTGGCAATTATAAGCGGTTCTGTAATTGAGCGTATTAAGTTTGGAACTTGGCTACTTTTTTCCTTCTTATGGGTAATTCTGGTATACTGCCCCTTGGTTTACTGGATATGGGGCAATGGCTTTTTAAGCGGCAGTGGCGAACTGGATTTTGCAGGCGGCACCGTTATTCATGTGAATGCCGGTATTGCAGGCTTAGTTATGGCCATGGTATTAGGAAGAAGAAGTTTTTCAAAAAAAATGGCTAAAGCTTCATCAGTAAAACTTACCGTCTTGGGAGCTGCATTGCTTTGGTTCGGATGGTTTGGATTTAATGCCGGAAGCCAGCTGGCGGCCGACGCTATTGCGGCCAATGCCTTTATGGTAACCAATACAGCTGCCTGTATGGGCGGGTTAGGCTGGCTGCTTGCTGAGTGGATCAGTACCAAAAAGATCACCATTCTTGGACTTACTGCCGGCGTGGTTTCCGCCTTGGTAGGGATCACTCCGGCATCGGGCTATGTAGACGTAGCTGGTGCTTTGCTCATCGGCCTCAGTTCGGGCATCATAGGTTATTATGGCGTAAATCGCATTAAGCCTTTCTTCGGCTATGATGATTCTTTAGATGCCTTTGGTATCCATGGCCTTGTAGGGATATGGGGTATGTTAGCAACGGGTTTATTTGCTAACCCTGAAATAAACGGCGCGGCAGGTCTGTTTTATGGCAATGCCTATCAGCTGGTGCCACAGCTCATTAGCCTTGCCGTAACCATTGCCTTTTCATCAGTTGCTACATTGATCGTTTATTTTATAAGCTCCCTGCTTACGGGTGGTGGTAAAATAGACCATCTCACCAGAATGAGAGGGGTAGATAGTGTACTTCACGATGAGGAAGCTTTTGATTTTGACTAACTGTTAATCTGTTTAGCGGTTAAAAAACGAAAGTAAAAAGCGGATCATAAACTGTGCATTCCGCAATCAGGGCAAAGCTATCAAATAGAAGGGTAGAGGTAAAAATGGACAGCCAGTTAAGTGATCAGTTCACAATGGCCAATAAAACGATGAAGACCACCCTCCACCTATGCGTGGTCAGTTTGGTAAGACACAACACGAAGCTGAGGGCTTATTTTTGCTCGAAGAATCGATGGGGAAAGAACAAAATGCCTGCACTCAATGCCGTGAGGAATAAACTCGAAGGCGATTTTTTCTCGACTTCGACAGTTTGAGGGGTATTTTTAAGGTTTTTATGAGACTATTTGTTGATTTTATTGGATTGTAGGCAGTCTTGAGTTAAAAAAGGTAGTGCGAAAATAATTTTATTTTCTCCTTTCTTTGCCATATCTCTGACCCATGGCTTTCCTTGAAAGTTGATAAAGAAAAAATCCGCCACCTATTTGTGTATCGTAGCGTCTTATAAAGACGGTAAGATCCCTCGTCACAGAACCCTCCATTCCTTGGGTAAAGTCGAGGATTATCCGGCAAATCAGTTAGAGCGCATTGCCACTAAACTTTTAGAACTGGCAGGACTGAAGATCGAACAGGTCCTTCCTCAAGGCTTTTCAGAAGTAAGCCGACTCAATTATGGTTATGCCATGGTCATTAACAAAATCAAGAGAGCATACTAACCAGACGATTTTCGACCCTCTCTGTTAGCTCGACCGTTCAGGGCTGCGCTAACTTACACAACATATGATAATGGAGGCCGTCCTACGGCCGTTCCCGTTGCTTCTTTAATTCAAACGAAATCAGCCTTGGCCTTTGGTTTCCGGCGACTTATCCAGGTTATCAGGAATCCGAGGAGAATCAGGAAGGCCATCCCTCCCCACTCCAGCCACAAGGCCAACGCTCTCTCCTGAAAAGGTTCGGTTGCATAGTAGAGATAGGTAAGGGGGGCAATCAGAGCAACCCAGTACCAGGCAAGGCTGAGCCGTCGGTCATCCCGCAGAGCAAGGAGAAAGAGGGGTACAACGAAATACCAGATATGAACTTTGGCCGATAGAGCTATCTGCAGCGTGACGATACCGAGAACCCTGGAAAGGAGAACCGACAATGTCCTTCGTTTTATTGGCCAGAGAGTAATGGCTACCACGCCGAGCAACATCAGGCCGGTCGTTATGCCTCCGGCAATCCGGTTCGAGGGCTTCACCATTAACTCGTCAAGCAACCACTTCACTCCGTGATAGAATCCACCGTTGAACTCATAGAAATTCGTGAAACGGGTCGCAACCGTGGCATAGCGATTGAACGCTTCTGGATCGAGAAAGAGGGCAAGTGTCAGCACCAAGGGAAGAGCGATAGCTCCACCAACAATAGCTCTGCGACGATCCAGAAAGCGAAGCCAGACCGGCAGCGTAATCAAGGGAAAGAGGCGCACTCCAACACCAAAACCAAGCCCGGCAACTCCTCCCCCGGCCCTTCCCATCGTATAACCGAATAACGCCAACCCAAGAGCCAGAACCCAAAGTGCGTCGGTATGCCCATGCCCAGCAATCTCAATCACAACAAGAGGATGCCAGGCATAGAGAGCTGCTCCATAGAGTGGAAGTCGCATTCGTTTGAGAAGCAACAGTAAAAGCCAGAGTGCCAGCATCTCGGCTGCAATCAGGAAGAGCTTCCAGATGTAGTATCCAACAAGAGGATCTTCCCCAAACGGTTGAGCCAAAGCAATTGAGCCGGCAAAGATGAGCTGTGCAACCGGTGGATAAATAGTGTTCGTCTCCGGGTATCCCTGCAGTGCAAAGAGATCATCATGAAAGTCTGAGAGAGCCGAATCGGCCGGAACGTGATGATAGGGATTCACACCATTCAGAAGGAGTCGTCCATCCCAGAGGTATCTCCAGGCATCATCTGAAAGAGATGGGCCCAGTGGTAGAGCAACGGCTCGAAAAAGCAGAGCAACAAGGAAAAGGTCGCGAGCACGAAAGCAAACCTGATGTTTTTTAAAGAGGTAGACTCCAAGATAGAGAATCAGCGTAGCAGACGAGGCAATGATAACGTAGGGGAGAACGTGATGGCGTAGATCGCCCAGAGAGAGAAGAGAAATTATTGCCCCCACCATCACCGTAGCAAGAAGCCAGGGAAATGGGTTAAGGCCAGAAGGATGTTTGTTATGAGCGGGCACAGAGGAACTCAACTCTTGTACCTCCTTCAATATGCTCGACCTTCAGTTCTTTGGCAAGCGCTTTGATGATAAACATCCCTCTTCCCCCTTCGCTCAGCAGGTTTTCGGGTGCAACCGGATCTGCAATTTCATCCGGATTAAATCCGAGCCCTTGGTCTTCGACCACACATCGAATTCCGTTCTCTTTGCACTCGACGAGCAACCGAACCTGCTTGTTTGCATCCCCCTTGTTCCCGTGGCTGATAGCGTTTGCAACTGCTTCAGTAAGAACGATCACAAGGTTGTGGAAGTCCTCATCGGTCATTGAACAATCCTTGCAGGCCTCTTCAAGATCACGTGGCAAACGTGCAAGTCGCTCGCGATCGCTCGGAAATCGTTCGTCAATAAGAGTCCGGATTGTATCGCTCATGTCTTCTATAGCATCAGATCAAGCGTCAAAAATAACCAGGGAGTTCTACCTATCAATTCGCTTTTGTCAAACCGATGTTCCCACCACCCGGTCGCCTCAAGCCGGGTTTTCTCGGTTACCGGAAGTGAGAGTCGAGCTGTTGGCCCCACCGATATGCGATCCGAGAAAGGGGACAACGCTCCACGGGGATCAGCGCGGAACGTCCGAACACGAGAGAGCTTGCCGCCGACGCCATATTGCGAGGTAGAGTCTCTGCCGGAAAAAAGCTCCGTTTCAAGCAACTCCGTTCGCGTTCGTTCCAACAGACTCTCGGCGAACTGACTCCAGCTAAAGCTTCCTCTCTCTCCAATTCGCATCTCGCCTGTCGTCATCAGGCCATACCTATAAGAGAAGAAGAAAACCAGCGAGTCCCGAATAGCAAGCTCACGGAAAGACCGCCCACGAATGTTCTGCGTCCGACCCCTGAAATCATAGTCAGTATAGTTCGCAGTTACCTCAGCAGTCATCTTGTTGTGCAGCACATCGGGGAAGTCGTAACGGACTGAAGGAGCAAGTCGAATCACCCGATTCCAATTATTATCGTTGCTGTTCTCCCCAAACAGATAGACAAGATGTGTCAGAAAAACCTGACCGGTCAGCTCAAGATAGAGCAATCGACTGAACTGTCGCGCATAACGTAACTCTGATGTTATCGTCTGTTCGTCCTTATCGAAGTTATTGCTTGTGTCGGGCGTATCATATCGATAAATGCCGGCTGAACCGCTGAGCACCACAGTATCATGGTTTCCGGGACGATATTCAACTGTACCTGAAAAGAGAAGATGTGTGGAAAGATAATCGTTCAGCGCGTTAGTACGACGCTTTCTACGCAACTCAACCTCGAGCACCTCTTCGGTCGGATCAACCAGATTTTGTTGTTCACCTGAACGATAGCTAAGACGTGCCGAGATTCGTGCTCGCGGAGGCTCAAGCCATGCACCGACCGAACCCCGTATCGCAAAATCTTCCTGATCATACCGATAAGGTTCCGGCTCGCGTGGGGTTGGCGGCAGACCTTCGTCTGACTCCCATCGGCCTATACCATTGCTTGTTACCGAGAGATCAGCATCAAAACCTGCCTGATCGTTGAACGGGTAGAGAAGAAAAGAGCCAAGCCTGAACCTTCGTTCACGCCGTTTCAGAATTCCCTCAAGAGGATCCCCTCCATACTGCAAGATATCCTCTTCCCTTCTCTTTATGTAAAGATCGGTGTGAAGCAACTCCCATGACGTATTGGTAGCGAAATAGATACTATCGCCAAAATCCCGATCAAACGTTGCATCGAGAAAGAGCGTGCCGTTAGTTCGTGGAGAAGTGTTACGCCACCGGCCATTCCCCTCTATCTTGAAGCGGTACCCACCAATTGTTTTTGCTCTCGATACTTCGCCATAGAGAGCTCCCCCAGCATCTTCAGTGTTCAGTTGCCGGCTATAGGCTCCTCCGACAGCAACGCCAATGTTGTTTTCCTCGTCATCTGCAGCTCTGGCTCCAACCCCCGCAAAAGTTGTCGTCGTGTTGTTCAATCCCGGAATCAACTCCTCTCCTCCCACATCGTTTGTCATTGTTCCTTCAAACAACAGGAACAGGTTGACTGGGGATGGCAACTCATACTGCATATCGGCTACGAAATCGACCTGATCCCGTGTTATAGGTAAGCCGAGAAGCGTAGTCGACGAAAGGACATAGGATCGGAACTGGCCGGCGAACAACGATTGGTTGAGCTGATAATCAAGAGCAAGAGAAGCATTGTGCGTCGATGAGAACCGCTCGGTTCGAGCAACAAAAGATTGAGGACTGAGCGAGTCGGGAAACGTTGGTGTCTGAGCGTAAAGCATCGAATTTGAAGCGAGTGCAACTGGAAGCACAAGGATAGTTTTAAAGAGCGATCTGGTAAATAATCTGCCCATCTCCTTGCCCTGCTGGCAGTCGAGAGACTTATGAGTCGAGAGAAAATTGTCTATGTAAAGCATGGACAATATCGCTGAGATGTTCTTGCCGAACAAGGGCACAAATTGATCGCTCTGATGAATCGCTCCAGAGCATCTCCGTCGGTTCTCCAGCAAGAGCGGAAAGGAATTTAAGCCCATCCTCGCTTCCGATCCCCTGTTGCCGAACATAGGCCACCAGACCGACCGGGCTGGACCAGTGTTCATGAATCAAGTCCTTCAGACTAACATCGCACAACAAGCGAGCGATATCGGGTACAGGAAAAGGGGTCAGGACGTGAAAAGAACGCCCGGAACGAACGGTACGAATAACCGGGACAGTGTTTAGCTTCTCAAGTAAAGGTGAAAGGTCGGCATCGGGAGAGTCTATTTCGATGCTATGTAACTCGGCATCGGGACGGGCAGTTATCGAATAGGCCTGGTGTTCTTCGTTGGAATCTATCAGCGTTCGCGCGCCATTGAGATCGTTAAAGACGAGCGGGATCCCAGCCCGTTCAACCGGGCCAACAGTCCGGGGATGAATCACTTTAGCACCAAGCAAAGCAATCTCTCTGGCCATGCCATAACTCATTTGCTGAACTGTCCTGGCATCGCCAATCAGAGATGGATCCGCGGTCATAATACCAGGAACTCCGGTATAGATACGCACCTCGGAAGCATTCAGGAATTCACCGAAAAGTGCAGCTGAGAAATCGGAACTTTCACGCCCCATCGTCGTGATCTCTCCATGGCGCCCGCGGGCGATGTAGCCTTCGGTCACAACCAGACCACTCTCGGCCTTCTCTTCTTCCTTTTTGTTACTATCTCTTTTGTTTATGTTAAATTGCAATAACGGTCTAAGAGATCCCTCGACTCGCTCTTTACTTAATGCGATATCTACACGGGCAAAACGATGATTCTCGTTAGTAATAAGAAGATCAGTCGCTGAAACAAGGCTGGCTCCAAGACGTGCAGCCATCAGTGAGGAAGAGAGTCGTTCGCCAAAGTGAACTACAAGATCGAGCGTCCGAGGTGATAGTTCTCCAACGATCGATAAGCCTTCAACTATTCTGGCAATCTCTCGCTCCCACTCTTCGGCAATCTCCTCCCACTCTTTGAGTTCACCAGACTCTAAGATCTCACTGGCAACCCTCCGATGATCATCAAAGAATTGTTCGATCAACTCGAGCGCAGAGACTCGATCTTCAAGAGCTGTTGTAGCAACGTTCTCAAGGCCATTCGTCACATTCTCAAAGGCACTGACAACCACAAGGAGGGGACGTGAAAGCCCGGCAATCTCATCGCACGCAGATTGCAATCCTTCTGCGTTCTTCAGTATTGAACCACCAAATTTGACTACAAGCATTTTGAGCGTATAGTCCCCCTGTGACGGAAACTTTGAGCTTTGTATAATGAACGTGGACTCGACCTTTATGCTAAGACAAGAAACCTTTTCTCACACCACTTCTCCTACCTTACTTCAAATCCATCCTCGCCTCTCTCATCCATCAGTGTCAATAGAATTGGTGGCTCGTTGGAATCACCTACGCGGTTTGCAGCCAGGAGCATTCCCTGCGATTCAACGCCCATCAGCTTTGCCGGCTTCAGATTTGCTACAACGACAACCCGCTTGCCAATGAGATCATCCGGCTTATGTCCCTTTGCTATTCCGGCTACAATCTGTCGAGTCAGATTGCCAATGCTGACGCTCAGCTTCAACAATTTGTTCGACTTCTTGATCTTCTCGGCGTCAACAATTGTTGCCACCCGCATATCGAGCTTCATCACATCTTCAATGGTCACCTCAGGCTTTAAGTCGACTTCGATCCCCTCGCCTTCTCCATCGGTAGAGCCAAGCTTTGCAACTTCGGCCTTAACCTGCTCATCAGTGACCTTTTCAAACAGAATCGTCGGCTCATTGATCTTGTGACCTCTCTTTAAGGACAATTCAGCCGCAGACCACCAACCGTGATATTCGTCTGGATTAATATTAAGTCCGTTCATCATCTTTGCAGCAGTGAATGGGATAATCGGCTCAAAAAGAACCGCAAGCGACCGCACAACCTGCAGACAGATGTTCAGTGTGGTAGCGCAACGTTTCGGGTCATCCTTCCGTGTGCGCCAGGGTTCAGAGTCATTAAAGTACTTGTTGGCTGCGCGCGCAACGTTCATGGTCTCAAATACAGCCTCTCTGAAACGAAAGGCTCGATAACAATTGGCAATCCGAGCCGGAGCCTGGGCAATTTCAAGAAGCATTGCCAGATCGATCTCCGTGAAGTACTTCATGAACTTAGGACGCAGATCATGGAGAACGATATCGTGCCGAGCGTTATTCTCCGCAAAGTGTTCAAGATCTTCCGAAAGAAGTTGCCGCACCATCTCTTCCTTTTCCGAAGAGGCAAGTGGTTGAAGGACTCCATCAAAGTAGCGGGCAATAAAGGTAGTTGTGCGGTTTACGAAATTCCCGAGAATATCGGCTAACTCATTGTTTGTTCGAGCCTGATACTCTCGCCACGTAAAGTCAGCATCCTTGTTCTCCGGCAGGTTAGCAGCAATGGTATATCGAAGCGGATCGGGTTCATATGCCGCAACGTAATCCCGAAGATCCATCCCCCAATTGTTCGACTTGGAGAACTTCTTCCCCTCAAGGTTAAGGAACTCGCAGGCAGGGACGTTATCTGGGATAATGTAGCTTTCCCCCGACTTGTCGCTACCCCCCCCTTTCGATGAAACATAGTGGTTATACCCCATCAGGGTTGCTGGAAAGATCAGAGTGTGGAAGACGATATTATCCTTTCCGATAAACGCAACATACCGGGTCGACGGATCCTGCCACCATCGACGCCACCCTTCAGGATCACCCTGTTTCTCGCAGAGAACTTTTGTGTTGGTGATATAGCCGAACGGAGCATCAAACCAGACATAAAGTTTTTTGTTCTCGTATCCTGGAACCGGAACGTCGATACCCCAATCGAGATCGCGCGTCATAGCCCGGTCGCCAAGCCCTGCCTTCAGCCAGCTTCGCGATTGCTGCAGAACGTGATCGCGCCAGTTATCCCGATAACTTTCAACATATGTTTCGAGTCTGCTCTGGAATTCGGAAAGTTTCAGGTAGGCATGTTTGGTTGTCCTAAGTTCAGGGGTAACACCGGTTAGCTTACTGACCGGGTTCTTCAGTTCAATCTGGTTATACGTAGCCGAACAGTTATCACACTGATCGCCCCGGGCCTTATCGAAACCACAATGTGGACAGACACCTTCGACGTAGCGATCCGGAAGAAATTTTTCTGCCCCCAGATCATAGAACTGCTGTTCCTCTTTTTCAGTAAAGTAACCTGCCTCCCACAAGGCAAGAAAAAATTCCTGAGCAGTCTTGTGATGCTTCTCCCAGGTTGTCCTGCCGAATATGTCGAAGTCAATACCGAGCGCACGAAAAGCACGTTCGTTTTCATGATGATACTTGTCAGCGATCTCCTGTGGTGAGACTCCCTCAAGCTCGGCCAAGATGGTAATCGGTACACCATTTTCATCCGATCCTGAGACGTGAATTACTTCTTCGCCGCAAGAGCGGAGAAAACGGGTATAGATATCAGCAGGAAGATATGCTCCAGCAAGATGCCCGAGATGGATATATCCGTTTGCATATGGCAGTGCACTCGTTACAAGCGTTCGCTCGAAATGGTTATCACTCAAAAGTCTTCAACAATACTTGATTTATGCGTTCAGAATTCTTGAAACGATGAACGGCGCTCCTTCACTGGAAACGCCGACGGATAAAAGATACGGATTACTGGTCCTTAGCAACGGGGGTAGGCAAGGGCCATGCCTATCCTACGGTTCTTTCTCCTCTCCATCGGCGAACGCTTCGAGTCCGTTATAGAGATCATTACGGTTCAAATCCTCTATCTGCACTTGTTCAATTCTATTATTGCTTGTCTTCAATACTGTCATGCGAATCATGTCTCGTTCAAACGATTCGCGCTCCATCGGAATGCGTCCGAACCATTTTGTGACCAAGCCCCCCACTGAGGTATAATCCTCACCTTCCGGAAGAACGAAGCCATTGATGAGATCGTTCGCATCAGCCACTGAGAGAGAAGCATTAACAATATATACCCCGTCGTTGATCTCTTCAATTTCAACCGGCTCATCATCGTATTCATCCTGTATCTCGCCAACGAGTTCCTCCAGAATATCTTCGAGAGTAACGATACCGGCCGTTCCGCCAAACTCATCAACAACCATAGCAAGATGAATTTTACGCCGTTGAAATTCTCTCAGAAGTTCGGCTATGAGCTTTGTTTCAGGAATAAAATAGGCCGGGCGTAAAAGGTCCTGCAGAATAATGAGATTGCTGTGTTCTTTTAGTGTAATGAGATCCTTTGAGTAAACAACGCCAATGATCTCATCAAGAGAGTCGTGGTAAACCGGCATTCTGGTATAACCATGCTCAATAATACTTTTTGCCATTTCATCGGTAGGATCAGCCGCATCAAGAGCTACGATCTCGGTACGAGGGACCATCACCTCTTTGACAATTTTATCCCTGAACTCAAAGACGTTCTCCAACAACTCATGCTCAGCCTCCTCAATTGTTCCTCCTTCACGTCCCTGCTCCAGCAGAAGGCGAAATTCTTCATTGGAGTGGACATGTTCCAACGCACCCGCCGGTTGAATACCAACCGAACGAAGGAGCCAGTTTGCAAGACCATTCAGCACAACGATGAAAGGCTTCAGCAGGATATAGAAGAAGCGAAGGGGATAAGCGACTGCTAATGTAGTCTGTTCAGAACGCTGAATTGCCAACGACTTCGGAGCAAGCTCACCAAGCACAATATGAAGCACGGTAATGACGATAAAGGCAGTGGGAAGAGCCATCGCATGAGCCAGTTGTTCTCCACCACTATAACCAAAAAGATTCATCACACCGATAATCAGCTTTGATACAATTGGCTCACCTATCCACCCGAGACCGAGTGACGCAAGCGTAATGCCAAGCTGCGTTGCAGAGAGATAGGCATCAAGATGCGTGATAAGGGTCTGCGCCATTTTGGCTGTTTTGCTACCACCCTGAACACGCAACTCAATCTGCGATGCCCGTACCTTGACAATGGCAAACTCGGCAGCAACAAAAAAACCGTTGGCGAGTACCAGAAGAATTGTAATAATAGTACCTAAAACAGGATCAGCCATTTCAGCTCGTCGCCCCTCCGCGCGCTCCCGAAAGCGATTGTGAAACAGCCGGGGGTTCCCCCTCGGTTGGGGTTATGGAACCGGTACTACAAGAAGAAGGATCATCCATAACTTTCTATTCGCCCTCTTATTCCAGTTATTCCAGAACAGGACACCGAAAGATAGCGTGATTTTAGGCAAAGATCAAGAGGCTACAATATCTATATAGAGACCGCTGAGTTTCCCAAATTTGGGGATTCAATCCATTGTTAAGATTAGACAAGCGGTGAAAGGCAGTAACACAACCAACATGGAGGTGAATATGGCCAAACCGACTCGACTCGATTACTCTCAGTACCTGCTCAGAAGCCCAACCAACTATACCGTAACCCATTCTATGTTTCTCTTCCCGGCTCAATCCCATCTGCTACCATCAATCTCTGGATCTCCTCGACAAACGTTTTCAGTCGATGATGCCCCTCATAACTCCGACGTTTACCGTTATTGAGCGTAAGGCCATCAATGGCCTGATTGCATTGAGGGTAATCTTGTGACCCCGACGTAAACCTCGGGGCTACCCATAACCAG
>JAGWAZ010000106.1 GCA_021296135.1 Chlorobiota bacterium | reverse complement strand
TGTGGCGGATATATACATCGCTCCCCCCATTCGCTACAGCCACATAGCAGAGCACAAAGCAAGAATGGCCAGGACTTCATCAATCGTATATCGGCATTCACAATTCTGAACTCTCCTCCTGTTTACCGCGTTAGCACAAACACCCGACCATCTTTGGCATTGCCAGCTTCAAGCGAACAGATATAGCTCCCGGACGGGAGACCTTCTATCGAGACCGACAGACGATTCTTCCCCGAAGATCGTATCTCTGTCGCAGAGCTCTTGAGAACTTGACCGAGCATATCGACGATCTCCACGCTTACCTCTCCACGCTCCTTTGCCCTGAACTCAACCTCAAGCCTTTCGGTTGTCGGCTCAACAGAAAGCAGGAGATCTCCCAGGCTCTCATCGATCACCTCGTCGGCTACCGATGAAGCCCCGAACTCTCTGCCGAAGACCGAGATGTTCAGAGCAATATCGTTTGTGGCAGGGAAGGTTCCTATGTTCCTCCCACTGATTGTGAAGACTTCATACTGCCATGTCTCTGCGGTCACATTCAGCGAGTGATTGTGCCATATACCTAACTGTTCACGACTTCTGTTATTTCCCCGACCGCTGGTTACCCGAGTCCAGGTTCGTTGATTGTTCGGATTTGCGGCCGTAAATCCCCCCTTTTCGGCAACTCTTCCCCAGACGTAGAGTTGATCGTTCAGGTCCCATACCCCTCTCGGAAGGCTAATCGTGCCTGAAACTCTCCGACGCCGTGCCAGATAGACACCATTGGCTTGAATAGGTTCACCACCCACTCCTTCGTTGAAAAAGACCATCTTATACGGGTCTGTCCACGATCCAAAGGTAAGACCTTGGCTCGACAACGAATGGCGCGACACCCGGTAGCCGTCGTTGAGCATCTCGAAGATCTCGTCCCCCCGAATGTGCCCCCAGCCTGTTCGATCGTCAAATCCGGTTCGATAGAATGGAGTATTAGGAGTCGAATCCCGATCGAGCGCCGATGCGCGCAACATCCCGTCGTAATCCTCCGGAACCAGGTTCCACCCCCAGCGCAACGCCTCCGAACGGAGCAGAGCAACAAGCCCGGCTGCATGAGGGGCAGCAGCAGATGTCCCTCGGAAAACTCTATACCCTCCGCCGAGCCTTGTTGTAAGCACTACGTTCTCGAAAAAATTGCCGGCCGGAGCGATAACGTCCATTGTCCCCCCAAAGGAGGAATAGTCATCAGCACGATTGGTGTCCCGTCGTGACGCACCAACGCTTATCACGTAATCCTCATCAAGCGATGCCGGATATTGAGCAATACTGTCGTCTTCATTTCCACGAGCAGCAACAAAGGAGACGCCTCTTCTGTGGGCTGTTCGTACTGCGGCCCCAATCCCGGAAATTGGATCTCTACTTCTATAGCTATTGTTCAGTACATGAACACCATATCCGTATCCGGTCTGCGGGTTGAAGGCGCTCGCCTCAAGAATCGCAGCAACAATAAACGACGCACGCATTGGAGTAAAATCATCGTAGGCACTGCTTGGCACCGCTACACGAAAACCGAACAACTGGCAACCAAGAGAGTCAGGACTCCATCCACCGGCAATGCCGGCAGCGCCGCGGGTTTCTGTCCCACAGGTGGTATTGTTGGTCAACGCCCCGGCTATGCCGGCGACTGGCGTCCCATGATGCGACTCAAAGGCAAAGTTTGCGTTGTTTTCCGTCCAGCTCCATCCACCAACAACTTTCCGGCCCAACCCGCGCCCTCCTCCAAGATCGCAATGGTTGAAATCGATGCCGTGGTCAACGATGCCAATCTTGATACAATAATCTCCGGTCTGGAAATCCCACGCCCGCGACATTCCCATCTGGTCGCTCATGCCGAATTGAGACCCGTCAAGATAGTTTGGGTCGTTTGGATCTGGGTTTGGGTTCAGATAGTAGTCGAGTGAGAGCAGTGCAATCTTGTCATATTGCTGAAGTCCCAAGGCAACCACGGCATCAATTGCACTGGTATCATTATCAAATTCAGCTACCATCCAGTTGTAGTCATCCATCCAGATCAGCTCACAGGGACGAGTATGCGTCAACGTGTCGGCGCACGGATTAGCGCTTGTCATCCGTCGAAGATGGGTTACCCCAAAAGAACTAAGGGTTGCGTGAAGACTTGGATCAACGATAATCCCGCTGTCGATGTGGAAGCGTTGCGCCATGAGATTCTTCTTCAATGTTGAATCCAGATCATGGTGAATGATCGGACCACAGGGCTCACAATCGTTATCGGAACTTTGCAGCCTCGGCTCCTTGGGCGAGGTGCCAAACCAGGGATACTCGTAACAGAGATGTTCATAGTTCAACGCCCCGCCTCTGTCACGGAACTTGATAATGAGTTGATCGGGAAGATAGGATGAGTCGGGTGGCGGCCAGGTATACTCAACCGTGTCTCCAATTCTGTTCTGAATCGTTGGCAACCATGGCTGAGCATGGAGAGGGTTACGGGCAAGGATAGAGCTTGCAGAGAGCAAAACGATAAGAGAGAGTTTTGCTACAAGGCTTCTTTGTACCGAGCAGAGAGGACTCTGCACCTGTGGTGTGTCGAGACCGATGTCTTCGGTCGTGTGTGTGAAGATCATTTCGTTCCTCCGTAATTTGAGTTAGTGGTTAAGGCGGGGACGGAGTTATGTGTATAGAACCAAAGAGTAGGGCTCTGCTCTTGTGTTCAGCCTCTACCTCGCTTTATCGGTAGAGAGGTAGAGGAGTAACCGATCCGCCAGTGAATTATCAAACCTACCAGGTGAAGCAGACCTGATAGATCATAGCAGTTGTTAAAATAGGGATTATGAGGTATACATGCAAGAGCAAACTGGCAAGTAGGAAGATAGCCCGGCCGTTTAGGGTTATTGAGGGATAAGGCCATCAATGGCCTGACTGAATCGAGAGTAATTTTGTGACCCCGGCGTAAACGCCGGGGCTAGGGGTAGCCAGATCGATTGCAGAACACTGATAAACACTGATGATAGAACAAACCTTGGAGTTTTTGATTTCAGATTTACGATTTCAGATTTCAGATTTGGGCTGGGACGAGGTGATTCGCTTGGCCTCGAATCAGGCCGTTCTACGGCCTTCTCTTCCTCATAATTAAATCGAGAGCAATCTGATAGCCCCGGCGTAAACGCCGGGGCTAGGGGTAGCCCCCTGCCGAAGCATGGGGACAACTATCTTAATTACTTTCGATAGAACTCTTCAAAAACCTCGACGACATATCCCAACCGATCTGAACTCAAATCAGGATAGATCGGTAGTGCCAGTACCTCCTTTGCCGCTTGCTCAGCTTTCGGGAATTGATCCGACCCGTAACCCAGCGATGAAAAGCATTCCTGCCGATGAAACGGAACCGGATAATAGATAGCATGACCGACATTACGTTCACGCAGATACTCGCACAGGCAATCCCGATCAGACACGCGGATTACGAACTGATTGTAGATATGCGACTCTTCTCCCTCATACATCTGCTGTGGCAACCCGACAGGATAATTATCCTCCGGAAAGATCTGTTGTGAAGAATGACTCAATCCGGCTTCCACAAAAAACTCACGGTATCGATCGGCATTTGCTTTCCTTGCTTTGCTCCATGTATCGAGGTGTGGAAGTTTGACGCTCAAGACGGCTGCCTGGATAGCGTCGATACGGAAATTTCCACCGACTACCGAGTGATAGTAAGTGCGCTCACCCCCATGAACTCGCATGATCTTCATTCGATAGTAGAGATCGGAATCGTTTGTCACCACAAGGCCTGCGTCCCCGAAAGTGCCGAGATTCTTCGAGGGAAAGAAGCTGAAGCAGCCAACCCTGCCAATGCCTCCAAGTCTTCGTCCATCACAGTATCGCGTGCCGATAGCCTGGGCGGCATCCTCGACAACAGGAACGTTACGTTGCTGAGCGATCTTCATGATCGGCTCCATATCGGCCCCCTGTCCAAAGAGATGAACGGGAATAATCGCTCTTGTTTTCTCAGTAACTGCCTCGGCAACAAGATCGGGTTGAACGTTATAGGTACCAGGATCTATGTCGAGGAAGACAGGAGTTGCACCGAGACGAGAGACAACGCCAGCAGTGGCAAAGAAGCTGAAGGTTGGGACGATCACTTCGTCGCCCGGACCGATCTCCAATGCCATCAACGCAAGAAGAAGAGCATCCGTCCCTGAACTGACACCGATTGCATAGTTGACTTCCAAATACTCCTCCATCTCCTGCTCGAGCTTCTCTACTTGTGGCCCGAGGATAAAATATTGCGACTCGACAACCTCCTGAACGGCAGCATCGAGTTGGGATTTAAGAGCCTGATATTGTGGTTTCAGATCGAGCAGCGGTACGTTCATGAAGCGAACTTATCGATTTGAGGAATGGGATGAGAGAAACAAATGGTAGGCATAGGTCTTTAACGCATGATGCGAGAGCGAAGCCGGCTGAGACTCCTTATCTGCAAACGCCATGGCGGGCAACAATGGCTACGGCGGGTTCAGAGTATCAGTTGTTCTGGTCTTCGAGCCATTTCCCTCCTTTCCGACTTCTAACTTCTAACCTCTCACTTCTAACTTCCCCTTCACTTCGTATATTTGTAGTTTTGCGGATGTGGCGGAATTGGCAGACGCACCAGATTTAGGATCTGGCGCCGCAAGGCGTGGGGGTTCGATTCCCTCCATCCGCACTCGGAACAACCTGTTCAACGGCCGGGCGGTAGCCTGGCCGATTTTTTTGAATCGATTCCATAGACTTACTTCATATACCGATGGAAGCAACACTGAACGAAACCGGCGCCATCACCAGAGAAATCAGCTTCAAATTGACCCCAGAAGAATTCGAGCCATACAAGATCGAACGCTACAAAAAGGCACAGGAGCGGGCAAACCTGAAAGGATTTCGCAAAGGGAAAGCCCCCCTCACGCTTATCAAAAAGCTCTATGGTTCGGCAGTAAACAAAGAAGCTGCAGAGAAAGCAGTACAAAAGACATTCGCTGAATATGCTGAGAAGAACAATCTGGAGCCATTTGGCACCCCGCTCGTGAATGAAATACATCACACTAAAAATGGTGGACTGGAGTTTCTTATTAAGTACGAAATACTACCCGAAGTCGACAAGGTCAATTGCAAAGGGCTGAAAGCAACGAAACTTTATCACGTGGTAACACCGGAAGAACTTGACAAGGAAATCGAGTGGCTTCGCGAACGGCACCGAACCGAAGAGACGGTCGATATAATGACCGATGAAAATCATGTTGCGGTCGTTGACTTCCAGAAACTGGATGAGTCTGGTATGCCGTTAATCGGAGAGGTCTCCCGCGATGTGCCGGTCACTCTCAAGAGTGAGCATATCGACCCTGAACTGAAAGAGCAATTGATCGGAAAACGCCTTGATGACAACGTCAGAATTCAGCTTCCGACCGGTGAGAATGAAGAACAGATTCCGTACGAGCTAACAATCAAAGACATCAAACAGGTTGCTCTTCCTGAGCTAAACAATGAGTTTGCTGCAAAAATCACAGGTGAAGAGGATAGCGATGTCGACGACATGCGAGATACGATCAAACAGTCAATTGAGGCGGAGTACGAAGCGCACTATAACAGGAAGTTCCGAGACGATCTCGTTGACAAGCTCATTGAAGCACACGATGTCGATGCCCCGAATGCTCTCGTCGGACAAATTCTGAACAGCTATCTCGAGGACGAGAAAAAGCACTTCAAGGACGAGAAGCTACCTGAAGATTTCCCGATGAATCAGTTCTATGCCGAGCGTAGGCCAGGAGCCATAAGAGTTGCAAAATGGCTTCTGCTTCGAGATCAGATTATTGAAGAGGAAGGGATCGAGGCGACCGAGGAGGATTTCGAAGCGCTTGCGCAGATCGATGCAGAACGGGCAGGAACGGATGCTGCAACCTTGGTGGAGTATTACAAGGAGAATGACGAGGTCGAGCAAAGGGTTCTCGCCGAAAAGGTGATGCAGTTGTTGGTTGACTACGCCGAGGTTGAGGAGGAAATCGAGGACAAGGAATGGGAAGAACAGGAAAAAGCGAGAGCAGAAAGAGAGGCTGAAGCGCAAAACGATGCTGAAGAATCTGCTATCGAAACCGAAGAAGAGATCGCTGAGGAAAACGGAACTGAAACCGAGGCTGTCACGCCTTTTGAACTCAAAAGCGATTAGATTTTGGCTTAAGCACAAAGGAAAAATGCAAGGTTCAAATTATCAAATTGATATCTCACCCATATCAAATATTCCAATTCCCATTGTTAACTCTGGTTTATCAAAAGAAATTGAGAATTTAGTGGATGATTGAATTAACACAGATGAAACATCAGAGGTTGAATTATTAGAAAGAAGGATGAATGAACTAATATTTAATCTCTACAACCTAACCGAAGAAGAAAAAAACATTATCAGAAATAATTAGAGTATTTATGAAATTACATTCATTCAGAATAAAAAACTATAAATCAATTACTGACACAGGGGAGGTTTTGTTATCAGATTACGACAACATCACAGTCCTTATTGGTCAAAATGAATCTGGGAAGAGCTCAGTGTTCGAAGCTCTTAATGCATACGAAAATAATGATTTTGATAAAGATTCAAAGCCGTTTAGTACTGAAACGACCGTGACTCAAAGTGTCTCTTGTACATATAAAATTGAGGATTCTAATGATTTTGTTGGCAGTTTTTCCAATGAGATAAAAGAGAAATACAGAATTCCTGATAAAAATATTGATGGAAAGAAGATGAATAAAATCACACATTTTACCCTTACACGATCTTTTGACACGGAAAAAAACGAAAGCAAACTCGAGTTAAATGACGAGGTTTTCAACATAGTGAAGGATTCTGTCCATGTAGTAATGGGTGAAGAAAATGTTCCCGCAGAAGATGGAACGGGGGGGAGAAAAATTCTAAATGAGTCAGTATTAAATGACATGTCAAAGATTGCTGAAATTTTCTGGTATTGCACGCCTGTTATCTCATTTTTCAATGATTTTTGCGATTTATTGCCTGACCGTATTAAGCTTGCTAGTTTGAAGACAAAAGATAAAGATGCGGAGGGATACAATGCGGTTAAGAATTTTGAAAAACTGCTCAAAGTTGAATTTGTAAAACTGTATGAGTGTGAAGATTTAGAGCGTGGATCTATTGAAGATGAACATAATCAAAAAATATCCGCCGACTTCCATAAGTCATGGGGTCAAAGGATACATAATATAAACAAATTTGATATTAAATACAAATTTGAGAAAAGGAACACAGAAGATGAATCTTATGTAAACTTCTATACTGAAACAAAAGACGGGCAAAAACTGAAACCACACCAGAGAAGCAAGGGGCTGGTTTGGTTTCTGTCTTTCTGGCTAGAATTAGAGGCACAAAATTCAGAAACTCAGGAATTAATTATTTTAGCTGATGAACCAGGGTTATATTTGCATGTAAAAGCACAAGAAGACGTCTTAAAACTCTTTGAGCGATTAGCTGAAAAAGGTCATCAGATAGTATATACAACTCATTCGCCAAACCTAATAGAAATCGAAAAGCTAGGTAGAATCAATCTTGTAATTAATGACGAGGAAAAAGGTACTATACTAGAGCCGGTAACTACCTCAAAAATTGACACTAAGAATAAACAAGACGCATTACAGCCAATAGCAAATGCAATAGGGTTTTCAGTAAGCGGTTTTGGTCTATCCAAGAAGAGTGTAATTCTTGAAGGTATTTCAGATTTTTACTATTACTCCGCCATGCGCCATCTTCTAAAAAGGTCAATAGACTATGCTCTAGTGCCCGGAATAGGGGCACGAAAACAAAAAACTCTGGTGTCATATTCTATAGGTTATGGAATTGAATGGTTGTGTGTATTTGATGATGATTCATCAAAAGGCAATGATTCACAAAATACTTTTGATGATATAAAAGAATATTTTTTTGCAGATGACGATAACTCTGCTAAGAGTAAGATGTATATCACCAAAGATATTTCTTGCGTAGAAAATATGTTCACTAAAGCCGATATAAGGCTTATTGATAATACCAATAATACCATACAGGATAAAAGCCTCGGCAAAAGAAATGATTAGCGATAGAAGAAAGGTGCTATTCTCAAAACTATTTCATGAAAAAGTTATGAGTGGAAAAATTACCAACAAGATGGTTAGTAAAGACGCCCAAGATAATTTCAAAAAAGTATTTGATTGGATTGTCAGATAGCCCCGCCCGCGTTACCGCGTTAGCGGGCGGGGTGCGCGGACGGGTGGGCAGAGCTTAGTACATCTTATCAAAATAGACTTTATCTATCGGCACCAGGCGCTCGGGGCGTCCGTTTGGGGTTAATCTTTAGGGTATAGAGTGCAGGCGCGTGCGCCGCAAAACACCGCCCGAGCGGGAGCGAGGGTAGATTTGTACACCTACTAAAGACGCCTGTTTTTGCGGCGACATCACCGGGCGCGTGGGGCATATTGTTAAAGTCTGGCGCTACTAGGCGGGTTGTACAGGTTTTTAGATCGCGTTAGTTTGGGTGAGAAGTTATAATGTTTATGGTGCGGTTATTTAGTCAAAACAACTTCGAACCTCTTTCCAAAAACAGAGTCGAATGCAACCTATTCGGAGCATAGCCGTAACCGTACTCGTCTATTTCACATTAAAATCATAGAGAACACCATGATAGTACCAACAATTGTCGAGTATACGCCGCGAGGCATGATGACGTGGGATCCTTTCAGCCGACTGCTGAAGGAACGCATTATTATGATCTCGACTCCCGTCAACGACGAAGTAGCAAGCGTTATCCAGGCTAATCTCCTCTACCTCGAGTCGGAAGATCCCGAGAAGGATATCATCATGTATATCAACTCACCCGGTGGTTCCGTGAGCGCGGGACTCGCTATCTACGATACCATGCAGTACGTACGCCCCGACATTCAGACAATTTGTGTAGGCATGGCCGCTTCGATGGCACAAGTACTCCTTTGTGCCGGAACACAAGGAAAACGGATGGCTCTTCCAAACAGTCGCATCATGATGCACCAGCCTTCAGGTGGTTCGCAAGGACAGGTGGCCGATATGGAAATATACCTGAAAGAGATGCTCAGAATGCAGGAACAACTCTACAAGATTATTGCTGCACACAGCGAGCAAGATGTTAATAAGATCCGCGAAGATGCCGATCGCGACAACTGGATGTCACCACAGGATGCCAAGGAATATGGGCTGATTGACCGCGTTCTCTCAAGTCGTAAGGAGATTGGAAAAACAATTCCGGAGATTCCCTCGACAACAGCCGGTGACAAGGTTTTGATAGAGCCGGATGTTGAAAAAGAGCCTGCCAAAAAAGGGAAACACTGATGAACACGGATCGATCTTGTATGGAACGCAAGTCCTTGATTTGATCGATAAACACAGATGAGCTACGGACTGCTCTCGAAAAACACCATGATCTCGG
>JAGWAZ010000105.1 GCA_021296135.1 Chlorobiota bacterium | reverse complement strand
TTTTTCTGTTCCATTTGCTGTGTCATAGTTTAATGAAGATTAACAATTATCTATGACACAGTTTTTTGAACACCCTCTTAATCGTTAATCTGAAATCGAACATCGTTAATCGTTATTCTTAGATCAAAAACGTTGTCCCAGCCGTAAACCGCTGGGCTAGCTTTGCCCTGATCGTCGGTGAACCGCTGGGTTATCGGTAGCCCCGAGGTTTACGCCGGGGTTGAAGGGTCGAGAGAATCACAATCGCCCCAGCCGTAAACGGCTGGGCTATTTTTGCCCTGATCGTCGGTGAACCGCTGGGTTATCGGTAGCCCCGGCGTTTAGGCCGGGGTTGAAGGCATGGCTTTCAATCAGGCTACCTTGTATAGATGATTTTGCGGATTGTGTCATACTCCAGGTATGGAAAGGATTCGTGTAGTTGCTTGATTGCGTCGGTGCCTGCCATTTTCTTTCGCATCTCACGATAATTTTTCCGAATCCCATAATTTCTCACCGCTTTCTTATAAAATAGTCCATGACTTTTCAGGACTTCATACGTTTCGTCATCGATCAAATCGGAAAGTGGGTTCGAATTTGTCTTTTTAGGTCTAAAACCATTCTCAGCGACAATCAAATAGTTTTCTCCCATCCCATTCTTGCGAGTCTTTGCTTCGCGGATCATTGAGCGTGCTGTGCGTGCCATACATAACCTCCTGTTGGCTAATTTCGATGATATGGATTTCAATCCCGCTCAGTAGTCAGTAAGCAATCCGCTATGCAAATCTCCTTTCTGTTTCTGATGATGGTTGTGTTGACTTCTCCCCTGCATCATGCCGGTAGAGAATTGTTCCCATAAAAAAAGCCGAACGACAAATGCATTCGGCTGAAAGGGTCACCAACAACTCATAAAGTCGAACGCATTTGCTCTTTCCTGCTTTTCCAGACGACATGGAGCCAACCAGAGGTCACATCATATTCACATTAGTATGATGTCAGCAGGTGTAGTACGTATACGTTCGTTCAATAAGCGTTGAGTGTTCGGGTTTTGGAACTACAGGAGGAACTTCCCCCTTTGTGCGTATAGAACCAAAACATCAGTAGATGTTACAGGCATACTATATTATAAACACTTCAAAGGGAATTTTTTCTTTCTGAGAAGATCGGAAAGAGCATTCTCAGCCTTCTCCCAACGAAATCTATAGCCTGATTCTATCAATTTTTTCGGCTCTACGAGTTGTCCGGATAGTACGGTGATCGCTCCTTCACCAAGCATCAGACGGAGAATAAACTCTGGTAGATGAAAAAAAGAGGGGCGATGCAAGACCTTGCCCAGTGACCGAGAAAACTCCGCATTGGAAATCTGTTCAGGCGCGGAAGCAACTACAGGACCGGATACTGCCGGGTTGTCGAGTACATAAAGAATAATCTCAAGGAGATCATCGATGTGAATCCAAGGCCAGGGTTGCTTCCCCGAACCAAAAGGTCCTCCGACAAACATCCTGAATGTCGCGACTAAGCACAATTCCAGTACGAATCATTACCGCACGTAGTCCGTGCTCTTCTATTTTTAGCGCCTCAGCCTCCCAGGCATTGCAGACTGCAGCCATAAAATCGTCACCAGGAGGGGATGCATCGTCGACCACATGATTGGTAGCAGCACCGTAATAACCGACAGCGCTTGCATTAATTAAAAGGGTAGGTTTGCTTTTTGCCTTGGCAATCGCCTGAACGATATGCCGGGTTCCCAACACCCTGCTATCCCGAACGATCTTTTTCCACTTAGGAGTCCAGCGCTTTGCAATCGGTGCGCCAGCGAGATTGATAACAGCATCTGCTCCCTCTATGGTTTTCTGCCAGGGGCCATCAGTTTGTGAAGCACTCCAGAAAACATACTCGCTCGCATTCGGAAGACGATGGACATCCTTTTCCGGATTACGTACAAACGCAATCACATAATCTCCTAGCTCAGCAAGCCGCTCTATCAGTTTGGCTCCAATTAATCCTGTCGCGCCGGTGACAATGATCCGTCTGTTTCTTTGTGGTTCCATAATTTGAGCACTTGAGGGTCAGACCGAGCTTATGAATATCGAACATCGTGCACAGATCTCCCTGCCTCATAGTTATTCAACAACGTCAGTGAGAAACTATCAACATGAACAGAGTGAAAGGACAAGATAAAATGCCTTTCGGTTCCGACAAGATTGTACCAGTGTGATGAGCAAACGCAAAGGAAGTCATAGAGCACGGCGGGCGTTGAAAGACTGGACAAAAGGGAATCGTGAACGTATATCCCGTCTTGAACGGGATGGTAATAGCGACGAGCACTTCAATGCACTTGAAACTGGGAGGCAACGCATGAAGCTACGCGCTGTTACCATTGATGAGATTGGTGATATCGAATCGCTTCCACGTGGCCAGGTTGTTCAGGCACAAAGCGGTGCATACAACGTGCTGCTCGACGAAAGGGATGATACCCTCTCTTGCCGAGTAAAGCGAGGAACGTCAACCGAAAACAATGACGCAACACTCGTCACTATTGGTGATTATGTCCGCCTTCAACCTCTTGAGGATGGATATGGCCTGATCCACCATATTGAAGAACGGGGGACATACATCGGACGGAGTGGCACCGGCCGCCAGAAAGGCGGACATCACGTTATTGCGGCAAATCTTGATCAGATATTCTGTGTTGCTACTGCCGAGCGGGATGGTTTTCGTCGTACAGTAATTGACAGATATATTGTTGGTGCACTTCTTGGTGATGTTACTCCGGTTATTCTCCTCAACAAAATTGATACTGCCGATGACGACTACTTTCAGGCATTGTCTGACGATATCTCTATTTACGCTGAGCTTGAGTATCAGGTTCTTTTTACGAGTGCCACGGTCGGAACCGGGGTTGCAGAACTCCGAGAGGCCTGTCAAGAGAAGACGAGCGCCCTTGTAGGACAATCGGGCGTTGGGAAGTCTACTCTTGTCAACACCGTACTCCAACGAGAGGAAAGAGAGACAGGAGTGGTGCGAGAGAGTGACCGTAGAGGCCGCCACACAACTGTCGATTCAGAGATCCTCTCTGTTCCGGGAGGAGGTCGGCTGATCGATACACCCGGATTGCGAGAGTTTGGCATTTATGACCTGGAGCCCCAGGAACTTGACGGATACTTCGTTGAGTTTCTCGACTACCTACAAGACTGCAAGTATCTCCCTTGCTCACATACTCACGAACCTGATTGTGCAGTACTACAGGCTGTCGAGGCTGGAGAAATTGATGAGGGAAGATATGCGAGCTATCTGAGAATTATCGATACGCTTGAGAAGTGAGAAAGATGCTACCGTGTGGAACGTAGATCAAAGTCTTTTTTGGTGTCAAGTCTGTTTATGGACAAAAGGAAGAGGTTGATCCCGAGGCATCTCGGAACCAACCTCTCCAACGAAACTCTCCATTCCTCCTACCCCACTCTTCCTCTCACTTCTCTTTCACCACATCCACATTGAACTGGCCAACAAGTGCAGAACCGCTCTTCGAACCGATGATGAAGTCTTTTGATCATCGACAGAACTCTGTTCGGCGGTCGCACCCACCGATATCAGCATGACTATCCGATGTGTTGCCGTTGTTAGAACCACTGACGAAGACTATTCGGAATCGAACCCCTATGCTCTTCTATGGATTCTCATGCTTCCTTCTTCATCAGGACAAAGTGTTGTGTCATCGCACCAAGTGCACCGCCGATCAAAGGGCCAATCCAATAGACTACAACGTTTTCCCACATACCGGAAGCAAGCGCCGGACCGAAATGGCGTGCCGGATTTATTGCAGCGCCGGTCATAGGCCCGATTGCCATGGTACCCAACGCAACGGTTAAACCGATAGCTAATGGGAAGACATATTTTGGCGCTCGCTCATCAACCGCTGTACCAAAGATGACAAAGACAAGAAAGAAGGTGGTAACGACTTCCAGAAGGATACCGGACATTACATCAACATCACTTAACTGTGGTGTTCCACCTGCAACAATCTCCTTAGCCCCTCCAGCTGCGGTTGCAAGAAGACTGCCATCCAGAATAGCAAGCAACAGGAATCCCGCTATGGCCGCACCCGCGAATTGGGCAATCCAATAGAGAAGACCCATACCAACGTTCATGCGACCCGTGACCAGAAATCCGAACGTTACTGCCGGATTAATATGCCCTCCCGAAACCGCGCCAACAGCCGCAACCATAACGGTAACTGTCAATCCATGCGCGAAGGCAACTGTGAGAAGACTATCACCAGCCATCGCTATTGAAAGAACACCAACGAAACAGAGCGCAAACGTTGCAACCGCTTCGGCAACAAATACCTGTAGCGAATTTGAGTTCATTAACTCCTCCTGAAAAGTGTGGAACGTTTCCTATAGAACAGATCGTATGAGAAGAACTGGACGAGTTCGGTCTTCCAGGATAAAGCTAAGGTGTTGTGAATGAAAGGACAAATAAAGATTCAGGAAAATTTTCGGGCTTGTTGTTGAACCTTCCTTAAGTTACCATACCTTCTTTTCGTTGGATACTGCAAAACGGAGAGCTTCTTCTCCCTCACGCGCAATCCTCTCAGCCTCCTCTACCGAATCAGTGAGAACCGTAACGTGTCCCATCTTGCGTCCCCTGCGTGAAGCATCTTTACCGTAGATATGGAGATGAAGACGGGGATGGCATAGCACTTCACCATAGTTTGCCACCGCCCCGGTCGCATCATCTCTACCGAGGATATTGACCATAGCTACACACCGAGCACGCAGATCGGTCGCTCCTAATGGCCAGCCCATCACAGCGCGGATATGGTTTTCGAATTGACTGGTAACGCATCCCTCTATCGTGTAGTGTCCACTGTTATGTGGTCTGGGTGCAAGTTCATTGACAAGGATATCGTCTTCCCCGGTCACGAAGAGTTCAACTCCAAAGATACCAACACCGTTGATCGACTCAACAGCGCACTCGGCATACTTGCGTGCACGTTTGGTTGCCACCATAGAAATAGGAGCAGGAGCAGTGACCGTGTGGCAGATGTGATCCTTTTGAATCGTTTCGACCACAGGATAGAGGTTCACCTCACCATTTCGTCCCCGAACAACCATAACGGCAAGTTCTTTTGTAAAGGGGACAAAGGCTTCTGCGTAGAGTTCATTTCTGAGTTCTCCGTCGGTGATTGCATTCCACCCGGATTCAATCTCATCCTGATGGTGAATCGTAGCGTTTCCGTAGCCATCATATCCTCCGCGACGACTCTTCAAAACAAATGGATAGCCATGCTCTTTACCAAATGTTCTGGCATCTTCCAGGCTCTCTACCCCACAAAAACGGGCAACGGGAATTCCTACATCTTGAAGTGTCTGTTTCTCTATAAGTTTATCCTGAATCTTGCCGACAGAATGGGAGGAGGGCAAAAGGAGATGTCCCTGATGCTCAATCTGAGCAAGACGTTCTTCGTTGACAAACTCGCTTTCGAGTGTAACGACATCGCACTCCGAAGCAAATGAATAAAGCAGATCATGATCGGAAGGGTCGCCGACAACTTCCTTGTGAGCAATACTTCCGGCGGGAGAACCGGGGAAACGCTCCATGACGTGAACCCTTATGCCAAGCCGTAAGGCCGCATACGTTGTCATGCGAGCCAGTTGTCCACCACCAAGAATACCAAGCGTCGGAAAGGAAGAGTCCTGTTTCATGGTCGAAAACTACGAAGAGCAACCGATTCAGAACGTTGCGATGGATTGCGTGATAACCATTTACCCCAAGGGGAATTGACTGTCATCTCCCTCTTGATAAAACTTCTTATTCAGAGGCTGGGCTCGTTCAATCCTCCTGAGTCAGTCAGTTGTGAAATTGGCGTTGGGGGTTGAGCGTTGTCAAGGGCATGGGACTGAGCATTGTGGAATTTATCCTCTTCAAAGAGATCTCGTTCCATCCAGAGGACGTCATGCCATTTTCCAAGCTTGTAGCCAGCATGACTATGTAGACCTATTTTACAAAACCCGAATCGTTCGTGTAATCTGATGCTTGCCTGATTCGGCAGGGTGATAATTGCATAGAGATTGCGATACCCCAGTTGCTGCATCAATAGGAAAAGGTGATGATAGAGAGCTGTTCCGACTCCCTGGCTACGATGTTCCACTGCAATATAGATTGATACCTCAGCCGACCAGGCATATGCTGCACGTGAACGATGAGGCGTTGCATAAGCATAGCCTGCCACCTTCCCATTTACTTCGGCAACAAGCCAGGGATACGTCTCTATGATCTCTTCTATGCGTTTTCTGAAGCTGAGGACATCCAGAGAAAGCTCTTCAAAAGAGATACCGGTATTCTCGACAACCGGCGCATAGATAGCAAGCATTTGCTCAGCATCATCAGGTACTGCAAGGCGGACATGAAGTGATTTGTTCCGACCCATAGACCCTATATCTCCTCAACTGTTTATGGTGCACATAAGTTTACCCCGGCAATCGCATACGTCCGATAACGATCGCCTCGCGAATCAACTTCAAAATCTTGCTCAACAGGTCGATACAAGAGAGAGTTTTTTCCTGATCTTTTTTCTCGTCCACAGGGGACCTTGTGGAAGTTTGATCTGTGCTAACTCCGGTGCCACCTGTGCGAATACTTTTTTGCGCTTCCTTGTCAAGAAAGTACAATCAGCTATCCCGTTGACGGCAACAAAGATTAAGTATTAATATTCATCTTCATTACTTCTTCGATTTTTTGAATTCGCCTTTCATGCCGTCCACCTTCAAACATAGCATCTATCCAAGCATCCACAATTGCTACTCCCTCACTCTCTTGGATCATCCGCGCACCTATCGAGATCATGTTAGCATTGTTGTGCTCCTTGGCAAGACGCGCACTATACCTGCTCCAACAGACCGCGCACCTGATCCCGGAAACCTTGTTTGCAACGATTGCCTCCCCATTGCCGCTTCCCCCAAAAACTATGCCTAGGTGACACTCTCCGGTTGCAACACTCCTGCTGGCCGGATAAATAACGTCGGGATAATCGACAGCTCGATCTGAGTCGGTACCGAAGTCATGAACATCATATCCACGTTCGACAAGATGGGACTTGATGATTTCCTTAAGATGGTACCCGGCATGATCAGCTCCAAGAGCAACTTTCATTGTTCAGCCTCCATTACCATTTCGTTTCTCGATTTTTCACGAACGATCTCCGCAAAGTCTCTCCCTTCTATCTTGCTCTGAAGCCATGAACGGAGGTCGAAGAACCGGAAAACGCGCGATTCATAAGGATCATCTTCCAGCTTCTCCACTCCCTGAAGCAAGAATCGGTAGGCATCGACTTCACCTGCACGATCGACAGCACTCTAAATGTTGCGTAAAAATGTGAGGGACCCCTCCTCAAACTGATAAAGCCGATCACGACTTGCAAGGTATCGCCTGAGCGACCTGATCGCATTCTCAAGGAGTTCTACGTTCCCCAACTCCAGATGAATGATAAGACTCAGAATGCGTGCAAAACTGTAGACGTCCTGTTGAATATCTTTCTGATCTTCATTGACGACACGATTGATCCAGTCAAGTGATTCGGCATACCCTCCAAAACTAAAGTAAAAGACCGAGAGGTTATACCGATAATCACTTTTCCGAGGAGCATCAAGCGCCGAATCCGTATTACTCAATCGTTCTTTGATCGTTTCAACCACTTCTTTCCTCTGCTTGAAGTATCCGTTTGCGATAAAGAAAGATAGTTGCGGGTTATCTGCACGACTGTTTGCACGCAACTCCAATCGACGTCGCTCACCCGATGAAAGGAATTTCCCAAGAGAATTGTAAACTTCCCCAAAAACTGGACAGTTTGAAAATAGACGAATTAACCTTAAACTCTCAATCATGAAGAAGAGTAAGTTTACCCCCAATCAGATCGTAGGTATTCTAAAGGAATACGA
>JAGWAZ010000002.1 GCA_021296135.1 Chlorobiota bacterium | reverse complement strand
CCGAATCCAAAGTCAGAATCTAACTCATAATATCTTGGATCACTTTCGACCCTCTCATTAAATTCCTCTTCACTAAGACAACCCGAATTCAACTCTGAAGTGCAACGGCTGCTGGAGGAGTCATAAGGCAACCGCGCAGGCCTGTTCTATAACTCTTCTTCTAATCCGAACTCCTTCCCACAAATAAACTATGAGACCGGCAAAAGAATCAACCCGAATGCCGGCCCGAACCAGTTGCTGAAGAGCCAACGATTTTCTGGAGACGCGCCAGGACCGTGGACAGAATAGTCGTATACGGCTGGAACGATGAGGGTAAAGATAGCACAGCCCTTTACGGCTGGGAAGATTGTGATTCGATCGACCCTTCAACCCCGGCATAAACGCCGGGGCTAACCATAACCCAGAAGTCTCCTCAACCTATACTAACGAGAGGTGAGCTATGAGGAATGGGCAGTGAGCGAGTATATTTCCCATTACGCACATGGCTCTCGACTCCCTACTTTAAGTCAAAGCCTAACAAGATACCGGGATTCCGGCTCTCGACTCGCCACCCTTTGACCCCCGACTCTTCAACTCTCAACTCTTCGACTCTATGAACCTGCTCACATTTCCTCATTTCTTCATCATGAATCGCCACCGTATATTTGCTAAACAATCGGTGGGCGATTGGAGGGTTCGCATAATTGGTATTGCAGCGGTCTTGAAAACCGCCGGGCGCAAGCCTGTGGGGGTTCGAGTCCCTCACCCTCCGCTTTGAGCCGTCGTTGGAGCATCCAGAATGCCTGTGCCGACGGCGTTGATTATCGTTTTTGAGCCGTCGTTGGAGCATCCAGAATGCCTGTGCCGACGGCGTTGATTATCGTTACTACCCATTCTTGAATGGTTATGAAGATCCTGAGAACCTCACGTATGCATTTAAGCTTTTTGCTACTTGGGGTTCTGACCTTTAGTGGTTGTTTAACTGCGAGTCGGAAGATATTGAAGTTCAATATGAAGGACGATGGTTCCGGGACCGGTTCTATGACTTTTGTCAACATTATGTCGGTGCAGGATGGGGAAACGGATCAGTCCCTTGAGGATTACTCTGAACTCGTGAACAAATGGCTGTACGGTACAGAGTTCGAGGATGCGAATCCAAATCTCCAGAATGTCCAGAAACGTCTATTTGCGCGGGCAAATCGACTCTATGGTGAGATAACGTTCAGTTTCGACTATTACGGTGATGTCGGGCTTTACCGGCATCAGGATACCGGTCCCTGGATGTACTACGCCAGACTGAACACATCGAACATCGAATTCTTTGATACCGCCAATGGTCATTACGCGGGCGGTTCGATGCCGGTTATCTTCTGGCCCGAAGAGACAAGAGACTTTCGTATCGCCAATGGCTTTAATCATGGCAACAATTCGGTTCACTCCCTTTATTCTCTGTATGACCAACTTGGAGTTGATCCAAAGGAGGAGTAAGGGATGAAGATCACCCATTTCCTGGAGAAACTGGATGAGGCGATTCCTCTTAGTTTTGCAATGCCTGATGATCCTGTCGGCTTGCAGGTGATGAGTGAGGACCGTGAGCTTTCCGTCATCGCTGTTGTCTACGAACTGAGCGGAGAGATCGTCCGCCAGGTAAAGCAAATTGGAGCCGAATTGATCGTCGCCTTCCATCCTCTGATCTATCCACACCTTAGTTCAATAACTGGCAAGAATCGGGTTGAGCAGATAGTGATCGATCTGATACAAGAACGTAGTGGTCTCTACGTATTGCATACCGCATTTGATGCTCATCCGAAAGGGACAAGTCATCTCCTTGCCAAAGGACTTGGATGTACTGAGGTTCGACCGCTTGTTCCGCTGCCGGAGAATCAAGAGGCAGGGATGGGAGCAATTGGTTCATTCAACCAAGCAATTGATATACATGAACTTGCCCGCAGACTTAAAGAGGCCTGCAAGGCAGCGGTGGTTCGGATTTCTCATAAGCCTGCTGAAAGTGATAACCGGAAGATATTATCAATCGGAATTCTTGGTGGAAGCGGTATGAGCTTTTACGATGCAGCGATCGATGCCGGTGTTGATGCCTTCATCACTGCCGAGGCTCGCTATCATACGTTTCATGCTGCTAACGACAAAATTCCGATTCTTGATCCTGGTCATGCAGAATCGGAGGCATTTGTTGTCAACGGAATGGCCGATTTGATAGGAGAGATGGTTCTGGACCTGAATCAGGGAATTCGTGTAGTGCGTATCAACGAGCCGACAAATCCGATCCAATATATTGTCTGAATAAAAACGGTATATTCTTCTACGAAAATTCACGACTCAGAAGGAGGACATTGTTCGTGGAACAAACATTGCGTGCGCTTTATCACCTTCAACAGATAGACCTTGAACTGGATGACCTTGAGGCAGGAAGTGGTGATCTTCCAAGTGAAATAAAGCAACTTGAATCTGAATTAGCCGAGGTTCAATCAACTATTTCTGAATTTGAAAGTGAGCTTTCTGAGATCAGACGTGAGCGGAATGAAGAGAATCTGCAGATGCAGGAACTACGTACTCGCTCAATTAAATTGAATGAACGTCTTGGTACTGTCAGAAACAACAGGGAGTATGACGCTACAACAACAGAAATTGCCGCTGCGGAAGAACGCTCGAAAGATTTAAGTAAAGCCCTCTCGGCCTTCGACGACCGTGAAGCTGAGATACTTCGTGAGGTTCAGACTCATGAGAAAAAGAGGGATGAGATCACAACAAATTTCGACGATAAGAAGGAGACGCTCTACTCCATCAGGGAGAGCAATAGCGACGAGGTCGAAGACTTCCGTTCGCAACGTGAAAAGGCATTGAAAGAGCTTTCCGAAAAGTTACTGGAACGCTACGGCTATGTTCGGGCAAAGCATCCTGATGCCGTCGTAAAAGTCAGGAAAGGAGCATGCTCAGGCTGCTTCAGAGCCGTAACACCGCAAACTTTGGTTGAAATGCGTCGACATGAGCAGGTTTTCTATTGCGAGCATTGCGGACGTCTTCTTCTGGATGAGGAATTGGCCGAATCGGTTGAAGTATAGTCGAGAATTTAGCGCCACGATGCTTCTTTGCACACCTCGAATCGCCATTGGCCTCTGGCAGGTCAAGATACCCCAAGACGAAGAGAGTAAAAGATTTGGCTTCAGATAAACGTCTTCAGTTATTAAAGACGGTATACGATCATTGTCAACAGGAGATAGATTCCGAAGTGGATCGAGCAGTCGCTCCGATACTTTGTATCGGAGAGGAACGTCCGAACTCCACAGGACAGCGTGCCCCGATAACATCGGGGGCGTCCAATCCAGTTAGCGTAGAATTCTGGAGAGACGACGGAAAGTGCAACAGAAAAGAGACCGCCCGCCACGGTGGGTAAGGGTGAAATGGTAAGGTAAGAGCTTACCGCATCTTCGGGTAACCGGGATGGCAGTGTAAACCCCACGCGGAGCAAGGCCAAGCAGACGCCGTGAAGTTGTCCACTCCTCTGCCTGCGGTAGAGCGGCGTCGGGTAGGCTGCTCGAGGATCAGAGTAATCTGGTTTCCAGATAAATGACTGCAGCGTAACCACATTGGTGGTAGCGTACAGAATTCGGCGTACAGATCCACTTCGGAACGTTCTTCACTATCTCTCTCAACATTGTTTCATCCTTCTTCTCTCCGCCCTTATCCCTGATCCTCAGCTTCCTTCCCCTCTCAACGATCTGATCCGATCACGTGCCTCACCTAAACGCTGAGAACGAGGGTAATCGATCAGGATTTTTGTATACAGTTCTATAGCTTTTTCCTTTTGTACCAAATCATCCTCTGCAACCCGGGCGGCGAAGAAGAGAGCCTGATCCGCGTGAGTACCCTCCGGGTATTGCTCAACAAGCACCAGCGCTGTCTCAATTGCCTCCGCAAACTTTCCTTGTTGCCGAAGTCCCTCTGCCTTCGAGTAGAGAGCATCATCTGCCAGTCCACTCCCGGGACTCACCTGGTAGGCTACCTGCATTTCAGTGATGACCTTGTCCCAGTCACGCCTTCTCTGGCCGTACCGCCCCTGAACAAAATGATGCAACGCACTATCGTTGACCTCAAGATGTTCTTGCAATAGAACCAACCAATCAAGTGCATCGTTAACAGCGTCACTACCGACATCCTGTGTCAAGGTAGTTAGTGAATCGACCCCTTCGGTATAGTCTCCGGTGAAAAGCAACGTCTCAGCATATCGAAGTCTGGCAAGCTCACGATACTTCTCTGCATCAGTAGATGTTACCGGATGCAGAGTTACATCACGGTAGAGACGACGTGCTTCATCGAGTTTGCCGAGACGGAGGGTGATACTGGCTTTCATCAACAGAGTCTCAACGGCAATCGGTGAACGCCGATCGATCTGTGATCCTTGCAATGTCTTCAATGCCTCCTTCGGATCATTCAACACATCAGCCTGAAGTTCGGCAATCGCCAGAATAGCTTGGTCTCCAATAGTATGCCTCTTTCCATATTGAAGGACTTCCTGATATTGTTTGATCAGGTTGTGTGCGGTTTCCTTTGTAAGACTCCCCTGCTCATTATATCTCTGCTGCAAGGCGTAAACGTAGTTGTAGATAACTGATGGGGTCAACGCATGATTCCGATCAAACTCATCCAGAAAATATTCGTAGGCACTGATAGCTACATCATACTTTGCTTGTCGAAGCATCCGGTCGGCGTAACCGTAAAGATCGGAACCGCGCGATTTGCGTGACTTGTCGAGTTGAACAACCGTCTGAAAGGCAGAGCTGTCATCTCCTTTTTCAGTGTACAACCATGCAAGGAGTTCAAGATACTCGGGTCGTCCCTTTCTCACCTTGGCAAGATGGGCAGTTACTTCAATTGCAGCCTCGATACCAGCAGGTGTGCCTGTAATCAGGCTAAGCCCGGATTGTACGTAGCTCAATCGCCCTGGCTGATCGCCCAGAAGATCGACATAGTCATTTGCCGACTTCTTGTACTCTCCAAGAATTGCGTAAAGGCGGGCAAGACGGTCAACCACTACCATATTGCGGCCAAATCGTTTGCGAGCGGTTTCGTATGTCTCCGCAGCCCTGCTGAACAACCTGAGTTTGGAATAGGATTCGCCTACCAGGATGTACGTCCCCACATCTCTTGAACCCGCATCAAGAGCCTCTCTCCACTTCGTCTCTGCCAGTTTCGTTTTGCCTGCCCGGTGCAGAAGCTCGGCATATAGTATTAGCAACTCAACATCGTCTATATACTGTTCAAGGTGTCGGGCAACAATTGGTTCAAGTTCAGTGAACTTCCCAAGCTGTAGCCACGTCCTTTTCAATCCATCAAAGTAACTTCGGGAATCGGGATCAATCTCAAGCAGTTCCAGGTAGATGCGTGCCGCACTTGCAAGGTCTCCTTCCCGCTCATAGTTCTGCGCCATTCTGTAGCGTCGATCCTCATCTCCCGGTTGCGACCAGGCAACAAGAGAATCCCTCACAAAGAGCACAAGGGAACAGGTCAGCAATATGACGAGGCGATTCATCTTCATCTTCTCCATTCTGTTCAATCAGTTTTATTCAGCAAGGATAGGGATAACGTGCTCCTGTAAAGGCTCCGTCGGCACCAGAATTTTTCCGGAACCGGAGATAACAACATCCAACTCAGACCGTATTCCGAAACGATCCGGCAGGTAAACCCCTGGCTCAATCGAGAAGGAAGTTGACGGAAAAATTGGTCGTTCATCTCTTGTCTCAAAATTATCAAGGTTCGTCCCGGCTCCATGCAAGTCTGCACTGATACTATGACCAGTCCGATGGATAAATTGGTCGGCATACCCAGCATTGTCAATGATGGTCCGAGCAATGTCATCAAGCTCAGCCCCTGTCACTCCCCTTCCAGCCTCGAAAGCTTCCCGTACTCCCTCGAGCACGGCATCACGGGCATCTCGGACAATCCGGAATACATCTTCATACTCATCGGGAACAGTCTCGCCAACATATCCTGTCCAGGTAATATCTCCATAGACTGATCCCTCCGTCTTTTCTTTTCCCCAGAGATCGATCAAAACAAATGACCCCCTCTCAACCGGGGATGCAGACTCAGCCGTCGGTTGATAGTGTGGATTTGCGCTGTTTGGACCTACTGAACAGTTTGGCTCATGCTCTGCGATCAATCCTGAAGTCTCAAACTGACCAAGAATATATTGAACTACATCATACTCCGTTATCGGGGTTTCAGCGAGAATCCTGTCTCGAATCATACCAAAGGTTTCCATCATAACGCGACGGCACTCCTGACCTGCTCGAATAGCCGACTCGAGCTGAGCATGGCTTAGCGTGCTATCAAGTCGTGCTATCAACTCCCCAGAGGAGACGACGTTTACCCCAAAAGAACGAACAAGCTCAACCGTTCCTGCATCGACTTTCGCAACCACAGGCAGGGCGTTCTTTGGCGAGTACTCCATCACCACTTCGGAAAGACCGGTAAGCATTCCCCGCAATCCATCCTCATATTCGTTTTGACTGGAATAGAAGGTGACTGAATCAGGCATCGATTGGGCAAGATGTGATTCGATACGATGAATAAGTCCTTTTGGCTCTCCCTCATCAGGAATCAGTAGCGCCCATCGCCTTGTCTGATGGATCTCCGGAGAAAAACCGACGAGGCGAGAAGCAATGACGTTTGAATCGCGGAAATTCGAAAGAAGCCACGCCTTCACGCCTGCCTCTTTCATTGCGTTCTGAATACGCCTAAGTTGTTCAGCCTTCATATAATTTGATAGTTTTGAGACTCCTCTGCTCAGCCGTTCGCTCAGTTCAGTTATTTAAGGGTTACGTTGCGAGAAATAGTGACATACAAGAAAATTGTTGTCATGTATAGCGACTTGTCTGTATACTACGGAAGATATAACCACAAGATTATGCATTATTCGATTCGCAAGATATTAGCTCCGACCGATTTTTCCGATCATGCTCATCATGCATTAGGATATGCACGCACGTTTACGGAACGGTGGGATGCGGAATTACATCTACTCAATGTGATTGAGCCGGCTGTCTTCCCTACTGAAGCTGGCCTAACCCCAATCGGTACAATGAATCTGGGTGAAGAGATGGAGTCGTCAGCCCGGGTTAACATCGAGAAGATTGCCTCTTCGGAAGAGCTTGCCGGACTGAAAACTCAGACTGCGCTGGCACAAGGAAGGGCAAGTTCGGCTATCATCGAGTATGCAACGGCGAACGATATCGACTTGATTATTATCGCAACACACGGTCGGCGTGGACTCAAACATTTGATTTTTGGATCGACTGCCGAACGTGTGGTGCGTGAAGCACCATGCCCTGTATTGACAGTCCGTCCAAAGAATACAGTAAACAAACATGCACATCGCGAACATCGCTAATGCCGTATAGAAGTTCTCTGATCACGATTGAACGGCATATAGCCGACCAACAACATCTCCATCCGTATGCAACAGGAGCCTTCAGTCGTCTGCTGCGCGATCTGATGCTTGCAATCCGAGTTATCTCACGCGAGGTTCGCCGTGCCGGATTCGCGGATGTCTTCGGCACAACCGGTGATGAGAACGTTCATGGCGAAGCCGTACGAAAGCTCGATGATTTTTCAAACGAGACAATTATCAAAGCTATGCGTTACGGTGGCCATCTTTGTGCTATGGCGTCCGAAGAGGCTGAAGGGATTATCCCGATTCCTGACGCTCTGCAGAAAGGCTCCTACGTGCTGCTCTTCGATCCTCTGGACGGTTCTTCCAATATCGACATAAATGTCACGATTGGCACCATTTTCTCGATCTTCCGCCGTGTCTCCCCGGACATTGATCAAACAGGTGATATGGACGATCTGACTCAGCCAGGTTACCGACAGGTTGCAGCCGGATACGCGCTCTATGGTTCGAGCACGGCCCTTGTCTATACAACCGGCAATGGCGTCGATATGTTCACGTATGATCCAACGCTTGGTGAATTCCTACTTTCAAACCCCTCAATCAAAATGCCGGAGCATGGCGGCTATTACTCGATTAACGAAGGGAATTCATTACGCTGGCACGAGGGAATGCAAAACTATATCGCTTACCTGAAAGACGAAGATTCAGAGACGAAACGTCCCTACAGCCTTCGATATATTGGTACGGCAGTCGCTGACGTTCACCGTACCCTGATGTATGGTGGCATCTTCCTCTATCCCGCAGACAAAAAATCTCCAAGAGGTAAATTGCGCCTGATGTACGAGGTGAATCCTCTTGCGATGCTGATTGAGCAAGCAGGTGGCCTTGCAGTAGATGGTCGTAATCGAGTTCTCGACCTTGTCCCCGAAAGTCTACATCAACGTTGTCCTCTTATGTGCGGAAGTGTTAAGGATGTTGAAAAGGCTCAAACCTTTGTCGAGAATGATCCGATCAGTGAGGAGGTCCGGGAGAACATTGCTGCATCAACTCCATGAGTACAGGAGATCATTTACCACGCCTCGTCTTCTCAATCGGAGATTGCAATGGTATCGGTCCGGAAGTCCTGCTGAAAGGACTGACAAAAACTCTCGACATCATCAAGTTCAGCCCAATAATTGTCGGCAATCTCAGGCTCATTGCCGAGACAATAGACGCCCTTTCACTTTCCACAGCACGTATCGACAACTCCGACCTTTCGATTAACTCCCACCAGGTTCCGGTTCTCAATCTTCCTGTGAACGAACCCCTTGCGTTCGGTTCGTTATCGGCTGAGATCGGTCGTTTAGCAGGTGAATCTATTACTCGAGGTGTCGAGATGTTGCTTCGGGATGAGGCAGAAGGACTTGTCACAATGCCCATCTCAAAAAGTGGTCTGAACCTTGGCGGATTCAACTGGCTAGGTCACACAGAGATGATCACTCATCTTTCGGGAGGAAACGCACCTTTGATGATTCTTGCAACAGAGACCCTCAGAGTTGCATTGACCACATCACATCTCCCCTTACAGGATGTTCCTTCTCTCATCACTTCCGATTTGATTCAAGAGAAGTTTATTGCGTTCCACAAATCTTTACGAGAAGATTTTGGTATTGCCTCCCCTCGTATCGCCCTTCTTGGCCTGAATCCACACGCAGGTGAGGATGGTATACTTGGTTGGGAAGAGAAAAAAATATTTGTTCCAACAATTAACAACCTTTGTTCCAACGGTTATTTAGCCGAGGGACCATTTCCTGCTGATGGCTTTTTTGCCCGATATCGGCCGGGAGAATATGATGGAGTGCTGGCCTCTTATCACGACCAGGGACTTATCCCCTTAAAAATGATCGCCCGTGGCGCAGGCGTACACATCACTGCCGGGCTTCCGATTGTTCGGACCTCGCCTGATCATGGTACAGCATATGGAATCGCAGGAAAGGGTATTGCCGATGAAACAAGCACAGTACAGGCAATAGATATGGCCTTGAAAATCATCAATAATCGAAGGCACGACCGGTAACAACGTACGGTAATGGCACACAAGGGACAGAATGATCAGACTTGATAATGTGACAATTGCGCATCGTGGAATGCCAGTTATTCGGGAAGCATCCCTTACTGTTAGCCCAGGGGAAGCGGTCTTGCTGATTGGCCCGACAGGATCCGGCAAAACTTCACTGATCCGCGCACTTTACGGTGATCTTAAGCCTTTGCAAGGAAGTATTAAGGTCAACGATAGAGATATTGGAACGATTGCTCCCGGTAAACTGCCAAGGATACGAAGGGGAATGGGGCTGATCTTCCAGGATGATCGCCTTCTTGAAGACCGTAACGTCTACGAAAACATGCGTTTTGCCCTATCCATTCGGCTAAAATCTTCGAAGGAAATCAATAGAATAGCCCTACAGACGCTTGCTGAGATTGGATTGAGCCATGTACGTTCAAAATACCCTGACCAACTCTCTGGAGGCGAAGCTCAACGGGTTGGAGTTGCCCGCGCCTTATCAAGCGATCCCGCCATTATTCTTGCTGATGAGCCGACCGGCGATCTTGATCCCGAAACATCCCGTGATATTTTCAGTTTTCTGGCCGCACGAAGAAAGACCAGTAACCTCTTCGTTATCGCAACTCATGACTATGACCGGGCATTTGAAGCTTTTCCCGATGCCAGAACTCTGCGACTCGAAGGGAACTCTCTGGTCGAGGAGGATAGTACTGAGAAAGAATAGACCATAGGGACTGATACTTTCATTGAACCTTTCTACAAGATAGAAGTCAAAGTAATCGTTTCTATGAAAGGAACATCTGAAGAGTATAAGAGAGTATAGATAATGCCCTATGGAGGTTCACGATGAAACAGCAAGTACACAGAACAATAGTCCAATATATCCCAATAGCCCTTCTGGGTCTGAGCATGATCTTTACAGTAGGCCTTGTAAGTGGATGGATTACGCTCAGTAATGATCATACTATCATACGACGAGTTGTCGGAGTTCCCTACGAACAAGCCTTGATGGACTATAGCGAAGCACTTAACAAGCTTGACGGGGTCACAAAGGTTGAATACAAGGAGTATGACGCTCTAAAAGGATCCGCCCTCGTCACGGTGCACTACCTTCCGGAAGTTACCTCACCAAAAGTCATAATGGTCTGGTTGGGAAATACAAACAGTTGGGCAATTGACCCCGTAATTGCCTAACCTAATTTGATCTGTAGCAACAACATCATAGAGAGGGGATTTCGTACATGACAAATCACCCTCCAGCTTGATGCTACAGACGACATCAACCATTTTCCCAAAAATTATCCGTGCCAAAGACTGTCGCCTTCTGGTCGAAACATCGGTTCTCTGGCAGCATCTCATCTCAGTACCACAAGTTTTTCAATCACCTCTGTTGTTTTGCCTGCGGCGCTCACTTTCAATCGGTAAAAGTATACCCCGTTGGCGAGCCGATCTCCGTCCGCATCAAGACCATCCCACTCAACAGTATTATGGCCTATGGAAAGATCACCTGCAGAAAGATCCCTCTGACCCAAATATATTGTCTTGATCTTTCTACCGGACGGAGTAAAGATGGCAATCTCGCCAGATTCAGGCGGGGCTTCACCTGTTATCATAAACGTAAACGTTGTCTTCTTTGCAAACGGATTGGGCCAATTGGCTACCGTACGGAGGCTCACATCAGGTTCGACAAAGAATGTTATGATTTCCGAAGTGTCCCCGTTTCCAGAAGCATCTTTGATAAAAACTAGTAGATCATGTGGTCCCTCGGCTAAAGGCTCTGGAGGAGTGTAGCGGAATGATGCCCTATAATCGCCTTTAACAAAAGACTCGAGGATTCCACCCTCCTTAACAGTAATCCACTGGTTATCAAGTACCATTGTCACCGCCTGAATTGAATCGAGAGCAAGAACTGAGTTATCAAAGACACGGGCTTCAAGCGTTGGCCGTGGCGAGACAAAATCGCCGTCGATTAAACGATTATCATCTGCATAGAGGGCGAAGCCCGGGGGAATACCATCGGTGACAACCTTCAAAGGAAGGGGGCCACGCCGATTGTTATATGTATAGGGTTCGCCCGGTCTGTCATCTGAGTTCACAAGGAGCCTGTATACTCTGTTCGAACGGAATCTGTTTGTATTGATCGCAAGCTTTACTTGAGCCGAGTTGAGAGGTGCAATTTCATCTATAATGCCTGAATCGATTATCCCACCAAGTTCTCCAAGCTCATCGACCTGAAATTGAACATTGGTCGCTGACTGGAAGGAAGTCAGGTTCATTACAGTTGCCTCAAATGCCACAGGATCACCCTGAAGAATGGAATCGGGAGAGAGGCGGACAGTTGAAGGGACGATGGCCAGTTCGGGAGATGGATCAAGCTCAACCGATACCGACTGAAGCCGCTGCAATGTATCGGCTGTAAATCCGGCCAGGACTTCAACCCGTGGATATTCCAGAGCATCAATTGAGCGAAGATCTATACTCTTTAGATCAGAAGAAATTATCTGGGTAATCAGTGTATCTCGAATTCCATCGCGGTGCACTCCGAGCACAACAACATCAAGGGATTCCGATGAGACAGGATCGAGACTGAACGTGGCTTGTCGGAAGGCAGTTGCCGGACCGAACGTCGGACTCTTCCAGACTCCTGCCCTTGGAATAGCAGTAATCGTATCAAACAACTCGACCGGGAACGGAGGAATCTTCCCTTCTCTTCTGAGAGGGCGTGCCGGCAGCCAGGCCTCTTTGACCTGATCGGGTGGAACCCCCTTCCCACCTATCAATGCATATGACCCCTCATAATCAAGAAAAGTCAGAGTATCGTCGGCGACTCTGCTCCCAAGCATTTTGAGTACAGACCTGATTTCTTTCGGACCATCAGCTCCGAAAAAGAATGAGATGCCACTTGTACCAAGAAGGACCCGTTGGCCGGGCTCAATATGGTTGTCCACAAGATCTTTAAAGTCAGCAATCCGGACTTTATCGAAGTTGAAGACAGTATCAATCAGAGGGACAACATCGTTTGGCGGCAGTACGATGACACTTAATCCGGTCACATTCCCCTTGCGATAATCTATGCTCCCGATCCGCACCGTAATTCGCTTTCCATCCAGTTCCAGACTCGGGATTATACTGTCTACTCGAGTCTGTCCGACTGCGTAGAGATAGATCGGAACAGCTCTTGTACCAGGTCCAACCCCCTGAGGGGTGTTTACCAGATCGACAAGATGAGTGGTTGCCATCTGATAAACTCCACTCACCTCGACAACATCTGGATTGCCCCTCTCAACTGTAAAGGATTCAACAAGAGGGAATCGTTCTGCCAGGTCAGGATCACCGGAAGTGGATATTGCTTTCCACCAGAACTGCGTTGCATCCCTCAATTGCGATGGGACTGAGAACTCCCAAGTTGTCGTCAACTCCTGCAACTCAACTTTCCCGTGTTGATCGCTCGATATCAAGGCTCGCGAGTTAAACGTCGGCACCGTATCAAGAGTAAACTTTGCACCGGGACCAGAGGCAGGATTCAATAATCGAATCGTTATATCATCATATGCCTCTACAACCCCATAAGGTAATGGCTCCAGGGGCAACGGTTGGGATCCACGTAGCAGGAATGAGAGCGTCAGGATATTATCTTTGAGCCATGTCTCTTCGACAACTCCTTCAGGATCTGCTTCGAGCTTCACAACATATTCGCCTGCAGTGGTTCCAATGGGCAACGTAGCATGTATCGAATCGAACCGGACGAGACGGCTAATCTTCAATTCAACCGATGTTTGCTCTCCAAGTGGATCAATTAGCGTTGCCCTGACAACAACCCCCGAATCAAAGGGGATACCGGTCAGGGGACGACCGTAATTCCAAAGGGCAGCACGGACTAACAAAAGCGTATCACCTAACTCCGGCTCTTTATTCTGCTCATTCAAGATAACTGCGGATTCGCCTGGAATTGCAAGCTCTGGGGTTCGACGAATTGGGATTCGCATGGAAGGATCGCCCAGCAGATTATACATCAACATATGTGTGCGCGAACGGGGACCGAATTGCTCATATAACGACCCGAAGTTGTACAATGCAAACATATCATGCTTGGCAAGCGCAAACAATGGTCCAAGCCGAACATTTCCATCAGGATCTGCAAATCTGGAGTAAATGCCTTCACGAATTTTGAAGTCGACATTTGTAAAGGAGTAACTTGTCGCCCCTATCGAAGCAATTGCCCCCTTACCCGGTATTGTCACGAACCGTTCGTTACGGAGCGTCTTGCCGGGATCACTGTATAGACCGGTCTGACACGACCATGTAGAAAAAATGAAGTAGCGACCCTCGTTGTCAAAATCTTCAGGATAACCGAAGTTCAAATCAAGGGTTGTAGTTGCACCATGACCGTTGAAGTCGAGGGATACCGCCCCTCTATTAACTTCTCTTCTGACAGTATCACCATCCACTGTGCTTGGCAAACTCAAGTCACTGTCGGTCTGCCCTGACCGGGAGATGACAATCGCTTCTCCTTGAAGAGGACTTCCAGTCACATTCCCGGCCAAGATCAACGCATCATCGCGCAACCGGTCGCGCTCTCTCACCTTCAATCCCCCGGTTGCAAAGACAAACCTTTTGTTCCATCGGGCTGGAGGCTGAGAGTCGTACTCGATCAGCTTGTCGACAATTGCCTTAGCATCGGCCGACGATGTAGCCGGAAGTCGTCCGATGAATTGACGGGGAGTGAGTGTGGTATCCCCAAAGGCAACCACATAGAGTTGATCGGTCGATGGGACTCCAAAACTCGGGATATAATCGATCATAATCGACCCGAGCATTCGTTGCTGCGAATCCCACGAAGCATCTCCAAAGAGCGTCACGAAAGCAGGCTTGGGTTCTGCCCAGTTCGTATCGGCATACTGAAGGAAGCGTCGAATTGCTACCGGATCCTTTACTCCATCATTAAACTCATCATAGATTCTTTCAATGTCTACAACTACGACGGAATAGCCATCATGTGAACGACGATGTGAAGCAAGTCTTTCAGCCTCACTTGCGAAGGCTGAGTGTGTGATGATAATCAGGTCGGCCTGGTTTGTCGTTTCTATAAGTTGGTCACCATTATGATGTCGGATTCTGGGTTCGAGAAGGGTGCTGATGGTGACCTCTTCCCCATTGCCTCCTGATATTGGAGCTACGGCTCTCCACCTATTTCCATTTGGATCGGGAATGAACAGGTTAGCCGTTATCCCCTGATCATCCGCCACAAATTTCTCAACCGCTGAGTTTGGGTCCCCCTTCCTCGCTGCAAAGACCCAGGCACCTGCAAACAGATCCTTTTCACTTACTACTCTGCTTCCAAGTCCCTTAAATGCTTGGATAAAGGCCTCTGACTTCTCTTTGCAACCCGTTGCAAACGCAAGTCCAGCCAGGACAATATTGCTATCCTCGACTTCGTCGAGGAAATCGGCCGCTTTGTCAAACGCGTCACACCCATCGAACGATTCTCCCGTCTTGAAATGTTCACTTCGGAGGATACGCCCCCCCTCAGAGTTTGGCTCCACTTCCACAACCATGACACCAACTCTCCCGGGAGCATCAGCTACAGCTTGCTCCTCCCCTACCTTAGCGTAAAAGCCGGGAAATCCGCGAAGGGCAGTTCCGGCCCTGGAAGAGAGTCTGAATAGATAACCCCGTTCCACGGAGTCAGCACGATAGGTTTCCCCGGAAACTATGCTCCGGACATCAGGTCCTGGCAAACCGACATCAGGTCCTGGCAAACCGACAATGGAGAGTCCGGTATGAAGAGCTGGAGTTGCAGGCACCACTAACGAATGGTTCTCTGCCATAGCATACCACCGTCCTTCCAACTCCAGATAGTCAATAATCACTTCGTTCCTAATACTATCATGCGGGGTAAGTCGAACGATGAGCTTGTTGGTTCCGTTTATGAGATAATTTGAAGGGAATGAAAAGGAGACTGTTGTATCTGCGGTGTCTCGAATCGATGCCGTTCCTATTGTAATACCATTCAGAATGAACGTCATCTCCTGCGGAGGGGATACGGAACCTTTGGCAACATCCACATACGTAATGCCAGCAACGCGTACGTCCATAGTTGTTCGTAATCCCGGCCCATATACAGGAGAGCAGTCGAAGGTGAGTGGATTCTGTATCGTCAGTCTTGATTTACGCCAATAGAACCTTTCATGTGGAACACGTTCGGTCGTATGGAGCGTACGGACGTCGCCATCCAAATATTTCGGCAGCGTCAATCCTCCAAACCAGAACTCTTCCTTTTCAATATGGATTGTTGAATCGTATGACTCAATTACGTTGTCATATTGGTTCTGCTTGCTCTGCACTATTACTGGGGGATTGCCCTCTCCCCCACTCCACGTCAACACGTAAGCATTGGTATCGGTAATCTCGTTAAAATAAATGCCAGGCTCACCCGGATTGCGCACACCAAGAAACTCCAGAACGTCCTCGGCATCCAACACATTCTTTATACCATTGTCATAAACGAGAATTTCAACGAATTCTTCTCGATTTCGAAGGCGGAGATCGTTGATATTAACACCAGAAGGCAATCCTGCCGCAACAAGCTCTTTTATACTTAGCGTATAAATTCCGGTCTCCGGAACCAGCAAAATCAGTGCCTCTTCACCTAAGCCCCAATCAGAATCTGCCCGGCTTAGAAGTGTTCTTTGTGTTGATGTCGAAAACCCGGGCAACGATCGTACCTGGTCATAGTTCAGAACAGATTTTCGGAGTTCCTCTTCAATCACCGGAATCTCCTCGGCAATCATACCCTCTCCCTTCTCCATGTCGCCCGTTGCGTCCCACTCAAGCTTGATAGTAGCTTCGGGTGACCAGATCAGCGATCTTCCTTGCAGTCGAAAGGGGCGCCATACAATGAAAACGGTCCGCAGGGAACGAAGTCTTGACTCTCCAAGAATCTCAATCTCCTCGCGCTGTTGCGAATTAAGGCCATTGACAACTCCTTGAGACCCAAGCCCTTCGACGTTCTCTCCATTTTTTTGAACTGATACTCTGAGGCTGCCGGCATTTGTTGGAACTGCCAATCTGAAGTGCAATTCCGGAAGGGCATTAAACTCCTCCCTGAAGAGATAGCGGCGTGCATTATGAACCAGAAACCCCTCTGAATCCAGGACGGGTTTAAGCTGATTTACTTCAAGGATTACTGATGAAACATCACTCGTGATGATCCGCACTTCAGCTTGAGGATGTGGGAACGCCTGATCACCTTGGGCATAGGTTGAACGGAACGCTGTCAGGAGCAGCAAGGCTGTGATACTGAGTAAACTGCGTACGTGCATAGAGAGGTTATATCTCAAAATGATGAATGGTTCCTTTCTTTGACGAAAAGATCAGCCGAATCGTGATAGTATGCAAGGGATTTTTTTTCCCCTTTGTTGTTTGATCTGATAGCGCCTGGGAGAAAACTCGTAAGAGTCATCAAAAAGGGGATGAGAATTATCAATTTACTGGCAAAGACAGGGTTTGTTATACCGGAAGTGACAACAAGGAATGTTGCACTCGCCATCCAGAGAGCAAGGAACCTGTATCCTGGTGAAGGAGTATTTCTGACGGTATCGAGACTAAGTCGTACATATCTCCAGATCAACCAGATAAAAAAGACAAGGCCAACAAGTCCACTACGCATGACAACATACAGATAGACATTATGAGGGATCAGGATATTCAGCCAGGTTAACTCAATCCCGGTATAATTAATGAACGCAAACCCCCAGGGCCAACCAAAAAGCGGACGTTCGAGGGCCATCCGATAGACGTTGTAGTACTCAATTACCCTCCATGCTGCAGAGCTTTCTTCTCCTGGAGAAGTAATCCCACTTATTCGATTGGTAAAACGATCTGCTCCCACTATAAAGATGGCAGCAATGAACAACGGTGCAACCAGAAGCAAAATCCTGAAAAGACGCTTCCTCTCCGCGGGCTTGAGATAGAATGCCAGGATTGGAATTGTGAGCACAAGGCCGAGCATATAGGAACGCCGCATCGAAGCGATAAAGACAAAAATCACCAGGGGAAAAATCATATACAAAGCCTTGCGAATCTTTGCGTACCATTCTTCACCTTCCGGTCTGATAACGTAGGCAAACAACGCACCACACAGACCGAGCGACAGAAGTAATCCATCTCTCCAACCTGTCAGGAGCCCCCAGATTATGTCGTTGCTGAACCATATTGCCACCCCTTCAACACATCGGAAGCCGATACAAACGATCAACATCCAGACCATCAATCGCACATCTGATGGATGAAAGATCAGACGCCAGGTAAAAAACATAATGATAAAGAAGGGAACAAAGTTTGCCTCCATCGGGATACGAAATCCTCCCTCGGCAAAAGTCATCCTGATGAAAGGGATGATCGCCATGTACAGAGCAAGTAGTACAACAGGCATGGTCAACCGGGATGGTGATATGTAGAAGTCATCACTGACAATGCGGCGAATCATGGCAAGACAGGGTAATAGCAAAATGATGACCTCAATCCCGGAGAAAATTGCCCCGGCCCATGCCTCGAAGAACTTGATTCGAAAAGGAGTTTCTATCCACCCGACACCACCATACCCCAGAATAAACGCACTCAGAACAAGCATGAGCATGCCTATAGGGTCGCGAAGGAAGCGATCCTGTGTCATTGCCGTTTCACGGCGCGTTCTATCAGCTAACAGGGTATGCAACGCTTATCGTTCTCCGGTCATATCTTTAATAAGTTGAAGCAGATTCCTAATAGCCGCCTGAGTAGAATAGTGCTTCAAAGCATAAGCTCGCCCCTTGGTTCTTCGGTCCTCTGCTTCACCAGGATGCTCAAGTATATAGATAATCTTCTCAGTCAATTCCTCAACATTACCGGCCTCGAAAACAAAACCGTTTTCGCCTAACACTTTCGGGATCGCTCCACTTGTCGATGCTACTATAGTTGTTCCACACAGCATCGTTTCAGCATTCACACGCCCGAACTGTTCGTTGAATTCTTTCCGTGAGGGAAGAACCAACATGTCGCAGGCGCCTATCAGGGTCGGCATCGACTCGATCGGAACTACCTGACGGAACTCAATTCTTTCTTTTGCATCAAGAGCATTTGCCTGTTGAAGCAACGCTTCTCTATAAGGCCCATCACCGACGATCAGAAGCTTTAATTTATCGTCTGGCCGTCTCTTGTACAGGCCCTCAAAGGCTGCGATCAAATCCTGTACTCCCTTCAATTCAATCAAACGACCCGCATAGAGCAAGACTCTTTGATCGGGGGAAAGGCCTACCTCATTCCGTGCTTTTATCCGTTCGACAGGAGCAAACCGGCGTTCATCAATCCCATAGAAGAGCGTGCGGATTTCGATTCCATAGCCCGCTTCCCGGAGGACTCTCTCGGCGGCATCGTTCACACATAATCCTACATCACAACGTGGAGTGACAATCCTGGCTATCGCACGGTAGAGTCTAGAAAGCCTGTAGCCAGGAATTTTATATGAAGTAACGTTGTTGCTGTAGAAGACCAACCTGGCATTCGGAGCGAATAGCCTCCGGGCAATAAGTGTTTGCAGAGCAAAGAAGGAGAAGGACTCCTCGAACATCAGCACAACTTCAGGACGAGTCTGACGAAACGCTTTGAACAATCCCGAACGATAGATCGCTTTCAACTCACGGCCAATCCCGATAACCTTCCCCACGACGGCCTTGAAATGATAGGCATCTGAAGATGTAAATCGGTAGGTGCGAAAGTTTTCTATCCATGAATCGGGTGAAAGTAGAGCAAGATCGATCTCCTGGTGTGCCGAAAGTCTGTCCCACCGATCACGAACATGCGCCAGTACAGCCGTTTTGTCAATAGCAAGTACCCTGATCTGTTCCAAGCTATCGCCCGAAGTTGTAGTCCCCGAATTCATACGAACTCAACCTCCGGAAGTAGAAGGAAGACGCAGGATTCGTTTAACCCATCGAGGGAAGTAATCGGAACTGAACCTGCGAACATCTTTGCCAAACCATTCGAGCAAAAAGATCAGCACAACGCCAATTATGACTATGATGAAAAATGAGATCATTACCAGGAACGTACGGCGAGGAGCGGAACGATACTCAGGCGGAACAGCCGGATCGAGCACCGAAATTGTTGGCAAGTCACGTGCCTCCTGCACCTGTTCGGAATTGTACTGGCTCACGAGATAGGAGTATACTTGCGTTGCCACCTCAAGATCAAGTCGCCGCTTCAAATACTCCATAGCAATATCGGGAGCATTGTCCAGATTCATACCCAGGACATCTCTTGTAGACATTGCTGCTTGCTGTTGTCGTAGCTCCGCAAGCTCTCCCCTCATATTGGCAAGGACCTGTGCGTCAGGCCGGAATTCCTGCTCCACTGAAGCAATCTCAAGCTCAAGCGTCTGAATCCTGTACTGAGTTTCAGCGAGCGACTTAACCACAAGCTCTAATTGTTTATCGACAGCAAAGGCCCGGTTTTCTTTCTGAAACGTAGCCATCCTCAGTCGGGCTGAGTCAAGCTCGGCTTGCTTCAACTCTACCATACGACCAAGGAACTCACGAGAGCTCTTCGCTTGAGTGACCATCTTCTCCCTGTTCAGAATATCAAGGACTTCGATGGCCTCGTTCACAATCTCTGCCGAAAGAGTCTTCGCTTTGGTAATATCTTCATCACTCGGGAACCGGGGCGTGCCTATGCTGAACCCGATCATAATGACGCCTGACTTCGTTTCTTCAACCTCGATTTTCCCCTTCAACTCATCTATCGCAACAATACGGCTTTCCGGGAGTCCAAGTCGCTCCATCAGATCCAATCGCTCTATCAAGCTGTCGGCAAGTGTGCGACTCTGAAGCATTTCTATAAAGATGCGCCCTGAAGAAGTTTCTCCAAGACCGAACAGGTCTATACCACCCGATTGTATGAGCGATGTAAAATTTGACCGTGACCCCGATTCCCGCTCAGGCGGCATTAACGTTGCAGTGGCAACATACGTGTAGGGGATGGTCAGAGAATAGGCTATTGCAAGAAGAAGACCAACTATCGTGAAGATGACAAAGAAACGTTTGTGCCGCCAAACGACCACAAGGTAATCGTAAAGTCGTGCTGAACTTTGTTGAGGGGTCTCAGGGAACAAGGTACTCTCCCCCTCATTCAAGCGTTGATTATCCATACACATTTATGCTTCTATCGGATCAATCCTGTCTCGGTAGGATAGTTTCTCTACGGATTGTTGCTTCCGGTCAGACTTATGACAAGAGCAACTATCGCAGTCGTTTGCGTCGCAATCGTTAACGCAATCGTAAAACTTTCCCAGAAATTTGAAGGTTGCTCTTCAGGAACAAAAATTGCATCTCCTGGTTCAAGGATATAGTTCTCTTCATCTTTAGCCGGGAATCGATCCCCTGATCTCCCCTTGATAACCTGCGTCTCACCTTTATCCGCCTTCCAACCATATCCTCCAGCCCTATCAACATATGCCTCATACTCTGAACCCGACTCGTAAAGAAAGTGTCCCGGATTCTTCACTTTGCCCGAAACACGAATATGGCCGAGAAGCACCGGCACGTAAAGTGAGTCATTGCTCATCAACGGGATATTCTGCGATTCATCTCCGTTCATGAGAGCACGAAAATCTACTGCCATCTCACCCTGCTTGGCTAGCTCCAACAACTTCGTCCGGAAGTATGCTTGCTCATCTAATGTTCGATTCGTAGACTCAATCGCGCTAACATACCGGAAATACTCATCGGGTTGTCCGATGGCTTCACGGCGAATAAGTACTGCATCGATCAGGGAAGCCTCTTGAGTAAATCCTCCCGACATGGAAATCAACTCCCGCAAGGTTGTCGAGCCAGGAACAATCGGATAGACCCCCGGCTGCTGCACTTCTCCAGCCACAACGACCTGATCCCGCTGACGAAACCTGGGTTTGCCCCAAACAAATATCCTGTCACCGTTCTGGAGAGCACGATCATTTGTGAGTATTCCATCATTCAGATAACTATGCCACGTCTCACTGCTTATCTCCCCTGCCTCTGTGACACTTATTACCAGGATTGAATCGCGACGGGCATTAGCCGTGAACCCAAACGATGCGTTGATGATCGTTGAGATCGAATCAGTCGGTTGGAAGGAATACTCTCCCTCCATGGCAACTTCACCATAGATCTGCACAACATTGTCCGGATCGACAATACCTACCTTGATAACATCGCCATCACACACAAACTGATTGCTGGAGAGATCAGCAAAAGCAAAGAACGGAAGTAGATCAACACGAATTACCTCACGGGTTCCTTCAGGCTTTCGTCGATAGATGAGTATGTCACGCTGGTTTCCCCGTTGTAAAGGCCCGCCAGCAAGACCAACCACTTCCGAAACCCGCGTCGCAGGCGTTGCAGTCACAGCACCGGGAAGCCGAACGGCACCGGTAACGTTCACTTTGAACTCTCTCATCTTCCTCAAAGAGACTGAAGCATCAACGTTATAGACACGAGCAACCGCCTTTTTGATCTCCTTCTCTGCTTCTGCTAACGTTTTATCCCTTAAATTCACCTCCCCCACAGTCTGTATCAAAACCTTGGCATCAGGTGTCACGAGAATATCATACTGCTGAGTCCTGGAAGTCCAGATTGTAACCGTCAGAATATCATTTGGCCCCACATGATATTGTTCCGGGTCAATAGCTCCTTCGAGCAAACCGGCAGTTGCGAGCGCACGTTCGGCCAACGCTTCCTGGGCCGAGGTATCGTATGGCAACGATTTGCCGGTAGTTCCAAACCAACGCGGACCTTCTCCACTAACCGGTGCTTCCACCTGTGCGAAAAGCTTGGTGACATAAAAAAAAGATGCGAAGAGGAAAACGTACCACATAAAACCACCACTCCGATTGAAGCGGTGTGTTTTTCTACGTGAAGAGTTAGCTTGATTTGACGGAAGGATTTCCGGTCCTGAGAATAGCAACTTGATATGTATCATGCGTAATTATTCCTGAGACTTACACGGATTAATCCCAATATAGCCCTGCAACGGTGTGGAGACAATACCATTCAGCCTCCCTCTCAGATTAAGATCCTCCACTCTTGAGTTCTTAATAGCATAGGCAAGGATCTGCTCCATCACAATTTTTGCATGTTCTCGTCCATTTTCAATAAAAGTCTCCCATGTTTTGCACCCGCAGGCAACCGACCCGGCCAGAAACAGGTCGGGAACGTTGGCTTCAATAGACAATAGCCTCTTGCCTTGATGGGCGAAAATGAGGAGATGAAAAGGGAAGATCACCAATTGAGCGCCGTTCAGGAGTTGAAAAGAACGTTATCGATCGAGGATACCCGACAATCGTATTGACAATAGTCTCTTTCTCAATTACTACCTGTCGTAGTTCTGCACGTCGCGCATATACCCCGCAAGCCAATCCCTTTGGGCCAGCACCAATAATAACATCTCAAGCTCTCACCCCCCAACTTTCGACTCACAAGCTCTTCGACTCTATAAACTTTCAACTCATTAAGCTTTGCTCCTACAACAAACAGGCGCTAAAGAAATCGCTGTTCTCTGGTACTACGAGAGAACGGCCTTCATATACTCCCTTCTCATGAAGGCAATAGCATCAATTGGAATTTCTTTTGGACAGACCACTTCACAAGCGCCATGATTTGAACAATCACCAAATCCCTCCTTCTCCATTTGATCAACCATGCGAACCACGCGGGTCTTCCTCTCAGCATCCCCTTGAGGAAGAAGAGCAAGATGTGCAATTTTTGATGCCGTGAAAAGAGAAGCCGAAGCGTTTGGACAGGCAGCAACACAAGCGCCACAACCGATACAGGTTGCATAGTCGAACGCAGTATCAGATTTCACCTTTTCAATCGGGATGGCATTTGCATCGGGGGCTGAACCTGTATCCACACTTACATATCCGCCAGCTGCAATAATTCTGTCAAACGCGCTCCGGTCGACAACAAGGTCTTTGATAATCGGGAAGCCTCGAGCAAGCCAGGGTTCGATAACGATAGTATCTCCATCCTTGTAATGTCGCATGTGCAACTGACAGGCGGCCGTCCCGCGTAGAGGCCCGTGCGGCACACCATTAATCACCATGTTGCAGGAGCCACAGATCCCCTCACGACAATCATGATCGAATTCTACCGGATCCTCCCCCGCTTTGATAAGTTGCTCGTTGAGCACGTCGATCATCTCGAGAAACGACATATGTGGATTGGCTTCGACCTGGTACCGAACAAGTCGTCCCTCCTTATCCGGTCCTTCTTGTCTCCATATCTTCAAACTAAGCTTCATATCGCTTGATCAGTTCAAAAATAAAAATTCAAAATTCAAAAAGGAGGATGCAGCAATAGAACCAGACTTCCTTTTGAATTTTTAATTACTTATAGCTTCGTTGGCTCGGAGCAACACGCTCAAATTCAAGATTCTCTTTGTGGAGCGTCGACTCACCATTCAGGTCCGAATACTCCCATGCAGCGACATAGGTAAACTCTTCGTCGTTGCGAAGAGCCTCTCCTTCCTCGGTCTGATACTCCTCACGGAAATGTCCTCCACAGGATTCTTCACGGTGGAGCGCATCCTTTGCCATTAGCTCGCCAAGCTCAAGAAAATCGGCAACACGTCCGGCAAATTCCAGATTTTTGTTGTAAGTGGTTGCCTGGCCAGGAACTTTCAGATTCTGCCAGAATTCGTCCCGCAACTTTTGAATCTCTGAAATTGCACTCCCTAATCCCTCCCTGTTTCTGGACATCCCGACATTGTCCCACATGATTTTTCCAAGATCACGATGGAATTCGAGGACTGTCCTCTCACCCTGAATCGAGAGAAGCTTCTCTATTCGCTGTGAGGATTCGCTTTCAACCTCGGCAAAGGCTTCGTTGCTATCACTAACATCAGGGAAACTGTTGTTGGCAATATAATCTCCGAGTGTATGAGAGATCACAAAATAGCCATCAGAAAGCCCTTGCATCAAAGCGCTTGCACCAAGACGGTTTGCTCCGTGATCTGAGAAGTTGGCCTCTCCGAGGACAAAGAGACCAGGGATTGTGCTCATAAGGTGATAATCGACCCAGAGGCCTCCCATTGTATAGTGAACGGCAGGATAGATACGCATCGGTTTCTCGTAGGGGTTTTCTCCCGTAATCCGCTCGTACATGTCGAAGAGATTTCCATATCGAGCAGAAATTGCATCCACACCAAGGCGATTGATTGAATCGGCAAAATCGAGGTAGACAGCCACGCCCCTTGCCCCTACACCACGCCCGTCATCAACAACGTGCTTGGCATTGCGAGAAGCAACGTCACGTGGAACCAGATTGCCGAAGCTGGGATATCTCCGTTCAAGATAATAGTCGCGATCCGACTCCGGTATCTGGTTTGGAGGGCGTTTGTCGTCGGCATTCTTCGGAACCCATACGCGTCCATCATTCCGGAGACTCTCCGACATCAGGGTCAGTTTCGATTGATAGTCCCCCGATACCGGAATGCAGGTTGGGTGAATCTGCGTATAACAAGGGTTCGCAAAGTATGCTCCGCGTTTATAGCATCGCCATGCTGCTGTAACGTTCGAATTTTTTGCGTTGGTTGAGAGATAGAATACATTTCCGTAACCACCGGTGCAAAGCAGAACCGCATCTGCTACATGACGCTCGTACTCTCCGGTCACAAGATTCCGAGTGATAATGCCTCGTGCTTTGCCCTCAATAACAACGAGATCCAACATCTCCTGACGTGGCAGCATCTCAACCTTGCCAGCATCTACCATCTTCGAAAGCGCCTGATAGGCTCCAAGCAATAACTGTTGCCCGGTCTGGCCACGTGCATAAAACGTACGAGAAACCTGAGCACCACCAAACGACCGGTTGGCTAACAACCCTCCATACTCCCGCGCAAAGGGAACGCCCTGCGCTACAGACTGATCGATAATGTTATTGCTGATTTGTGCCAGTCGATAGACATTTGCTTCTCGCGCACGATAGTCCCCCCCTTTGATTGTATCATAGAAGAGTCGCCAGACTGTATCGCCATCATCATGATAGTTTTTCGCAGCATTGATTCCACCTTGCGCTGCGATGCTGTGTGCACGACGAGCCGAATCCTGAATACAGAATGCCTTAACGTTATATCCAAGCTCGGCCAACGACGCAGCGGAAGAAGCTCCGGCCAATCCGGTTCCTACAACAATAATCGTATGCTTTCTCTTGTTGTTCGGATTTACCAGTTTGCAGGAATCAAGGAAGTTCTGCCACTTATCTTCAAGACGGCCTTCAGGAATCCGTGCGTTAAGAATTGAGTCTGACATGTATGAAACGTGTTTTGAGCTTGATTCTTCGAGGATAGAATTTGTACTTAGAGCCCTTGGCTTATTCCTTGTCCTGCTATACCTGTCGGACGTAAATAATAATCGGAAGCACCAGGAAGCCGATCGCCAACAATAATCCGATAATCAGCGCAGCACCATGAATCGCTTTGGACCAGCGTGGCTTCATGGCTCCGAGCGATTGCAAAGCGCTCCAGATCCCATGACGCAAATGAAAGCCAATCAGAACCATTACACCAACATAAAAGATGACCCACCAGATATTTGAGAATGTCTCCATAACAAGTGCATGGAGATCCATTGCTGGTTCATTATTGATTACAGTCTCTTTTGCGGGTCCAAACCGGAATTGCGCGATGTGCACAACCAGGAAAATCAGCAGAACAATTCCTGTGTAGATCATTGATCGAGAAGCGAGTGACTGCTTTCCATTGCCCCCCTGTTTTTGTCCTGAGACCTTATATCCATGTTTGCGAGCTTTCAGTTTTCGCATAAATATTGCGATCCCAATAAAAGCATGCAGAAGAATAACACCCGCAAGTGCAATTTCTATGATATAGAGAAGCAGTCCAAAATCGTGAAGGGATTTTGCGTAGGCGTTAAACCGCTCAGGATCGGAATCGAGCAACTGCAAGTTTCCAAGCAAATGACCGATAATAAAGATGACAAGAAGAACTCCGGTAATACCGGTAAGGTATTTGCGACCAACTTGAGAGGTTAATGCCACTATAAGCTTGGATTGGGATTCCATAGAGTACGTTAAGTCGTTGTATCGATGAGCAAGTTTGGCCTGAATTCCCTTCAATTCAGAAGCTCAGGATCTTGTAGAATAAAAGATACGTAGAGTTCCATGAACATCGGTAATTGCGAGGCGCTTTTGAAGGGTTAGTGAACAAATCGAAACGGTGAAGGTATGCTCAGATATCAATCGAAACGGGTAGCCTGAGGGATTGATATTCCCCTTAAGAATTCGGTAACACCCATGACTCGTTTACCTTCACGTTGAACTTCAGCTAACTCAAGACTGCCATCCCCCGCACCGACAAAGAGACGCTCCTCCTCAACAAGCACTTCGCCTTGGCCAAGGCCTTGTTTTTCACCGAGCTTTGCACGAAGCACCTTGAGAGACTTCCCCTCCCACAGAGTGAATGCACCTGGATAGGGAGAGAGTCCTCGAATCATATTGTGGAGTTGAACAGCTGGCTGGCTCCAGTCGATGCGACAATCTTCACGAAAGATTTTTGGAGCTGGTGTTGCCTCCTCATCAGCTTGAGGTTCAAGTTTAACTCCGCCCTCCTCAATCAGTCTCAATGTTTCAATAACTGCCTCTGCCCCAACTATTTTCATAATGTCACGTAATTCTCCAGCAGTCATTTCAGGCCCGATAGGAATCCGTTTTTTTAGAATGACATCACCCGTATCGACCTTCCGCTTTAGAAAAAAGGTTGTTACTCCCGTCTCCCTTTCGCCGGCCATAATTGCTCGATTGATTGGCGCCGCTCCCCGGTATTTCGGGAGAAGAGAGCCATGCAGATTAAAGCTGCCACGAGACGGAATTGAGAAGACTTCTCCGGGAAGAATTCGGAATGCGACAACACAGATAACATCCGGCTTTTTGAAACTGAGCAACTCAAGAAATTCCGGATCACGAAGCTTTCCAGGAGTTGCGACCTCGATTCCAAGCTCCTCTGCTCTCGCTTTGACCGGAGAGGGACTCAGCTTTCGTCCCCGACCTTTCGGTTTATCGGGAAGAGTCACAACAAGAGGGATCGTATATCCTGCCTCTACAATTGCCTCAAGAGAAGGAATTGCAAAGTCAGGTGTGCCCATGAAGATGACGCGCATAATCTCTACTCGTTGGTTGTTAGTACGATACAAGAATGGGCTTCACTGCCTTCACTTCGAACTTCTGCCTTCATACTTCTTTCTCATCTCCTCCGGTCCCTCACCATCTTTTTCACTCTTCTAACTTCCCACTTCTCACTTTATAGTTCATCTCCAACTCTCTCAAAAACCCCACTGACTCCCTGACCAACTCCGATGCACATCGTTGCCAGCCCAAAGCGGAGGCCTTGTCGAGCCATTTCATCACCGAGTGTCGCCACGAGACGGACGCCCGACATACCGAGAGGGTGTCCCAAAGCAATTGCACCTCCGTTGACGTTAAGCTTGTTGATATTGATATCAAGCTCACTGATGACCGCTAACGACTGGACAGCAAATGCCTCGTTCAACTCAATCAGATCGATCTGGTCCATTGTCATTCCCGCTCGTTCCAGCGCTTTTCGTGAAGCGGGTACCGGCCCGATCCCCATGATGCGGGGATCAACGCCGGCTGTTGCTCCAGAGATATATCGAAGCATCGGTTTCAGCCCATATTCTTTCACAGCCTTTTCACCGGCAACCACCAGCGCACCCGCACCATCGTTCAAACTCGAAGAGTTTCCTGCCGTAACACTGCCATCTTTTCTGAAGGCAGGACGGAGGGTTGCAAGTTTTTCAACAGAAGTGTCAGGTCGCGGTCCCTCATCACGCGAGACAGCAATCGGATCTTTTTTACGCTGTGGTATCTCAACCGGAATAACCGTTGAATCGTACCTTCCTTCATCCCAGGCTTTCAAAGAAAGTTGATGTGAGCGGAGCGCAAATTCATCTTGGGTCTCGCGATCAATCTTCCAACGTTCGGCGATGTTCTCAGCAGTCTCTCCCATCGACTCCAGAGGGAACATCTTCTGCATCACAGGATTTGCGAATCGCCACCCCAGAGCCGTGTCATAGGCAGTAAGATTACCAAAGAGGGTTTTTCCCGTTGCGTTTTTCGGGATAACGTAGGGCGCTCGCGACATCACTTCTGCTCCACCGGCAATAATAATATCGGCCTCACCTGACCTGATTGCACGAGCAGCATAGATCGTTGCGTCAAGTGCCGAGCCACAGAGTCGATTCAGCGTTGTTGCCGGCGTGGTATCGGGCAATCCGGCCAAAAGCGTTGCCATGCGCGCAAGGTTCCGATTATCCTCCCCTGCCTGATTCGCACAACCGATAATCACATCATCAATCCTGTCTTCAGGAATTCCGGAACGTTCCACCAGATTCTTCAACACATAGGCAGTTAAATCATCAATACGAACCCCCGCAAGGGCACCTCCATATCGACCGATCGGTGTTCTGATTGGCGAGACAATATATGCTTCACTCATCATGACGTAGTATACAATAGGGTTAGATAGTTCCTTTGTTCACTGGATTAGTTTGGGTGGGAGTGGAATTGTTTGCCTGCACGGGCATATTGTTTGAGCAGAACACAGGGACGATAGCGCTCTTCACCATATTCATTGTGGAGAGCCTGGAGGATACGGACGATCACATCAGCGCCAATGGAATCGACCCAGGCTAGAGGTCCGTTCGGGTAGTTTGTACCAAGCTTCATTGCGGTATCAATATCATCCGGATTGGCAACATCTTCCATCAATGCAAATGCCGCCTCATTGATGATCATCGACAAAATACGTGCTGAGACAAGAGCAACTCGATCCTCAACTTGCTCAATATCTCCCGGCACAATTGTAGAGAGCAATGACAATACCTGCTGGGCATCTTCACTCCCAACTTGCAATGCTGGCGCAGCCTCCAAACGTTCCGCCACATTTGTCAAACCGGATATCCAGGAGATACCGACTACTGGAATTCTGTTTCCGAGAAGGGCAGAAACTTCAGTGGCTGTCATAAATAGCGTGTTAACGAAGAGAGGAATGTTCGATTCGGTTAGTAACTCATCGAGAAACGTGAGGGTTGATTCGATCTCACCATCATCTCGCGTTGTAAGGAGAAGGACTGCCGAGAGGTCTTCCGGCACCTGGTCAAAGGCTTCAATCCTGTTCAATCGATCCATGCCATGTAACATTTCCTCATCATGAAGTGTGTACAGGACATATGCTTCGGAAACATCTTTGACACAAGCTCTGATATTTTCGGGATCTCCAGCAAGGAGTATAGATGCCATTCTCTACGTTGACAGATAGTGATGTTGATTACGTCATCAACGGAAGGTTATATGCTTCCCAATGGGTTGGAAATGGAACTCCACACATCTGTCAGAATCAGACATGTGGAGTTATCCCCTTAACATTAACGTTTTTCCTGCGATCATTAACTTCGACTTCTCAAAATCCCTTGTCATCATTCTCTGAGTCAGCATTGTCGTCGCTGTCAATGTCGCTCACCTCTTCATCTGAAGCAAAATAATCGCGTGGAAGAGCATCAATCTTTTCAAGCTCTATATAGGCATAGTCAAGAGCTTCAAGAAGTGCTGTTTTGAACTTCTCGAAATCTTCTTTATAGAGAAAGATTTTGAACTTTTCTCTTTCGCTTTCCCCAGTCCGTTTGCTCTCTGTAATTGTCAGGTAGTAATCCCCACCGGAGCGTGTTGAACGGACATCGATGTAGTACGTACGTTTTCCTGCCCTTACCCTACGGGAAAAAACCTCATCACGATTTTCTTCCATGAACCTCCTCTCACTCAATTAATTATACCTCTATTCAAGCAAACCGTTCATAAATATACGGCAATCGGGACGAAGGACAACGGCATAAATGGACAATAGCCTTATTGTCGAACAACTGCAATTTTCCCTATAACTGTCTCACCAAGGGCTGATTCTGCCGCGACAATATAGACACCACTCGCAACCAACTCACCGCGGGCATCTCTTCCGGTCCAGAACCCGACATCACCACCTGGTGCACGAAACTCTGTGATAAGGGAACCATCAAGCTTCAGAATTTTCACTCTGCTGTTCAAGGGAAGTCCTGTGATCCGCAGGGATTGATCACGAGTAGGATCAAAAGGTTGTGGTGAAACTTGAATCTGATCGGGGTCGGACGACGATTCAATCGCCTCGGTTTGGATTTTGTTCAACCCCGATCCGGTACCAATGTATATTTCCCCTGTCTTATTGTTAGGCAAAACGGCCAGTACCTCATTCTTAACAAGAGAAGAATTTGACTCCGTATAAGTTTCCAACAGTTCTGTACCATCGCTTGAAAGAACAAAAAGACCATTATCGGTACCTACCCACTTTCTATTCAAAGCGTCAACGGCAATATCGCGGATAACAACATCCTTAAGAGAACGAATTTCCCTGAAGATCGCCGCGTTTGATCCATTGTTCCGAACCGCCCCAGGATTCACCAGGACAGTCAATCCCTTTGGCGTTCCAATCCATACTTCCCCATCCGGATCGACCAGAAGAGCATTCTGGTCGTTTGAGATCAAGCCATCGGCAGTCCTTATGCGCCTCCACTCACCCTGATCGTTGAGCGTTTGGCCAGGAATGAAGTAGAGGAGTCCGCTCTGATTCTCGGAAGCAAGCCAGATTGTGCCGTTAAAGTCGATCGACAGGCGTGCGTACGCACGAGTCAGTTCCGGGAAGGTCGAAGAGGCTGGAAAAAGGTGAAAATTATCGACACCGGTCTTAGGATCGTAAACGCTTGCCAGAAGAACCGCACCACGAATTCCCGAAGTGTTATCCCAATTGATGAACCAGGTTGTACCAAACCCGTCTGCATAGATGTCGGAACAAATCACATAGGCAGCATTTGTGTTTATCCCCCTCAATGGTGAGTTCGTCTCATCATAGTGCTGCACATCCACCTTTGACGAACCATCATTCTCAGGTTGGAAAATGTACATTCCATCTCCATAAGCTGAGACCCAGACTCGGCCGAAGTCATCATCCTCGATTTGCCTTGCGGAGTTCGTAGAAAGTCCCACCGTGTTGGCAGCATCATAGTTAAACCATTCTCCTTCATTCAATCGAACAACACCATCATCAAAAGTGGCTCCCCAAAGAGAACCATCAGCTCCAAACGTTAGATCGACGAATCTGTTAGAGGAAGGCCCGTTTGGTGCAAAGAGTTCAACCGAATCTGATGAGAGAAACGCAACCCCGGTACGTTTAAGAGAACCGAGAGGTGATCCGTCCGGCAGAGCAACGACGTCAGTAAGACGATCGGACAGTTCTCCTACCTCACGAAACAGTCCGTTCTGCTCCCGTCTGTAAAGCCTATAATCATTTCCCGCAACAACCTGGTCGCCGTTAGTACCGAACCTGATACTTCCACCAAGATCGCCTCGTTTAGTAAATACTCCATCAATATATTCACAACCGCCATCGGCAGTACCAATAAGTAAAGAACCGTCAACAACGGCTAAAGAGAGAGCTTTCAGACTACTACAGAGGGAGACTGAATCGTAAACAGTCCAATTCGAAGGATCGGCAAGGTATTTGCCGGTAGACTGGGCTACGGCAACACCGAACGGCGTTGCCAACCAGACCGAATCATTGTAGAAAACCAGATCGTTTACAGAAGTGTTCGGATGTATTGACCCAAGCCGGGTCCATGACTCCCGGATTACGCTGTCAGATGGGTCGAAGACGGCAACACCAAACTCCGTAAGGATGTAAGCAAGCCCGTTAGCAAAAGCAAAGCCGTTAATAGCTCGTTGCGACTGAGAACGTCGCGTGATGTCGGTAACATAGGTCCACCATCCCCCTTGGCGCAGGATTGAAATTGCGCCGTTATCACCACCGAAATAGACATCATCGCTCTCTCTGTCAACACCAACAGCCGTCACGTTCAATCTGAGCAATCCATTATTCGTCCGATAGACAGTGGCCTCTCTGGTAACTGGATCAAATTGGTATGCTCCTCCGGTCGATCCAACCCAAACTTTTCCCTCTCCATCTACGGCAACATCAGTGGATCTGTCAAGTGCGCTGAAGACCTCCCATGATTCTATAATAACCTGCCCTGAAAGGTCGGGTGCCCAGATAAAGCTCAAGGTCAGAAGAAATACTGCTACGTATGAGAACGTTGATTGAATAATCGTCATCGTATGATTTTCATGTTTGTATGACCCGCTAGCATGAGAAGGAACGAATGTAGAAAGCCTTTACGGGATCGACAAGAGAATAATTTGTCCCTGTTCAATCGATTATGTTCCTGCCTGACCACGGATAGTCTTGAGCAATGTTGCGGTCTCCACAGCAGCCTGGGCAGCCTCCCATCCTTTATTGCCCGATTTCGTCCCGGCTCGATCCATAGCCTGTTCAGGGCTATTGACCGTCAGAAGGCCAAATCCGCAGGGAATGCCGGTGTCGTATGCCGCGCGTGAAATCCCGGATGCCGCTTCACCCGCCACATAATCAAAATGTGGTGTTTCTCCGCGAATCACCGCTCCGAGCGCTACCAACACATTATATTCTCCTGAGCTTGCAAGCTCCTTTAGAACAACAGGCAACTCGAATGCGCCGGGGCAACGAACAACAGTAATATGATCCTCATTTGCACCAAGCATTTTCAGGCAATCGAGCGCTCCGGCCAAAAGGCGATCGGTAACAATCTCATTCCATCGTGTTGTCACGACTCCGATTTTGAGTCCTTGGGCACTCAGATGCCCCTCTACACGTTTTGTCATGGTAAGACGATTCCCCTGATGAAATTCATGTATCTTTGATATAGCATTAAATTATACAGAATTTACTGCCATTACATTGAACATAAAATACGGAGTTATATCATGTTGAACGTAACATCGCCCCCCATCTTTCAGTTCGTTCACCTGTCTCTTATACTTATCCTCACCGGTAGTACTATGCTCATCGCCTGTAACAAAGGTACGGATAACAAAAAAAATGACGCTGGCGAAGCATTGGTAGAAACCTTGTCAGATAACAAAAAAGCCGATGGAGATGAAACTATCGGGAGTGATTCAATGACTCATTCTTCCCAGCAAGACGTACAATCTCCAAGCAATTCCGGAGCAATGTTGGCTCGCATGACAGAATCACAAACAAATGAGACATCCGATGCACATTCTTCCTCAAATTCATCTTCTATATCATTCAACCCTGAACCGGGTGATGAGAAACCGATTCCGTACGATCCAGCAGTCTTTGATCTTCTTCTAAAGAGCTATGTCTCCAACGGAAAAGTCGATTATAGGGGTTTCAAATCCAGCGATGAGTTTACTCAGTTTATCACAAGCCTGAAAACAGCAGACATTCTTTCAATGTCAACTGATGAAGGACTTGCCTTCTGGATCAACGCATACAACGGGCTTGTAATTCTTAACGTGAACAACAATCCCGGCATCGAACAACCACTTGATGCCAAGGGATTCTTCGACAAGAAAAAGTTCATGGTCGCTGGTAAAAGCGTTACACTGAATGATATTGAGAATAACATTGTACGTCCAACTTATAAGGAACCTCTGATTCACTTCGGTCTGGTATGCGCGGCCTTAAGCTGTCCTCCTCTGATCCGAAAAGCCTATACAGCTTCCAACGTACGCTCGCAACTTGTCGAAAATGCTCGCGCCTATCTTGCCAATCCAAAGCAGAACCACTGGGATGCCAGGACAAAGACGCTCTATCTCTCGAAGATCTTTGAATGGTACAAGGTAGACTTCAGTGATAACACTGCCGGATTGATCGCCTTTGCCAAAGAGTATGGTCCTGAGAGCATGAAGTCCGGTTTAGAAGGAGCCGGGAATGTCAAAATCAAGTTCCTTGAGTACGACTGGACGTTGAATAAGAAGTGAGGAAGAGATCTTAGACATCAGATGTCAGACGTTAGTATGTTGATATTAGAAGCTTGGTCTACTTATCGACCCTCCCTCTGATGTCTGAGGTCTTACCCCTGATGCCTCATCTATCCTTTCACCGCTCCGGCGGTCATCCCTTCGATGATCTGTTTTTGGAAGATGATGAAGAGAATAATGACCGGTAGTGCTGAAATGCTTGCTCCGGCCATCAGATGTCCCCAATCAATTGACTGATTTCCGAGGTAGAAGGTCAGGCCAACTGTCAGCGTTCGCATCGATTCGGAGTTGGTGAAGAGGAAAGGATAGAGAAATGTATTCCATGTTGTCAGAAAGGTGAAGACCGAGAGAACAACAAGCATTGGTTTGGCCATTGGCATCACGACTTTGAAGAGAATGCCAAGATCACTCGCACCGTCAATACGTGCTGCCTCCTCAATTTCGATTGGAAGTCCGAGTATGTACTGTCGCATGAGAAAGACCCCAAACGGGGTAACAAGGAAAGGAACTATTAACGCCCAATAGGTATCTATCCAACCAAAAGTGACCATCAGGCGGTAGAGCGGAATCATGACCACCTGTGGCGGGATCATCATAACAGCGATAACAGTCACACCCCAGAATGCCTTCCCCGGAATTCTTCGCCGGGCAAGGCCATAGCCGACCATAGAGCAAAATAGAACGTTACCGAGCACAACAAGGGTTGCCACTACTGTGGAGTTCAAAAAGTAGGTGTCAAACGGCCCAGAGGTCATAACATCAGTGAAGTTTGTCAAAGTAAACGGCCCACTGAGCAGACCAAAGAACGAAGAGAAATCGGGGGTCCGTTCTCGCAGGGCAATGATGAGCATCCAAAAAAGAGGGAAGAGCATAAGAAGAAGAACGATTGTCAGAAACAACTGTCGAATTACTCCCTCAACACCGAATCGTTTCTCAGAGATAGAGGCCATGCTCCTTAATGTATGTGATAACTGAATCAGGCGTCAGATACCGAACAGAATACCCTTCTAAAACCCGACTTCTTATCTCAGTGCTCGATATCTCAATAAGTGGGGAACTGATTTTTCGAGCAATATAACCCCGATAAACCTCAGGCCAGTAATAGCTCCCGGGACGCTCCCACACAGCAACATGAGCAAGCTTGAGAATGCGTTCCGGCTCTCGCCAAGATGAGAAATCACGGGCATTGTCGCTCCCCATCAGCAGGACTAATTCTGTCGTCGGACAGAGTCGTTTGATCTGATCGAGAGAATCGACTGCAAAGCTGAGGCCTTCGCGCTTAAGTTCAATAGCAGTCACAACAAAATCCGGGTGACTTGCGACGGCTAAACGAGTCATTTCAAGTCTGGCCTTGCCGGAAGCAATCTTCTGACCGTTTGATTTGTGAGGAGGGATGTGTGCCGGCATAAAGAGAATTTTATCAAGGTTCAACTCTTCGCGAGCACGTTCAGCAAGAATAAGGTGTCCTGTATGGATTGGATCAAACGTACCACCGAATATCCCGACAGACTTAACATTGCTCAGTTGATCAAGGCTCATCTTTCTCATCTCCGACAATAGATTCCAATCGGTCGATAACTTGAGCTGTCCGGGGAGCAATCTTGCGCAAACCTACACTACTCATCAACTTCCGCAAAGAATCTTCATCGTCAACGTCATACCAACTGGGCAAGACATGCAGAGAAAGTCCTGCTTCGTCTATCACCTGCACTAGTTCTTCATATAAGTTCTTCTGACTCCACGGCATATCGACAAACAATTCTGGGTGCAGTGTAGACATACCGATCAGGTAATATCCCCCATCTTCAGCCGGACCAATCACCACATCGTTTTTTTCTAATGTTTCAAACGCTTTGCCTACGTAACCAATTGGCAACGATGGATGATCGGTGCCAATTACACACACCCTCTTGCTTCCACCCTCAAATGCACTTCTGAAGGCATTCACCAGTCGCTCTCCAAGCACATCGCCCTGTTGCGAACGGAGATCGAGAGTAGATGATCCAGTGATAACGTCTTCATGCTCAAGCAAGTCGATTGCAAAATCTGCATCATGTATATCAGAAAGGTAAAGAACCGATTCAAAGCAATCCTTCTGACGACGATAGACTTCCAGTGAGTCACAGAGAAATGCGCTGTAGAGATCGGCTCCCTCTTCAAATGACAACGGAGGTGTCAAACGAGTCTTTACCTTGCCAGGTCTTGGATACTTTGCAAAAACCAGCAGAGAGTTCTCATGAACCACTCGGTTGTTTAGCATTCTGCTCTGATTTCTTGGTTTCGTTCTTCCCTCCCCGATTATTCGGTTTTTTCTTCCCCTTTCGCTTTTAACCCGCTCGATCTCCTCCATCCCTGACCTGATTGTGATGCGTCTCCCCACTTTTATTTTTTTCCTCTCTTTGGCTTCCGTTTTTGTGCTCCCTCTCTTTTGGCTTTCCCTTCACCACCATTGGAATCCGCCTTCTCCTTCTGCCTCTTCCTGCCCTCTTCCTGCTGTAGTTCGGATGGGAAATAGGCGGGAATCTCTTCATCAACTCGAACTGAGGTGGGGATCTTCCCTTCAAGTACGTCTTTGTATTGTCCCAGCGTCAACGACTCCCAGGAAGAAAGATCGGGGTAGTAGATCCAGATTATATCCTTGAAAAGGTCGATTTTCTGGACAGTACCGATCCCAGAGGGTGTCTTTACCTCCGTAGTGATTGGAGGAAAGCGTTTCAACCCTTCAACGTATGTATCAATTTCATAGAGGAGACAACATTTGAGGCGGCCACATTGACCTGATAGTTTAGAGGGATTAGCTGGTATTTGCTGAATCTTTACATGGTCGAGCGTGATATGCTCATATCGTCCCAAATGTGTTGTGCAGCAAAGCTCTAGCCCACAAATGCCAACGTCTCCAAGCCGTTTGGCAGCATCGCGCACTGCGATTTGTCGAAGCTCGATTCGCGTGTTGAATATAGCCGCAAGGTCTCGTACCAACTCACGAAAATCAACACGACCATCGGCAGTGAAGTAAAACGTCAGCTTCTTGTGATCGAATTGCCACTCTGCATCGACAAGTTCCATCGGCAATTCAAAGGCTTCGATACGGGTCTTACAAACCGAATATGCCTGACGTTCGGAAGCCTTGGTCTGTTCAATCCGTTTGATATCACCCTCGTTAGCCACGCGAAGTACCGTTGGCAATTCCTCTCCGGAAAGCCTTTTCGCTTTGCGCTTTGCATGAACCAGTGATCCCATCATCGAGATCGAAGCCCAGTCAAGTCCATTACCATGCTTGACGATGAGAACATCACGGAGGCTTAGCCTCATTCCCTTATCCTCAACACAGGCAAAGCCTCTTCGATGTCCTTCGTAGGTTATCTCAACAATATCACGTTTGTCCTTGTACTCAAAGTTATTGGCAATCATCTTAAGAAGAGATCCTTTGCCACAACCTCCGGTTGCGCAACCATCATCCGCTCCACAATTCCCTTTACCACAGGAATGCGAGCAATGCGACTTTCTGGTTCGGAGAGTTCCGGCAACAAGCTGTTCAGAGAGATCAGAGGGACTCTCGCTCGGACCTTTCTTCGGTTTGTTGTGCAGGGTTTTCTCGTTTGAGTCTCGAGTTTGGGCTGGATTATTTCGATGCTTGTCGGGACTACCCATAGAGTAAGAATTAAGGTATTACGAGAGACGATCCATGCCCTTCCTGTGGAAGAAAACACGCATCTGCTAATTGCATTGCCAACACCGTTAAGACAAGCGGTGGTTGGACGTTTCGGCGAATTGCTTTGATACTTCGTTCTACATGGCCGATCATTAACTCTGTCGGAGCTGAAGCAAATTTATCGTTGAAACTCTTAATGTCGTCAAGCTGATCCTGATTAACGATAATCGATTCATTTCCTGTCAATCGCAACGCGTAGGCATCTCGAAGCCAAAGAGCAAGCAGACCAAGCACCCGTTCCAGATGCGTTCGGTCTCCGGTGCTTGTTACCCGTTCAATTTCTCTGTGTGCTGCCACCGGACTACGCTTCAAAGCCCCCCGTAAAAAGGAGACAATATCAAAACGAACCTGACGAAGATCACCCTGAAGCAGCTCAACCCCTTTGCTGTAGCTTCCTCCAGCAAGCTTGGCTGTCAAAGCCGCTGTTGTAGCATCAGCCGTATTCCTTTCTTGAAATGCCAGCACCAACTCCTCATCGTTCAGGAGATCGAATCGTACTTCCTGACAACGACTGACAATCGTTGAGAGCAGCCGCTCCGGATACGACGTCGTCAAGATTAATACCGTCTTTGGCGATGGCTCTTCGAGCGTCTTCAGAAAAGCGTTTGCCGCCTCTGAACGCATCTGATGAGCCTCACTGATAATCACAATCCGCGTTCCCAGCTCTGCCGTTGAAAGAGCAACATCCCGCTTGATCTGTCTGATCGAGGAGATTTTGATCTGCTGTGCCCGAGGAATCGAGATGTTGTGATACGGATCCCTTGCCTTCTTCGCAACCTCCTCACGAATCAACGCGATTTCGTTATCGCTCAGCTTCAACATCGGTGAATCCGAGCGTGTATCTTCCCCTTTTCCAGACGGCAAGGCAAAGACAAACTGAACGTTCGGATTTTGTAATTCAGCAACCGTCAGACATCCATGACATGTACCACATGGCTCAGCATTTTGCCCTAATCTCTCACATCGCAATGCCTTCGCAACTTCAATTGCAATAGCATCTTTCCCAACACCTTCCGGACCTGTAAACAACCAGGCGTTCGGAACACGCCCTGAAGAAATTGCCGTCCGCACAATTCGCTTCGCCCTCAATTGTCCAATGATAGAATTCCAGGCCACTGCTCAAATCTCCTTCAACAACGCTCTTACAAGTAAGAATTTTGGATATTTTGCAGATGAATTCCTTAAACATAAAGAAGCCAAATGGTAGATGCAAACAAATTGGTCAGGCAAGAGAGGCCCCGTTTTCAGCACAGAACTTGACAGCCCTGGGGAGTTTCGCGGACTGCTTGCGAGTTGGGGTGTAGAACGAAAGCAGGAATCGTCGGGAAAATTGCTGGGATACCACCGGTAGTGAGAGCTTCTTCGCGTAACTGGAAGTCGAGTTGCTTGTTCGCATCATCGTCCGATCAGTTGAGGATGCAGGCTCAGAGATTGGCTATTGGATTGAGCAGGTCCGCAATCGCACGCGTTTGCCTTCGAGCATTGGTTAGAGCAGTCCGATGGACTTAGAAAATATGTAGTATTATAACTTTAACGTCTCTACTTGATAGAAGAGACTCCAAGAGACAAGTTTAAAGATAACCGATTGATAATTCAGACTCTCTCACATCACACATCTAAGTTTTAAATTTGGAGTCTTAATATTCACTATCCATTATCATTTTACTAGCTATGTCGACTCGAAAATACTGGCTCATGAAATGCGAACCGGGAAGCTATTCAATTGATGACCTGAAACGAGATGGGACTACGTTCTGGGACGGCGTGCGAAATTACCAGGCTCGGAATAGCATGCGGGACGATATGAAGCCGGGCGATCTTGCCTTTTTCTATCATTCAAACGCTGAGCCACCTGGGATTGCTGGAGTCATGGAAATCATTAAAGAGGGCTATCCCGATCATACACAGTTCGATCCGAATGATATACACTGCGATCCAAAAGCATCGCCCGATAACCCTCGGTGGATGATGGTCGACGTAAAGTTCGTGAGCAAATTCGATACTCTGATTCCCCTTAATGAGCTTAAAGAGACCAAAGGACTTGAAGAGATGGTAGTCACCAAGAAAGGATCTCGCCTCTCAGTGCAGCCAGTGACCAAGAAGGAGTGGAATATCGTGACGTCGTTGCGGAAGACGAAGTAAGGGCTCTGAGTCAAGGGTCGGGAGTTAAGAGTCGAACGTCAAAAAAAACAGGCGCATCGTTTACTATTAACGACGCGCCCTTTTCTTTTTCTTCTTTTGCACTTCTCACTTTTTCCTTTTCTCGACTGTTCCAAAGACGTAATCCCAAAGTGGAACGCTTACTCCATATTTGGCTGTTTCATTCTGATAATGATGGCGCATATGATACTGTCGCAGCCATTTTCCAATGCCTCTGTTCATCTTGAAATGGTGTGCCGCATAGTGAATGAGATCATAGCACATATAGCCAAAGGTCATTCCGGCAAAAATCCCGTTGACATATTCGGAACCGAATGCCAGCCAGAAGACGCCGTAGAAGAATGCAGCCAATGGCAAACTGACGGTAGGAGTCATCACCAGTCGTGTTGAGTCCTGGGGGTAATCATGATGGACGCCATGGAGCACAAAGTGAAGACGTTTACCGATCTTGGTCTTCGGTTCATAGTGAAAGATAAAACGATGTAATATGTATTCAATAAACGTCCAGAAGAAGAGGCCGAGCAGAAACAGGCCAAGAATTGAGAGTATTGATAAACCATTAACTGACGATGCCAACCAAATTATCCAGACCGTGATTGGCAGAAAGACGACAACAGGTATTGACGGATGAATATGTGAAAAAAATTCCATGAAATCATTCTGGAACATCCGCACAGTTTCATCTCGATTGGAAACAAATCGACGTGGCATTATTACTCAAACTCAAACGTTCTACATTCCGATGACTTTTAAACTACGAAGGAATAGATCAGCCTACAATCTTTCCCTTGCCCACCTTACTTCTTGATTCTCATTCGCCGAAAGAGACTCTGTAGATTGAGGCCAAGGCCATCAATGGCCTGATTGCATCGAGAGTAATCTTGTGACCCCGGCGTAAACGCATCAAATCGATGCGATGCCAGCAGCGTATTGAGTTGGGTATAAAACGGATGTCCCGGCGCCTCGGGCAGGTCCTGTGTCTGCACCCACATCTGCTGCTGCTGACTTTCTCGACGCTTGCTCATCGACATACAACGGACTCCTTCTGTGCGCCTGCCTGCTGCAGGCAGGTCGGATATGCGTAAAGGGACTATACGCTACGCTAAGCATTCTCTACTCACTCTCCGACTTTTTCAACGGACTGCTAGCTATACTTTCTCCCTCGCTAAGCTCTTCTACCGCTACATCATTGCTGAGAGCGGGTATCTCTGGAAATCCGTCCTGAAACTGTATGACTACGGCGTCGGTATAGTTTTCAACAAGTTCCAGATGCAGGCCACGTGAAAGGCGATCTTCATCGTAGAGTCCAACTGAAACTCTCCAGAGCGTGTCGCCATTTTCAATCACTCGTGTCAGAAAGACCTTGTCATACTCATCGGTGAGCCCGTTATGTGTTTTGACAGCTTCATCAAAACTCTCTGCCTCAATAACCATCACTGACCAACCGTTAGGCTTTGCTCCATTGACGTCCCTATCAAAGGTCACAAACCGAAGAACGTGTTCTTCGTCTCCAACCTGAAGAGTTCTTTCTTCATCGTTAAACATCTCGAGACGTCCACTGGTGGTACCACGCCCTTTCATACCAAGACGTGAAGCTGCCTCGCGCGAAAGATCGAGGACGCGACCTCTGATGTAAGGGCCACGATCGTTGATCCGCACGAGCACTGCCTTGCCAGTTCTGGTATCTACCACTCGGACAATTGTATTGAAGGGGAGCTTTTTGTGTGCAGCAGTCATCTTGTTCATGTCAAATCGCTCACCATTAGCTGTCTTGCGACCATGAAATCTGCCGCCGTACCAACTGACATGCCCCTCAATTGTATGCCGTGGTTCCAGAATCTCGACGTAGCTACTATCGGCCGTTTCATCTTCACTTGCTTTGGCCGAATAAAGCGAATCGAGATCGACGGATATTTCGGGTGTAATCGGAGTCTCTTCTTCATCCGTGCCTGGAGCCGCTCCGGCTGTCAGCAACATATCGGCTGAAAAAGCAAACATTCCGATAGCTCCAGCAACGATCAAGGCCCATATCCGGGTTCGACGAGCTGCAGCATATTTCAACAGAATACTCAAATCTGCCTTCAACATTATTCGAATTCGACTTACCACTCCGAAAGAAAATCTCTCAAATCACGTGAGAGTGTTATTGCTTACAATCATTGTCCTCCATGACGGCGAAAAGTGTGCCGAACGTGTTATGTGGAGACTTAATTCTCTTTAATTGTTTTGTCGTACAAACGGTAGGTCTTATAGATTTCGCCTTTCAACATCTTTGCGGCCCGATTCATCATTTCGTTGTCATCCAGAACCCAGGAAGCCTCGGCTTCGACATAACCATGGTTATGTACCATACGAGTGCCGATTTCATAATAGAGTGCCCCATCTATCCCACGCCGTTGGAACTCAGGTGCAACCCCCAAAACAATGATTCTTCCCCTTTTTATACGCTTCTTTCCTGTTACAAGATGCCAGAGAGCGCCAATCATTCCCCCTTTCCTGTTACGTATCAACGCCTGATTAATATCGGGTAATGCCAAAGCAAAGCCGATTGGTTGAGCGTTTGCTTCAACGAGCAACACAAGGTCCTTTGCAGCCATCTGTTTTAGATCGGTTGCCAGCGCATTAAACTCGTCACGATTCATTTTTACCGCTCCCCAATTCGGTTCCCAGGCTCTGTTGTATATCTCTCTAAGAATCTCGATATCCTCTTTGAAGGCCGATTTTGGGCTGAACCGAAAGGTTCTAACCTTCAGATTCTCACGTTTACGGACAGCTTCCTGTACACGGTTAAGCTTCGGGGAAAGGAAATCGGGTGTCAGTCTCCAAGCATATAGGTCTTTGACCTTTGTAAGACCATATGATTCGATTAAAGCACTGTAATATTCCGGATTATAATTCATAAGGATTTGTGGTGGATCGTTGAAGCCATCAACAAGCAACCCGACCTCATCATTGATTGAGGGATTGACAGGCCCACGCATCACCTCTATATCACGTTCGGCCAGCCATTCTGCTGCTGCTCCAAAGAGAGAATGAGCCGTTGAAACCTTGTTTTCTGACTCAAAAAAGCCAAAAAACCCAACTTTGTCCTCATGGATCTGGTTGTGCGCCCAGTTGATAATAGCCGCAATTCGTCCGACAATTTTTCCGTCCTGTTTTGCAAGAAACATCTCCATATCAGCATGTCTCCAGAACGGATTTTTCTCCGCGTTGAGGAGCTTCTTGCGATCGGCAATCAATGGCGGAACCCAGTTTGGATCGTCCTGATACAGATCCCAGACCATTGTAATGAACTGTTTTCGCTCTGAAGATGAGCGAGCAGGATATACTGAAAGACTCATAAAGACTTTTTGAATTCGTGAAGGCGTTCCCGTTCGTCACGGCTCATATCTCCGGAAAGATACGGAGGGCTTAACTGTGATCACGAAACAGAGTAGATGAACGAGTTTCAGAGAAGGCAGAGAGGATGTTAAGGCTTACCATGTCTCCTTCAGACCGATACGAAGCCGAAAGATGTCTTCTCCCTCGGTAGTGGTGGGACCTGTCCCTCCACTTTCAAACTTATCAAGCACTTCACGCTGAAGCTCAAGGACAAGATTGTTCAATTTGATGGGATCAATCAGAACTGAGATCGGGATTTCTATTGAAATGGTACCGCTTTCCGGTGATCTGACTTTGGCATCATATCTGAAAAGAATTTCGCTAAGCTGGCGAACAACGTTGACTTCTGCTTCAGCCGGATCAACTGAGTTGCCGAGGTTAATATCAACGCCAAAATCACTGAAAATGTCATCTAACAGAACGCTTACAGCAGCGCTTGAAAAATCCTGGAGCGCATTCTCAAAAAGAACTCCAATTGCTCCCCCTTCAACCTCTGAAATTCTCCGTCCGGTCAACAGAAGCGCACTTGCATTAGCAAGCACACGCTCTTTATCATCAACCGCGGTAACACCTCCAATCGAATAGGAAAAGTCGAGCTCAGGTTTCTCCCGCGTCCCGGTCAATCGAGCAGTGACAGTAAACGATTCGTTGGTACTAGTGTGACGCCCTTGGCATACACCGCTGATATCAAACGAGGGATTCTCTATATCCTCCTCAAAACTGACGGTTCCTCGCGCATCGAATGTCTTTAAGTAGATAAACTTCGATCCCTCAACAAGACGAACTGTTCCTCGCAACGACATATCACGTCCTTTCATCTTGAAATCAAGGGGCAATCCATCGTTGACAAGATTTAGGCGGAGTTCCTGGAGCGGTCCGATCTCAACAATGATCGTTGCTCCACTCTCGAGCGAGATACGAAGGTCTGTCCGTAGTCTGTCGGCAAAGGTTCCTCGTGGGATCGGTTTCGATATTCCGGCGTCTGACTGCCGTTGCATCTGGTCGACTGTCTTTGCAAGTCCATCCGGCTGGATCGAATCTGCATCTGCTCCTTTCAATTCATCGGGAGCCTTTATTTCATTCTCTTTGAGTTGCTCATCAGAGAGAATTGGTCCGTACTGTTTTTCTCTTTGAGATACCCATTCATCATATTCAGTGAACTCAACGTGATCAACGAATGCAGCAGACGTTTCCCGATAGGGATACTTCAGGCTGCTGTTGAGAACCACGATTTCGCCGGTCAAGGTTGGTTCAGCATACGACCCACCAAAGTGAAGGATATTCTCTTGGGTTGCTACCACAAGGTCACCGTAGTAAGCATCGTTTACAGTCTGTGTTGCATCACTCAGGACAAGAAGACCTTCATCTCCCGTACGGATGTTAACATCAAACAGTTCAGGGATAAATCCATCAAAACGGATGCTACCATTTGCTCGTGCCACTCCCCTCGGATAATCGCTGGGAAGATTGTTCAGAACAACACCTGTAATGTCAACTCTGTTCTCACGGAATTCAAACTTCCCGTTGGCTATGTAGGAGATGTTTGTTGTCTCCACTGTCATTATACCATCATTGATTCTCCCATTACCCGAATAGGTCAGCCTTGGATAGCTGCCTTTCAGGGTAAAGTCCAGGTTGGCAGTCCCCCTTTGGATAACAAGGCTTGGAGTAAACGGTCCAACAATTGCGAGTGGCAATTCCTTGGTCTGGGCCGTAATCAGAACAGGTTTTCCGGTAATAATCCGCTCATCTCGCGAGGCCATTGCCAGATCGATGGGGAACGACTCTATCTTCACTGTCGCCAGGGAGACATTGGAAAGAGCATCGATTGTAAGAGGACGCAGGATACGAACCTTTCCAGTAAGATTCTGATCCCGATAGTCAATATCAAGTTCCAGATCCCCTATCTGTATGTTAGTATACTTTAGTCCATCTACATTCAGATGTCCCTTGATTTTCGGAGCATCAAGTGTTCCATTCACAACTACATCAAGGTCTTGCAAGCTTCCGGAGAGCGTTTCAAGCATCTCCAGTGTTTTAGGATCAACAATAAAAGGTTGAAGAGCTTCAAGCGATGTGCCAGTAACTGATACACGCAGCTCATCAAATCGGTTATAGTCAAGAAACTCTCCGGTTATTGAAATGAGCTCCGCCCCCTCACGAACAAGACGGAACGATTCAATGTCGACCTTCTCATCTGCAAGAACAAATCTTACCGGATCGATATTTCGCCACTTCAAGCCACGGGACCAACCGACAATCAAGGTATCCATTGCAACTGCATACCCTCTATCATCCAACACATCAATTTTCCCATCAAGAGCGACCGAGTATGTATTATCAATCATGGTTGCGCCATTCGCAGTCAACAACCCATCCCTGAAAGAGAGATCAAGGTGGGGTAAAGCAATTCTCAGATCATTCACATATATCAGGGAGTCACTACGCAGAGCAATTTCAGCATCGAGAAGATCATCCATTGAACCGGAGCTGATGTTCCAGATCTCTGCGTCGACAGTAGTCCCCCCAAACTTGACATCCTGATCTCCATTCTCATAGTTAAACTCATTTATCTCACCCCGCGCAGTAATGCCCAGAAGCTGCGAGGTTCCTGTGATTGTTCCCTTTAATGATGCATCCATCTGAATTGTCGTTCCCTGAATAAATGCTTTGAGTAGTGAAAGGTCTCTTGGCATAAACTCATACTCAACAAGGATCGGCTCTATCTCAAAATCATCTGCGAGGATAAAATCGAACTCATCGGAACTATATGTCCCTTTACGTGAGATATAGTTAACCAACTTCTTGAATCCACCGGTAAGCGCCGGAAGAAGAGACTCAAATCTCCAGATTCCCTCTACCCGGGCATCAAGAAAATCAGAGTTCAACGCGAGATGTCGTTCATTTTCATTGCGATGTAGAGTGACATCAACACCAAATGGTCGAAGCGCGACTCCGCTGGGAAGCACTGCATCGGTCACACGAAGCCGGGCGGTTCCGTCCATCAGATCGGGTTCAAGTCCAATCCCTTCAACAACCAACGTCAGCCCGAGTTCTGTTTCATGCTCGGGGTTAAGAGTAATGTCGGCCAGGTTGAGTCTGTCCGTCTCAACCGCTCCCCTGTATTTAGGAAGCCCAGACTCCCTCACATCATACCAACCGCTTGCGCGAAGTGATGGAAGACCATCGATGACAGCCGCATCAGCTTCGGAGAACACAAGACGTTCCGCGAAGCTACCGGTCATTGGTTGGATTCTCTGATCCTGAAGAAGCTGTTCAAGGGGATCTAGCCCAATCATTTCCGGGATGTAGGACTGAGTCTCATTTCCCCACGCAATCATGGCTGTATCGAGCGACAGGATTCCGCCATTACCGAACGAACCATCTACCCATAGTCGCTCGATAGTCCGAGGCCCTACTTGCGAGGAACCACCAATCAGCCGGAACCGCGACGACATTGCCTCCGGCGTAAACCCTTGCCCTTCAGCAACCAATCGTGCTGAGACCTTTCCTTCATATTCATCCGATCCAAGAAGTGGCCCGGGATTAACTTCCTCAACTACAGCATCAACTCTCCAGACGGGAAAATCACTAAAGTTCATTCCTCCTCCACCCCTGATTCGACCAACTGCAGAAGAAAGATCAAAGAGAGAAACAAAATCCCGCGAGGTTCCCGAGTAGGTCAACTTCTCAACCTCTACTTCTGCGAGATAGCTCAGATCAGGAATCGAAATGCCAGGAATGTGAACGGAGGCATCACTGTAGAAAAGACGTGAGTCGGTAAATTCAGCATCAATGCGAGAACGAACAGAGTTATCAATATCTCGTAAGCGAGCTTTTCCAGTCAGTCGGGACCGTTCCAGTTCAAGATCAACACGATTAACAAGGATATCGGAAAAGACCCCCGAAGCCTCAAGGTCAACGCCGATAACTCCACCAAGGAAACCAAGCGATGGCAGGAGAGTGATCAGTTCACGGGTATCGACTCGTTTGCCACTCATCCTCACACTGAATGGATATCCTCTCCACGATGTAGCCAGTGTCGAGTCAAAGATATCGACGGAGTCGATTGAGAGATTCAACTCGAGGTAACTTCTTTCGGTTTCGATATGAAGACCATCTATGTGAAGCCCTTTGTCGTCTACAGCAATTCCCGCGGACAGCTCGACAAGGCTCAGATCTACATCGTCAATCAAGAATGAGAGATGCTCTACATCGATCTGCTGCTCCGTCTCAGAAATCCATCCGCCGAGTGCAAGATTGAAACGGTAAAGTCGCGAACCCAGCAAGTTCAATCGGTTGTTCTCAGAGTTGAATGGTAGAGTTGTCTCGTCATTGAACTCGACGACGCCATCTCTGATTTCAAGGTTTTGAATATCAAAGATCCATTCCAATGGCTGGCGAGGTTTATCCTCTTCTTCCTCAGGGGGTTGCGCAATCTGTGTAAAATTCCAGATACCATCCTGATCCCTATGCAAATAGAGTTCAGGGTTGTGAAAGATAACCGAGGCCTGGATGGTCTTGGCTTCAAAGAATGGAATGAGATGATACTGCAACGAAATCCGAGGAATAACGGCAAGGGGGGTATCGGCTGCGTTCAAGTAGGCATTTTTGATTGTTAACCCGGTCAGGAAATTTCCTTCAATCTCTTCGACTGAGAGATTTCCGGCCAAGGCTTTGTTGGCAGCATCAAGTCCTTGATCTATTGCCCATTTCCTGAAAGGTGAATATTGAGTCATTGCAACAGCAAAAGCACCAAGGAACGAAAGCAGAGCGATCATCAGAACGCCAAGCTTTGCCAATACCTTCGCAGCTCTATATATCTTCTGTTGCATCCTTCGTGTGCTATATCATGCTTTGGTAGTGTGTAGCGAGGAAACGGTACTCTTACATCCCCTCTAACTATTTCACTATCCAACTAATCAACCATTCTTCCCCCCTCTTCAACTCTTGCCTTATTCCTGGCATACTCTATGAACTCTAACTCTCTCAGGCGCATAAGGTAAGCATTGGTTTCATCCCGATGTAAAATGAATACTAAAGCCTCTTTTGAGCTTTCAGAACAGCTTCGATGATATTTGTAGTTGAACCCCCCTCAACCAGATTGATGACCTTTACCTGACCGCCATACGAATGGAGGATGTCACTCCCGACAATATACTCAGGTCCTTCGGTTGCATCCGTATTGTAATCTCCACCCTTTACGAGCAGGTCAGGACGGATCGTCTCGATCAGAGCAAGCGGAGTATCCTGTTCAAAAAAAGAGACATAATCGACTGAACGTAAGGCTGCAAGAAGAGTTGCGCGCTCTGCTTGAGGTAGAATCGGTCGCCCTTCCCCTTTTAATCGCCGTACCGATTCATCTGAATTCAATCCGACAATCAATTTGTCCCCAAGCAAAGCAGCTTGTTGAAGATAGGTGACATGCCCAAGATGAAGGATATCAAAGCAACCGTTCGTAAAGACGATACGTTGCCCTTGCTCTCGTATAAGCTGACACTCCTGTTGAAGCTGCGATTGGTCAAGAATCCGATCTGCGATTTGCCGGTTGCTTGTCATTGGACATCAGGCATGAACGTTCGATCCCATGGTGACTAACATCTGCCGCGTAACCGGGACAGTGCCGACTTGTTCACAGACAATACCGGCTGCATGGTTCGCAAGCTCAACAGCCTCTCGCATAGTTGCTCCGACAGAAGAAGCTGCTGCCAATATTGCAATTACAGTATCGCCTGCGCCTGAGATATCTGCGACTTGAATCGAACGTGTTGGAACGAGGACAGGATCGTCATCACTACCGACAAGAATCATTCCATCGCTACCGAGCGTTAGAACTACATAGCGACTACGGAGACGGCTCTTCAACTCATGTGCGGCCTTAAGCTTGTCATCAAGCGTAGTGAGACGACACTGTAGTGCATCCTCTGTCTCTTTTCTATTTGGCTTGAAGAGGGTAGACGCCTTAAAGGCAAAGAAGTTCTCGAACTTAGGATCAACAAACGTCGGAATGTTGTGAGCCAGCGCAAGGCTAAGAATTTGTTCAATAACTTCAGGAGAGAAGACCCCTTTATTATAGTCCTGAAGGATGAGCCCGTCGAGCTGTTCAATCTTTTCATTGAGAGAGGCCAGCAAGTTCTTCTGCACCTGTGAGCCGATCCTCTCTTTCGTCTCCTGATCAGCACGGACGATATGCTGGCCATCGGCAATCACTCGCGTTTTGACTGTCGTGGTTCGGCCCCGTTGCACAATGAGTCCGCTGCTCTCAATACCCAATCCTTCCAAAAGGAGACGGAGATGCTCACCCGAACGATCATCCCCGACAACGCCAAAAATTGAGGCCTGCACGCCAAGAGAAGAAAGGTTGTAAGCAACGTTCGCCCCTCCCCCCAGATGCTCCGATTCTTCAACGATCTCTACTACAGGTACAGGGGCTTCCGGAGAGAGTCGCGAGGCTGTCCCCCGGTAATAGCGGTCGAGCATTACATCGCCAACGATAGCAATATGGCATCTCTCCATACTACTAACGAGTTCATTGATTCTAAAATCGGTCAGAAGGGATTGCATCGCTACTGATCGGAGGTTGTAGATGAAGAAAGCCCCGGTCGTAACCGGGGCTTTCTTTGCAAACGTTTCTCCATTGATTAACCGAGATATGCTCTCAGAGCCTTTGAACGAGACGTGTGTCTCAGACGACGAATTGCTTTTTCTTTAATCTGACGAACGCGTTCGCGAGTCAGGTTAAAGCGTTCACCGATCTCCTCAAGAGTCAGAGAGTGTTCGCGATCGAGACCGAAGTAAAAACGAATCACTTCCGCCTCACGTTCTGAAAGGGTCGAAAGAGCACGGCGGACTTCGATCTTCAACGATTCACTCATCAGCCCATGATCTGGAGACGGCTGTGCATCGTTGGTAAGCACGTCCAAGAGACGATTATCTTCACCTTGAGCAAATGGAGCATCGACCGAAAGATGACGACCCGAGATCTTGATTGTCTCGGTCACCTCGTTCATGGACATCTCAAGCTCTGCCCCAATCTCGGAAGCAGTAGGTGCGCGCTCATACTTTTGCTCAAGCTCACTAAACTTCTTCCCAATTTTGTTCAATGCCCCAACTCGATTCAACGGCAGACGAACAATACGCGACTGCTCGGCAAGAGCCTGCAGGATCGACTGCCGAATCCACCAAACAGCATAGGAGATGAATTTGAAGCCACGCGTCTCATCAAATCGTTTTGCGGCTTTGATAAGACCAAGATTCCCCTCATTAATCAAGTCACCGAGTGAAAGACCCTGATTCTGATACTGTTTTGCGACCGAGACCACAAATCGAAGATTTGCCTTGACGAGAGCTTCGAGTGCATGCTCTCCTTCAGCGCCGCCACGCTTGATTCGCTTTGCCAGCTCAATCTCCATGTCCGGCGTAAGCAACTCAACCTTGCCAATTTCGTGCAGGTACCGATCAAGCGACTGACTCTCTCGATTTGTATACTGTTTTGTGATACGCACCAAATAAACCTCTTCTGGATGTTATCGAAATGGTAGAATTTCTTCTCTTCATAGCGTTTAACGACGATTGACACCTGCATAATGTTGTGCTCAATCAGGTCTATGATCCACAGATTTTCTTCCAAAAGTGCACTGCAGTAATGATACCTTATCACGTTTTCCACCCCCTATTTCTATGTCATGTCATCGCCATCTGATACAAAGAACGTGCGAACCTAACCGTTTTCGGCGATTTAGGCCAAGAACTTGTCTAAAGAAAATTATTTTACTTTGTATCATCGGAAATCCTGCGTTTAAGCTCATTATAGAGTCGGCGCGCGCTCACGGAAAGTTCTCCGACAGGTGTCATCATCTTTTTCTCGGCTTCGGTCAGAGCCTCTTCGGCTCCGAACATATCCCCACCTCGGTAAAAAATCACGGCTTTGTAGACGTCTGAAGCAAAGCTTTGCGGGAGATGAGAGGCAAAAAGCTCCCTTAACGTGACAGGATCGTCCAGCAATGGCGAACGCGAGATAATTTGCTCGATAATAAATCTGCTGTACGACCGTTCATCCGCTCCAGAGGCATGAACGGGATGAAGAACAATAGTATCGGAACGAAGCTCGGATTTTTCGTCGATTAGGAGGGCAACCGACATTGGGTAGTAGCCTTCTGCCAACAAATTCGAGGATTCAGAAGTAAGCATTAAAAACCTTTCACAAGATCCCTCTTCTCCCCCTAAAACCAGTGTATCTTGTACTTCTTCAAATCCCCATCCAATCTGAACGCCTTTTTCATCAAAAAAGAAGGGGTGACCGTTAAAAGCCTCGCAGGCCAACCTGGTATTAATGTTCATCCGGAGAAAAAGTGGAGAGCCAATATGAAATCGTATCGTATCGTTATTCCCTTCAATCGACTCAAGTGTAATTGCCGTGCTTTTCAATGAGTCATTCGACTGACCTGAACCGGCACAACCAGTGTATAGCAGGAGTATAACAATCAGGTTACCAGGAAACGAAGATTTAGCATTGTTCGAGAAAAAGAATTTCAGGGCTTCAATCATAAAAAACGTAAAAGGTTATTGACTTTGACTTCGTTGAACTCTATTTTGAGGAAATGCTGAACCTGGCATCTTATCTGTATAGCCATTCATTGTTGACAACGTCGTCAGTGACGACAATCGGCAACAATCTCCAGCACATGTTCTCTACGATCACAAATCTTTCCAAGGAGCGCGTATGTTCATAACATTCGAAGGCATTGACTGCAGTGGCAAATCTACGCAGGCGCAACTTCTGGCCAATAAACTTCAAGAAGCCAACCACAATATTGTCGAACTCCGCGAACCGGGTAACACTCGCCTTTCCGAACACATCCGGGGGATACTCCTCAACAAAGAATACTCAGAAATTAATGAACGGACAGAACTGCTCCTTTTTTCAGCAAGTCGCGCCCAGCTTGTTGCCGAGGTGATTCTTCCCTCGCTTCATAAAGGAAAGATCGTGATTTGTGACCGTTTTTCCGATTCTACTATTGCCTATCAAGGTTACGGAAGAGGATTGCCTTTGAATGATATTGTTCATATCAATCGGATTGCAACGCAGGAGACCGAACCTGATATGACATTCTATCTGGATATATCGCCGGAGACGGCACTTGAAAGGACCGACGGACGTGAAGGCATCGTACAAGATCGAATGGAAGAGGCTGGCATCACGTTTTTTAAACGAGTTATCCGTGGATACATGCGCATAGCCAATATGAATTCGGGACGTTACTATGTTATTGACGGTGGAAAAAGTGTTGATGAGATTCATAGCATTATCTGGAGGCTCGTTAGCGAACGTCTTTCAGAAGAAGAACGCTATTCCACAAGCCGTAATGGGGCGTTAGAGCCTATGATTCCCTGACTGAGCTTGCAATGAACTTCAGTCCACCCTGTAACGCACTGCCCGATAATACAGTCTTTCTTTTTCGGTAGGTTAGTAGTTAATAGACTGTGAACCAGGCATTGTTGTTGGGTCGCTTTTGTATTGTCATTCGACATCACCCGTGTAATGAAAGATCGCATAACTATTACAGAATCAGCGTGCTGAACTCCACTACTGGCTTTGGAAGATTGGCGCTAGCGCACCCAAAACCACCAGACTGAATCCTTAATGCTAAGAGTTTAACTTCATGAAAAATCTCAGAGCTACATTACATTGCTTCCTTCTGTTTGTATTCCTGCTTCTTCCATCCTGTTCATCAAACGGACAGGAAAGGAAGGAGACCGAACATGCTCATACAAATAGATTGATCAACGAGAAGTCCCCCTATCTCCAACAACATGCTCATAACCCGGTCGACTGGTATCCTTGGAGTGAGGAGGCATTTGAGAAAGCCAGGAGCGAAGACAAGCCGATCTTTCTCTCTATTGGCTACTCGACCTGTCACTGGTGCCATGTGATGGAACGCGAATCGTTCGAAAGCGAAGAAGTGGCAGCCATTCTCAACCAACATTACATAGCAGTTAAAGTTGACCGCGAAGAGCGCCCGGATGTTGATAACGTCTATATGACGTTTGTGCAGGCAACAACCGGTGGGGGTGGTTGGCCACTTAGTGTCTGGCTCACGCCTGATCTGAAGCCGTTCATCGGAGGTACGTACTTTCCACCGGAGGATCGAGGCGGACGGCTGGGATTCAAAAATATCCTTACCAAAATTACCGAGCTATGGCAGACCAAGCGTGACGAAATCATCGACCAAGGTAATGCTACGTTAAACGGCCTTCGCGAAATGGTCAATGCTCGTCAGACCTTCAGTTTGGTAATTGACGAAAGTCTTCTCAGCAGAAGCTATCAACAAATAGCCGGACGATTTGATCCGGTTAACGGTGGCTTTGGCACCGCACCGAAGTTTCCCCGACCGGTGACATTAAATTTTCTGTTCCGCTACGGCCATAGCAATGGCGAGCAGAGGGCGACCGACATGGCCCTTACAACTCTGCGAAAGATGGCTTCTGGAGGAATGTATGATCATATAGGGGGAGGATTCCATCGCTATTCTGTTGATGAACGCTGGCACGTCCCCCACTTCGAGAAGATGTTATACGACCAGGCACAGATTGCCATCAGTTACCTTGAGGCCTATCGCATCACACATGATCCTGAGTTTGAACGAGTGGCACGAGATGTACTTGACTATGTATTACGTAATATGACTGGAGGAGAAGGGCAGTTTTTCTCTGCCGAAGATGCCGACAGTCCACTGCCCGAAAACCCTGAGGAGCAAGGAGAAGGAGCATTCTACGTTTGGGAAGAAAGCGAAATCGAAGAAATCCTCGGGAAGGAGGCAAGTCAAATCTTCAATGATTACTTTGGAGTTGAACCGAAAGGTAATGTGCGCAATGACCCCTTCGTAGAGTTTCCTCAAAAGAACGTTCTGTACGTAGCTCATACTATTGAGGAGACGGCGAAGAAGTTCGATCAGTCACCTGAAGAGATAGAACACACTCTTGCCGAAGCCCGCGCAAAGCTTTACAACGTCCGAAAGGAACGCCCGCGTCCGCATCTCGATGACAAGACAATCACCGCATGGAATGGTCTGATGATCTCCGCCTTTGCTCAGGCATATCAGACTCTTGGCGACGTCCGGTATCTCGAAGCAGCAGAACAGGCAGCGGCCTTCGTTCGAGATCATCTATACAACAAGAAGACAAGGGAGCTCCTCAGGCGATACCGTGACGGTGAATCTGCGATTGCTGCCTATGCTGACGACTATGCTTTTTTGATTCAGGGATTACTCGACCTCTATGAAGCTTCGTTCGATGTCTCGTTACTGATCTGGGCAATCAACCTACAGGAACAACAAAATCGACTTTTTCTTGATAAGGAGAATGGCGGGTATTACGAAACTACAGGGAATGACTCCACAATACTGCTGCGAATGAAGGATAGCTATGATGGAGCAGAGCCATCACCGAATTCTGTTTCAGTGATGAACCTGTTGCGGCTGGGGGAGATGACCGATAATGAAGAGTATCGTTCAACTGCTGAGAGAATCTTCCAAATTTTTGGATCTGATCTTGAACGAGCACCTGCAGCATCACCTCAACTCCTTGCAGCCGTTAACTTTGCATTCGATAAACCGAAGCAGATTGTGATCGCAGGGAAACAGAATGATCGAGAGACTGAATCAATGCTTCAAGCAGTCTGGTCTCTCTTCTTACCGAACAGAATCATCTTGTTTACTGACGGAGGAGCTGGACAGGAAGCATTAGCGGAGCATCTTGAATTCATTGAGAGCATAGCAATGATCGACGGCAAACCGACAGTCTATGTGTGTGAGAATTATGTATGCAAGCTGCCAACAAATGATGTAGATGAGATGGTAAGGTTGTTGAAGGAATAAAGGTGTAGTTCGATAGTTCAATTGCGACCAAAATGGGACCGTGATATCCGGCCATAGCTTGCTGCATGTCACAGAAAAACAAGAGCACTCCGGAGAATGCCCTTGCTATCCTCTATACTTAATGTTCATCCGTGATCCTGCGAAATTACCCCTCGACCAGAAATGATTCCTACTCCACCGCAGCAGGCATTTCGGTCGGGATATTGTTACTTGACTCATTCAATCGTTCACCCATACCGATCTCACCGACGAAACGTTTTCGGTTATATGTCTCAAGGTTCTTGTTGCAGACAATCTGGAAGCAGGTTGAGTTACCTTGAGCGGCAATATGAACTGACCAACCGAGGAAGACTTGCCAGAGTCGGAACCAGAACTGACCATACTTTTTTTCAATAGCCTCCTTGTTCCGCATCCAGTTATCATACCAACGGTCAATGGTAATCGAGTAGTGAATACCGATATTTTCGACCGAATGAATTTCAAAACCAGCCTTCTCCAGATTCTTGACAACAAAACTCAGAGGCATACTTGCATCAGCGCCGGAGAAGATATACTTGTTCATGAAGAGACCCCATACGAGACTTTCCATATGTACTCCTGCTTTCAGGCCTGCGATCTGTAAGTAGAAGAGTCCGTCATCCTCAAGCATCGAATAGATCTGTCTCATGAACCTGCTGAAGTACTTGACTCCGACATGTTCGGCCATCTCGAGGCAGGAAATCTTGTTGTATTTCTTGTGAGGGATATCGCGATAGTCCATGCGAAGAATGCGGGCCGAATCACTGTATCCAGCCTCAGCGATCTGCTCTGTCGCGTACGCTGCTCCTTCTTCAGCGATCGTAATGCCCGTAGCATCAGCGTCCCTTTCTCGAGCAGCATACAGAACAAGCGTTCCCCAACCACATCCGATATCGAGCAGGGTCTCACTCCTCTTTAACTGTAGCTTGTCGCACACCAGTTTCATCTTTTGATCCTGAGCAGTTTCAAGATCCTGATTGAGGTCGGTGAAGAAGGCGCTGGTATAGACCATACGCGGACCAAGAAACCAGTTGAAGAAATCGTTGCCTCGATCATAATGATCTTGGACGATACGTTCATCTTGTTTCTTCGAGTGGATTGTGACTTCAGGGATAAACCGCGTCAGGAAGAACTTGACGTGATCGGCGACCAACTTATAGGTGACATAGTCTGTTCGAGTACCGATAAAATCCCGAAAATCCCCTTTGATGTCAATGCGACCATGGATGTAATCCTCAACCAGTTTGGCCATCGGGACCTTGCTTGTTCCGTTGTAACGTGATCCGACTTTCGGACCCGGAGCAATGACGGTTTTATTCAATGATGTCAACGATAAACTCCTGGCGTCATAGCCATTGACCATACGCCCGTTTGTAAAGTAAATGGTGGTTTTGTCTTTAAGAATAAAGACAAGACATCGGACAAAGAGTCCTGATCTTGTCAAATTGAAAGATAAGGAACAGGATAAGGCCGAACAGAAAATTTTTCACTTTTCTGTTCAGGCTTTCGAAACTTCTATTGGTCTGTCACGATGAATTAGCACCCAGTCACCATTTTCAGCACGCGCTTCTCTTCCAAGCTCCTCAATCAACTGCTGACTTCGTATTACAAACCCAGAGATAATAACGAGAAAGAAGAGATACCCGCTAATTGGCGAAATATCCTGCAAGGCTGTCAGCTTTGCTGAACAGATCGAGCATCGACTCCATCTCCAGAAGATCCATGACTGCATCTTTCGAGTCAATCAGGTATTCTCTGCTCTTCCTTCGTTCTTCAGACAGCGCATAGGGATTTTGTCATCCTCACTCTTTCCCCTTCAACATTGGTACGTCCACTTTAAACTTCTGTGCGTTGTCAATTGCCCTGTCATATCCTGCATCGGCATGACGGAAGATTCCCATTGCAGGGTCGTAGGTAAGAACGCGCTCAAGACGAGCAGCCGCTTCGTCAGTTCCGTCAGCAACAACAACCATCCCAGCATGTTGCGAGTATCCGATTCCAACTCCACCACCATGATGGAATGAGACCCAGGTAGCCCCCCCAATTGCGTTAAGAGCAAAGTTCAGCATTGGCCAATCGCTGACAGCATCCGATCCATCCTTCATCCCCTCAGTCTCACGGTTCGGACTGGCGACCGAGCCGCAATCGAGGTGATCACGACCGATCACAATCGGTGCAGAGACTCGACCATCCTTTACCATATCGTTAAAGAGTCGCCCGGCTTTGGCACGATCTCCGTAACCCAACCAGCAGATACGTGACGGCAATCCCTGCCATGCAATCCGCTCGGCTGCCATCGTTAACCATCGATAAAGTGGTTCATCATGGGGAAAAAGCTCCATGATAGCACGATCGGTTGCATAGATATCCTCAGGATCGCCGGAAAGAGCAACCCAACGAAATGGTCCCTTTCCATCACAAAAGAGAGGTCGGATATACTCCGGAACAAATCCCGGAATTTCAAAAGCGCGAGTGAAACCCGCCTTCTCAGCTTCAGCCCGAATGTTGTTCCCATAGTCAAAGGCAACGGCACCACTATCCTTCATCGCAACCATCGCCTCAACATGGGCAAGGATTGATTCTCCTGCCCTGCGCAAATATTGATCGGAATCACTCTGTCGCAAAGCGTCCCCTTCCTCTTTAGTCAAGCCAGCCGGATAATATCCATGGAGGGGATCATGGGCTGAAGTCTGATCGGTCACAACGTCTGGCGTGATGCCTTTGCGAACAAGCTCTGGCAAGACCTCCGCAGCATTACCGAGCAATCCAACCGAAAGCCCCTTGCCGTTTGCACGCGCCTCATTCAGCCACTCAAGAGCCTCATCGAGATCACTGGTTTTACGGTCACAATACCGGTCATGAATCCGTTTGTCGATACGGCTTTCATCAACTTCGATGCAGAGAGCTGCACCGGAATTCATAGCAACAGCCAGCGGCTGTGCTCCACCCATCCCACCAAGGCCAGCGGTAACTACCAGCCTTCCCGCAAGGGTACTTCCAAAATGTTCTTTTGCACAGGCAGCAAAGGTCTCATATGTCCCCTGCAAAATCCCCTGCGTTCCGATATAGATCCAACTCCCTGCGGTCATCTGTCCGTACATCATCAGCCCTGCTTCGTCAAGTTTCCGAAACTCCTCCCAGGTTGCCCACTTGGGCACAAGGTTGCTGTTAGCGATCAGAACACGAGGAGCATTAGAGTCTGTGGGAACAACCCCGACCGGTTTGCCAGATTGAACGAGGAGAGTCTCGTCAGGCTCAAGTCGTTCGAGGGCCGCAAGAATCGCATCAAATGCTTCCCAGTTTCGAGCTGCTTTCCCGTAGCCTCCATAGACGATCAATTCATCAGGCTTTTCGGCAACCTCGGGATCAAGGTTGTGCTGAATCATACGATAGGCTGCCTCGATTTGCCAGTTCTTGCAGGTCAATGTGGTTCCCCTTGGAGCACGGACCAACCGCGTGGCAGTTTCACCATTCATTCGTTTCTTTTAACGTTTGTGAGTCTCAATTCTCATCTTGGAAAGCTGGAAAGTACGGCTGTGTATCTGTTCAATCAAAATCAGTAGATTTGTCCGGGATTATAGTATCGAGGACAAACTCACAAGGAAGGTTATGGTTGACCAATCTTCACGCACTGCACGATTCTCATTTATCATTCTGCTCTCAACGGTCTCACTGACCACAATCTCCTGTAGTAGATTCACATCGATCTTCTACAATCAGAAGAAGCCACAAGCTCTTCAACGTGACACGCTCACTCTTTCGGGTGAGCTGAGATCCTGGATTGACTATGCCGACTACAAAGAGAACGGTGTCATAAAACTCGCAACCGTTGAGTTTCTGCCGAGTATGGATTCGGTCCTCGTTCAGGTGCCCGATGCAGCAGGCCTGGAGGTTGCAGCCTTAAAGCAGCCTCGAAAGCTTTATCTCCCTTCGGGCTTCAGCGCTGAAGTCTACGCCTGGAATCTCGGTAAACCAAGTGGCCTTGTCTTACGTGATGATGGCACCCTTTTCGTGAGTGATATTGAAGGAGGAAGGATACTTGCCATCCCTAAAGGGGGTTCACCAACCATTATAGCTGATGGTCTGGCAACTCCCCACGGAATGGAGTTTGTTGACGGTTCGCTTTACTATACCGACGAGACTCACGTTTACCGTTTTGACTTTTCCTCTCCAACCTCAATCGAAGGAACAAGCACACAGTTAACCGATGGAATTAAAAAGGGAGGAGACTTCTACACACGGACGATTCGCTATCGCCCTTCCGACAATAGTTTCTATATCAGTGTTGGTGCAACCAATGCCAATGGTGAGGAACGGGACAGAGATCATGCAATCATCCTGCGTATGAAGAAAGAAGGTGAGCGCCCGAAACGTCTGTTCAAAGTAGGTCTTCGCAATACGATGGGTATGGACATCCATCCGGTAACAGGAGATGTGTGGGGTATTGATCAAGGAATGGACGACCTCGCAGAACAATTAGCACCCGAAGAAGTCAATATTCTTACAGGAGAACATTCGGCCCAATACTACGGACATCCCTATTACTACTCGCAGAATTATCGAAACCCGAAATTCAGCGATTACAAGGATACCGACCCCAGGCTACCGGAAAATCCAAAGGCCCCTGTTATTGAGCTACAACCATACTCTCTTCCAACCGATATGCGCTTTTATACGAACGATGCTCTCGGCCCTGAATGGAAGAATGCAATGATTATCGTCTATAAAGGCTACGTGATCAGTGCTGTCAGTCGTCCTAACGAACTACGCACGGGATTCAAGGTTGTTAGAGTTCGGAGCAACAACGATGGAACAGACCCATATCAAGCAGATTTTATCAGTGGATGGATTGATGAAAAGGGAGATTTCTGGGGTCGGCCAGTCGGAATTACCTGGAGTAAGGAGGGTAAGACATTTTTTGTCAGCGATGAAAAAAATAGCGTTGTTTATAAATTTGTAGCTCCATAGCATCTATGGAAACCTTGTAGGCCTCGCTCTTGTTTCATCCATCTACAGAAAGTATTTTATAAACATGTTTGATAGACTTAGAAAACAATTAAGCCGACTGAGAGGTTTTTTCGGCACAATTGCTGAGGCAAACTCACCTGCCAAAACTGCAGTGTTGCCCGGTTCTACTATCATCGAATCTCCTGATAAAGATGTAATGGTTGCTGAGGATACTTTAATTGGCTTTCCAGCCAAAGTGATCCTCTACAACGATGAAATCCACACGTTCGATGAAGTGATTCACCAATTGATGAAAGCAATTGATTGTCCTCCATCTGAAGCTGAGCAGATTGCCATGGAAGTCGACTCTCGTGGCCTTGCTTCTGTCTTTGAGGGAGAGCTTGATCGCTGCCTTCGCGTCAGTTCGGTCCTTGAGGAAATTGCACTCCACACATCGATTGAATCCTGACCGACGGAACAATTATCCGGTTATAACGTCAATCAAGTAAAATTTCAGACAATCTGAAAGTCAGGTTACCGTCTAGAATTTATCAGAAAAACACCGTTTTTTTTCATCATAACATAATGAGGGTTTACCATGATTAAACGATTGATCCCATTCGCGGCCGCATTTGCGTTGTTTTTCAGTGCTGAGGCGCTCCAAGCTCAAGCAGGTGGAAGCTGCTCAAGCAAGAAATCTGCAAGCAAATGCGCGAAGAAATGTAAAGGCAGTAAGCAAAAGAAATCTGAAGAGAAGAGCGAGGAAATCCAGTTCTCCTCAATTACGTACGATCAGCTACTCCAACTGATGGAAGAAAACGTGTACGTTATCGATGCTCGTGGCGAAGAGTCCTACAACAAAGGACACATCGAGGGAGCGGTTCTCTTCTCACACTTTACTCTCCCTGAGGATAAAGATGTCGCTATGGTCTTCTATTGTGGTGGACCGCGATGCTCAGCCGCTCCGCGTGCTGCACGCAAGGTTCTGAAGGATGGCTATACAAACGTCATGGTCTTTCGTGGCGGATGGCTCGAGTGGAATGAGAACGCAACCAGCCAGGCTGGATTGTGAGTCGAGGGATGATGGAGTTGATTCCCTTGCATAAGATTTGAATCTGCAAAGAGAAGCCCTCCCGAATTTGATTTCGGCAGGGCTTCTCTTTGCTACTCTATAATTCCTCTGAAGATCAATTCATCATTGGGAAAAATCCCGAGAGCCCTGGATCTATTGCCGGTTACATTGGCCAACCGTTCAACATTGAACCACCGAAACCAGCGACTATGATTAACTATATGGTTTTTCCAGGAACTCTCGTGCTTTGCTATGATATTGATTATTGACATCATCAAGCGAAAGTACTTTCTTGTATTGTCTCTCTGCCTCGGCCCGTTTTCCAAGCTTGTCATACGCGTTTCCAAGGCGAAGAATTGCAGCAACATAGTAACCGGAATCTTCCTCATCCAACCGCTTGTTCACTTTGATTGCCTCCTTCAGGATTCTCACCGCCTCGGCTGGATCAGGATTTGCTTTCCGCAACTGAATATCACCCAGGTAGTATAATCCCTGCCTGACAAACGAAAGCTCATATCCAAACTGACGCGCCTTGACACGCTTCATCAACTTTCGCCATTTGTTATCCGACTCCTGAAACTTTCCTCTGTAATAGAGGGCACGAGCATAATACTTGTGAAAGTCCGGATTGTTCGGGTACTTCGAATAGAGCTCCTTGGAAAGGTTCAGGGCTTGTGCCCAGTCCTTCTCGTTGTTAGCCATAATCTCAAGCAACGCATACTTCGCTTCTACTTTTGTGTAGAGAGCTTTTGTAGCTGATATACGGATCATCTGAATTCCGATCTGCTTGTCACCCGGTGGCAATGTCAACGTCTTTAAGCCTGGAACCTTGTTCAAGATCTCTTCTGACCAGTAGAGTATCAGTCCTGAACCGAGAAGTACGTCGCTATTGCCTGGGGCCAAACGCTGACACTCCAGAAGCATCTTCCGTCCCTCATGGGCATCCTTCAACACCCCCACCCATGTTGTCACTGACTTCGCTCGTAAATCAGAAGATTTCAGTCGCGCCCGATAGCCATAGGCGGCTCCCTTGAAGAAGAGTCCGGCAATGTCAAACGGATTTTCTTTGAGCAACGAATCGCAAATAACAATCGACCTGTTCATATGGGCATTGAACGATTTCGAGTACTTGTCGACTGCGGCCTTGTCCGCAATATTCGGTTTGATACGCCACCAATCGTTCAATCCAAGAAGGAAAGGTCCAGCAGGATGCCCCGGTATCATTTTTGACAACGATGTAAAAATCTTGTTGGCCTTGCTGTGGTTCAGATTGTACATCTCATCAAGCCCTTCCTGAACCATACGATGGGCAGTATCTTCAAGCAGAATCCACTGGGCTTGTGTCGAATGCGGAAGACCAAGACCAAATAACATCACAAGTGCGAAAATGGCTGTAATCGCCGCGCTGTACGTTCTTTTCATCGGTTTCTCCTGTTAGTTGAGCCAGGGTACATCTCTCCATTTTATTTATCTGTAAAGGCGTTGGCGTAGACCAATATCCCCTCAAATGGTTTGCTCACCATGATATGCCAAACTTCTTGCAGGATGTGAGGCTACCACGCTAATGTTCTCCCCCCCTTTGCCTGTATATCGCCCAGAAGGAACGTGCATAACTCCAGGGAGCAATCCTGATACCAGGAATAATATAGAGAATCGCTCCACCCAGAAGCAACGCAACTGTCGCTCCGATCCCACCTTCGGGGCCAAACGAACCGCCGGTCAGGAAACAATGGTCCTCAACTCCTGTACGGAACAAGGACTCTTCGAAGATCAAGCCACTTGTTGGCAGGCCAAGCACGAGAGATAGCATACAGTTCCAGGCAACGTGAGCAGCAATTGGCAACCATAACCCCTCTGTTACCAGATAGCAGGCAGAGAAGAATATTCCGGCGATGAAGGTATTAATAAGTGAAAGCCACGAAAGCTCTGGATTACCAAGATGTGCCAAAGCAAACCCAGCGGAAAAAAGGAGGGTTGCAATCAGAACGCCAAACACCTCAATCCCGCGCTGGAAAAGATACCCTCGGAATAGAAGTTCCTCCCCAGTCGCACCGATAAGAATGAAAACAAACCAATAGAGGAGCGTTGAAGACTGCTCAATTCCTCTGAACTCAACCGTCCCCAAAAGGGCTGACGGCACCCAGGCGAACGTCGCCATACCAAGGCCAAGCCCTATGCCCCATCCGATTTCTCTTCCAACCCAGCGATGAACTCCTAAACCGACCCAATCGACCGGCATTCGATCAAAAAGAGGGACCGTCAGGAGAGTACCAAGTAAGAGCGCTCCGTAGAAGAATGGTCCAACCCACAGCGAGGTAAAGGCAAATCCGAACGATCGGGCAAGAGCAAAAGCTACAAAGGCAATAAGGCCTGTGATCAGAATCAGCACTCCTGCCCCTTGAACGTTCACCCCTACCTTCCGACGCTTCCAGAACATTATCTTCCCCCCTGTTTCATCATCCCAAACAGATGCTTCATTTCTGCTCTCTCTGACCGTGTGAAAAAGCCAGTGATCCACAGCCAGAGGGGCATCCCGGCCAGAAGAAGCAGACGCAGGAAGAATGCTTCCGCAGAGAGGTCGCCGATGTCGATCAGAAGCAGGTTAGCAGCCAACAATCCTCCGGCACCAAGCAAAATCAGTAACACTCTCCCCCACTCGTAGGGAATTGGATAGAATCGGCGGATGTCGAAGTAGAGCCCGAAGGCCATCAGGGCATAGGCGCTGAATGTTGCCCAGGCGCCGCCATAAATTCCGATAACCGGCACCAAAGCAAAACAAAGGAGAGCTTCAATCGCTGCGCCTGCGAGTGTAATCCAGAGAAGAGAACTTGTCCTCTTTTCAATGTAGACGCCGACAATAAAGTTTGTGTACCAACCATTGAAGAGATAGGCTCCAAGAATAATTGGTACGATTCCCAATCCCTCCCAATACATTGAGTTGATAAAGGTCGCGTCTGTGAATGGTATCGGGAAGGCCGCAATATCAGGAATGAAGAATGCAACGGCCAGAAGGATCATCCCAGCAATGAGATTGAAGTATGTAAAGACTCTGGCATATAGCCTCTGTGCGTTCTCCTTCGATGCCTGTTGAAGAAAGAAAGGTCGCCAGGCAAACTCGAAGATCGAGACAAAAACAATCATCACAATGCCAAGACGATAGTTTGCCTGATAAAGCCCAAGGGCTTCATGTCCAGCAATGGAGCGAATGATCGGTCGATCAATCAACTGCAATGCTACCATCGACAGGCCAACCCCGATGGTTGGCAGACCGAAACGGACCATCAGGCGACGCAGCGCACCATTGAATGCGACAGGACGCATCAACAAAGCAAACGGAATAACCAAGGCAAACTGCACCGCCGACTGGAGAATACCTGCAATGAAGATTCCTTCCAGCTTCATGTCAAGAAATCCAACCAGAATGACATTCACGATGACATTGACAAGAATCGTGATGATTTTGATGACACCGAACTTGAAGGCTCGCCTGCGCATACGGAGTAACCCGAGCGGGATCATGCTCATCGAATCGAGCGTCATAATCACCCCGGCTATACGGATCAGGTAGTGATACTTCTCGGGGAGATTCATGAAGGTGATCTGATTGAGGGCGTCGGGGAAGAGAATGAACACTATACCAAGCGCTCCGGCAACGCTCCAGTTGATACCAAGGGCGTTCCAGAAGGTTGTTCGTCGCTCGGCATCATTCTTCGCGACCGAATCATACTTGAAATAGGCTGACTCCATCCCGGCATTTGCCAGGATCAGAAGAAACGCAATGATGACGAAGAGATCAGCCTGGATGCCAAGTTCAGCTGGAAGAAGAAAATGGGTATAGAATGGAGTCAGAAGAAAAGACAGAAAACGCTGGATGATCGTTGTAAGACCATAGATCGCCGTGTCTCCTGATAGTTGTCGCAGTTGCTGTCGCATAGCAAAGAGAAGAACATACGCAGAAGTCTTCAAGGGGATTGATAGAGAGTGTGTTCAGAAACCATAGGCTATGCTCAAAGGAGATAGAAGAACCTTGGCACGATCTGTTGCCAGAAAATCATCTCTCAGCAAACTCGGCCACCTGATAATTCGGTTTCACACCAATCGCCTGAAAGAACGCATCAGCAAACTGACGACAGGAGTCAATTGCCCACCGAGCACATCCGGCTCCAAGTGCTTTGTCGGGGAAAAACGGGTTTTCAGTATTTGCCATTATCGAATTCAGTGGGAACTTACCATGCAGAGACTCATCGAACCCTGATTTATCGATCTGCATCAGTTTGCTCGGTTTGTAGTGAACCAAAGCGTTCTGAATACGAATCACAAGACGTACGTCCTGATACTCTTCTTCCTCCCGATCAAGCGGCTCGCTGTGGGTCAATGCAAGAGCAATCTCGTATTTTTCAGTTGTTCCGAAGCGTGAGCGTGCTCGAACATTATGCTCCGCAATAATGCGCCAGAATTCCCCTATCGACTCACGCACAGCGGGATCGAGCGTTCCGATATAGGCAAGATGTTCTTCATAGGCATCCTGGAACAGTTCGTTGATCGCCGCTTCGAGAAATGCCACAGTTGAAAAGATGGTATTTGTCACGTAAGAACGGTGTTCAATATCGGTCCGAGGAGTTCCATCGAAGGAACTCTCAATACGCCCAGCTTCAGCAGCCCAACGATTGGCTGCCCAGAGATGATGTGAAGAATAATAGATGCGTGGTCTCATGCTCATATTGATAATTTGTACTTCAAGGAGAATATAGGGAAAAGGAAGCGTCGGTCAGTCTAATCTGTTTTCAGGCTATATCCGAGTATGAAGGTGCAGAATACCCACATTTAATGGGCTCCAGAAGCTATGAGGGGCTATCTTTGCTCCTTACGCAGCAAGGGGAAGTGAGCAGGGATAAACGCCACTCAGCAAATTCCAATCGCAATACCAAACAATTCCCGAATGGATTCAAACGTAATCGTCATGTCTATCGGTTTTACGCTGGCATCCTACTCCGTTGTCGGAAACGACGTTATTCAAACTCTCGGAACCTACCTCAGCTCGAACAAGAATCGTCCATGGTGGGTACTGTGGCTCTTTGCTGGCAGTATCCTTGTTGCAACAGCAATCTCATCAAGCATTTCATACGTCAGATATCTCGCCCTCCCCGGATTTTCCCGTTCGGCTACCATCTTATTTCTACTCTCTTTTGTGTCGTTTTCACTCCTTTTGCAATAACGGCACAAAGATTTTCTGTATAATGGATCGATCCGTTGATATCGAGAGTACTCTTGTGACCCCGGCGTAAACGCCGGGGCTAGGGGTAGACGAACGTTCGGGAGTAAATGCCGTTCCATAGCCCAGCCCTTTACGGCTGGGACGATGTGATTCTCTTGGCCTCTGACAACCAACAACCAACCAACGGGCGTTCAGTCTCAACTATATCTTTTTGTAATAGTTCGGAAAAGTCCTATAAAAATGGACATCTGTCCTACCACCCCTTCATAGTGTCTCGCTAACTTTGATATGGGTACGATAAAGACTGAAAACTGGAAAGCGATAGAAACATCTTTAGTCCTTATGGGTAATAGGTATTACGGACCACGGAGTAGGAAGAGGGTGTTCAAAAAACTGTGTCATAGATAATTGTTAATCTTCATTAAACTATGACACAGCAAATGGAACAGAAA
>JAGWAZ010000104.1 GCA_021296135.1 Chlorobiota bacterium | reverse complement strand
GTCTGGGGTGGAAGACACCTTGGGAAGTATATTGTGGTAAAGCTCCTCCACCTGTTGCACTTCAGACTTGAATGTGGGGTTCGGTAAACCTCGATTTCTCATAATCGACAGTCTAAAATATATCCTCTTTTTCACATTTTTAAGCTGTCGGAATTTTTGGGAGACTTACAGTGGCAACCAGATCTTTTGTCTACTGATCCATATATACCGTTAACGTTCTTCACCGGTTGTCGGCACAACCTTTCGCCAGACATAACGAATCCGTTTCGGTACAACCGCAATAACTGTCGCATTCCGGTCAGATGGCAGAGAGATGCGAGGTCGTACAAATCCTGAGGTATCAACCCCGGGTATCAGTTGGATATAGGGAAGGATGGTACTTTTGGTTATCTGTCCTAACTCTGTTGCACCTCCTCGCAAGGTAATGGTGATGCGATCCGGATAGAGAAGCAAGACCGTTGTTGTGTCAGTCAAAGCGCCACGATTTGTTATCGGAATATCCTCAAATGTGACTTCTGCCACTTCCTGAACGTCTGCCGATACCGTTGCCACTTCAGGTGAAACTCTTAGAGCGCCATGCAGTGAATCGCTGAGTGGAACAGACGTCCGAACTCGTTCGAAGACATCGTTCAATTTCAGTGGGGTCATATACCAGCGAGTTATGTTTTCCAGGGCTTCAGCCGAACCACTAACCCAGACACTGTCAGGCCAGACACTTGGCGCTCCGATAACCTGAAATCCGTCCCGTGTGTTGATACTGAGATCAGGATAGTAGAGGGGGACCTTTTTCGATGCAATGTCGGTTATTGGCATACGAATCGAACCTGGTCGAACGTTCTCAAGTTGAACTGAGGATGGGAGGTCGATACTGTTAATCAGATCGCGTTCGTTGAAAGAATAAATTCTGAGAGTGTCGTTCGAAGAGACTGGTCGTCCGGCCGATGAAAGCCTACAGATCGGGTTAGAGCCGAGAACGATCTGCATCAATGTCCATCCATCAGCTCTTACCGTGACGTTCAGGACTTCCGGGATCGGTTCAGCCAGGGTTTCCTCTGTTGTATCGATCTCCGGTTCGAGTGGAACCTCAATGTTCCAGGAATAGGTCTGTGACAGAGAGAGAATACCCCATAACGCGAGAGCAATGGTTGCTGCTCCGAACATCCATCGAATCCGACGTCGTTTATGTTCTTGAATGTCGGACATAGGCGTTTAGTGATCTACCGATTGGTGCATGGCCGTACGTCCCTATGGTTTTTTGATCGAGGGTGGTCGATGCACGAGGGCCGGAATTTCTTTCTCCCGCACAACAATGTTGATCGTTGTTCCTTTCTTTGAATAGCCTGATGCTACGTAACCCATTCCAATCCCGATTCCGAGCGATGGGGACATTGTGCCGCTTGTTACCTCACCGATCTCCTCTCCTTCAGCCATAATTTTATATCCCTGTCGCGGAATCCCTTTCTCCTCGAGCTTGAATGCTATCAGCTTGCGCTTTGGTTTCTCTTCTTCGACCCTTGCAATGGCCTCGCTGCCATTAAATGAGCCCTTATCGAGTTTTGTGATCCAAGAAAGCCCGGCCTCAATCGGATTGGTCTCTTCGGTTATATCGTTGCCATACAGACAATAGCCCATCTCCATGCGAAGAGTATCACGTGCACCAAGACCGACCGGTTGGATGTCGAACTCTTGACCTGCTTCCATTACAGCTTCCCAGACCCTCTTGCTCTCTTCCTCGTCGCTCGACAGATAAAGTTCAAATCCCAATTCTCCCGTGTAACCGGTTCGGGAGATAATCATTTGAACTCCTGCAAGAGTCCCCTCGATGAAATGATAGAACTCGATGTTGTTCAAGTTAACATCGGTCAGCTTCGACAGGAGATCAAGCGAATGCGGACCCTGTATGGCAAGAAGAGTGTATTCATCCGATACATTCGAGAGGTTCGCTCCCTCCATAGAATTCTCCTGCATCCACCCAAAATCTTTATCGATGTTTGCAGCGTTAATTACCAGCATATAGCGGTCTTCCGCCAATTGGTAGACTAACAAATCATCAACAATGCCGCCATCCAGTCGGCACATTGCGCTGTACTGTGCTTTGCCGTCGGCAAGCTTCGATGCATCGTTGATCGTGATCTTCTGCACATAATCAAGCGCTTTCGGTCCGGTGACGAAGACTTCACCCATGTGTGAAACATCGAACATACCGACGCTTTCGCGGACTGCCTTATGTTCCGCGACGATTCCTTTGTAGTAGACCGGCATTTCATATCCAGCAAAAGAAACCATCTTTGCTCCAAGAGCTTTATGTGCTCCGTTCAGTGCAGTCAGTTTCAAATCTGAAGTGGTTTCCGTCATTCTTTCCTGTTGAGTTTGGTACGATAAAGAAACATGCGAAAACTTACGTCGTGATGTCTGAAGTTGCAAGGGTGGAATCATCGTATCTTCGTTCCGTAATGATTTCCTACACTGATTCACTTGAAGGTTCTGCATGGCAGCTATGCTGTCGAACTTGCCATTCGGGGGGGATCATGTTGTCGGATGTGTCGATGCAATTTCGGATGATCATCTCGTGGCGTTCCTGCCATTGCTTAGAGGTGTTGCCGGAGTTTCGTGGACAGGGGGTCGGTTCCGAACCGGTTAGGCGGATTATGAATCGACTTTCCGGACATTATGCCGTTGATTTTGTCTGTGATTCCAAATCTCCGGTTCTACTATGAACGTCTCGGCTGGCGATCGACACAGGGGATGAGCATCAGAAATTTACGATCATCAGTCAGGAACATAACCCGAACGAATCAGTCTATCGAACTAACGGAGGTAGATGTTCGTCGCTCACTTCGCCCTCTGAACCTTATCGTTGAATATCGAAAGCACCAATTTCTATAACCGGATGACAATCCACACCCTCTATACGTCGTTGACTACCAAAATCGCTCGTGTGCGAAATGCCGAGCATTTTCTGGCATTACAGACCGGGACGATCAATGCCCTGGCCGGGCTTATCGCTCTATGGACACTCGCCGGAACTCTTGAATTCCTGTTCGAGTTCGGTGTGACCGGTCGCACGATTCTCTTCTGGTGCAGCGCCGGACTTAGTTTCGCAGTTCTTGGCAAAACCCTCGTTGGCCCGCTTGGCAGGATGATCGGAGTAATGAGTTCTCAGAGTGATGATCTGATCGCTCGTCGCGTTGGAGCGAAGATACCTGCGGTTGGCGATCGCCTGGTCAACACGCTACAACTTTATCGTGCGGTAGTTGCCGGTGCCGCCGCGGAGTTTTCGCCCGGTGTTTCGGTCGAACTTGCCGAAGCATCCATTATCAAGCAGGGCAAACCACTCGTTGACCATGACTATTCAATAATCCTTGAAAAGGACGAGCGTTGGAGTGCACTGTTACTGCTGTTCAGTGCCGGTCTTCTCCTGGGTGCACTCTTCTTAGGGTTCGGAGATGATCTGGCCAACGCATATACTCGCCTTGGGAGTTATTCAACAGACTATCAAAAACCGGCCCCCTTCGCTCTCTCAATTGAGCCGGGAAACCTTCGCGTTGTGAAAGGGAGCTCTGTGGAGATTCTCGTTCGTGCAGCAGGGATTCCTCCCCGCACAGTACACCTCAGTCTGCTGGAAGAGGGGAATGATGCTCCCGATATGTATCGGTTGAGAGAAGTTGAGCCGGGTCTCTACCGTCATTTGGTACCGAACATCCGTTACAATACCGAATATCAAGCATCGGCCGCAGGCGTTGAGACTGCAGAATATACCGTTTCGGTGATTGAGCGACCGGAGCTTCGTAACATGGCCGTGACGATCATCCCGCCACGTTATACCGGAAGGTTGCCTGAAACTTTGCCGGAGGGGTATGGCGACCTCAGAGGTCTGCGAGGGACACGCGTCGGAATAACCCTCGAGACCTCGATTCCGGTTGCTAAGGGGGAGATCGTTCAACTCTTCCCACCTGGTGGAGTTCTACCCACGTCGATAGTTGTTCAGTCGACCGGGTCACGGGAACCATCTGTGATCTACGACACGCTACGTCTTCGGTTGGCAATCGACGGAAGGACGTTGCGGGGTGGTTTCAGTCTGAGGAGGGATGGTCGGTATTATCTGTCGGTTGAAACTTCCGATGGCCTGCAAAATCTCTCGCCGATTCACTATACAATGTCGGTCTCTACTGATGCCTCTCCTTCTATCACCCTTGTTCAACCTACTGGTGACCTCGACATAGATGAGACAATGCTTCTGCCAACGCAACTTCGTATTGGAGATGATTATGGCTTCTCAAAGTTGCGGATCATGTATCGCCTGACAGCGAGTAAATATGAAGAAGCCTGGAAGGAATTCCGGGAGCAGCGTATTCCGATTCCACAGGGATCGACAACAGGCCTCGATGTCTCTTATCTCTGGGATATGGCCAGGTCTCGGCTCGTGCCGGAGGATGAACTGGAAATCTATTTCGAGGTTTTTGATAACGACCTTGTTAGTGGACCAAAGTCTGCACGAACCGGAACGATCAATCTCCGCTTCCCATCGTTTGAGGAGATGTTGAGGGAGGCGGAAACAATCCAGGACAAGGCGACCGCTAATCTGGAGAACCTGCTGAAGCAGGCTGATCAGGCTCGAAGAGATATGGAGGAGATCGATCGTGAGTTGGCAAAACAGCTTGCGCAACAGAAACGAGAGGCAAACTGGCAGGAGAAGCAGAAACTTCAGGACCTGATAAAGCAGCATGAGCAGATGCAAGCGAAGATGGAGAGGCTTGCTGAGGACCTTCGCACGATGGCCGAAAAGCTTCAGGAGGCAAGGGCTATCTCTCCCGAGACCTTGCGGGAGTATCAAGAACTCCAGAAACTTTTTGAGGAGATCAACAATCCCGAGATGATGGAGTCCATGCGACAGATGCAGGAGCAGATGAACCAGATGACGCCTGAACAGATGGCAGAGGCGATGCGAAACTACAAGTTCAACGAAGAGCAGTTCCGTCAGGCTATCGAGCGGACGAAGAAGATTCTTGAGCGAATGAAGACGCAGCAGCAGGTCGATGAGCTGGTCCGGCGAGCGGAGCGACTAAGTCAGGAGCAGGAGAAGTTGAATCAGGATATGGCGAATACCGATCCGAGCGATAAAGCAGAGCAAGAGAATCTTGCGGATCGACAGGAAGAACTGGCGAAAGAGGCGGAACGTTTGCAGGAGCGGGCAAAAGAGCTTACAGAGCTAATGAAACGTCAGGAGGATATGCCCTCAGAGGCAATGGGGAGGGCCGAACAGAGATTGCAGCAGGATAATCCTTCCAGAAAGATGCAGAAGTCCTCGCAAAGGATGCGGAGTGGAGAGCAACAACAAGCGCAGCAGGGAGGCCAGCAGGCGCAGCAGGACCTGGATGAGTTTCGCGAGCAGATGGAAGAGATACGAAAACAGATGCGGGAAAACCAGAGACGCCAGGTGCTCGACAAGATGAAGAAGTCGCTGAAGGATCTGCTCGATCTCTCTAAACGCCAGGAGGCGTTGCGGGAGAAAACCGACCGGACAAGTCCGAACAGCCCGTCCTTCCGTGATCTTGCCCGCGAGCAGTCGGGGCTCCGTCAGGATATGGCAAATCTGGCCGATCAAATGATGCAGATCGGGGAGAAGTCCTTCGCTGTAACGCCCGAGATGGGACGTGAGCTTGGGAATGCAATGGAGCAGATGGCTGCTGCGCAAGGCTCGCTTGAGAGCCGTAGCGGATATAGCGCTTCGCAGCAGGAGAACGGGGCAATGGGATCGATGAACAGTGCTGCGATGATGATGGCGCAACAGATCGGGCAGATGCAGGCGAAGAATGGAGGGGGACAAGGTGTGGGCATGGGAATGGGGTCGTTTCAGCAACGCCTGCAACAGCTTGCTGCACAACAGCAGATGATTAACATGGCAACGGGGCAACAGGGGAAAGGTCAGCAAGGGGAAGCCCAGGGCGAGCAGGGTCAAAACGGGCAAAACGGGGAAGGTGGTGAAGGGGGAGAAGAACATGGTGGAGCAAAAGGAGTGGCAAAACGTCTGACTCGCCATCAGCAACTGGTGAAGAAGTCGCTCGATGAGTTGAACAAGGAGGCGAAGGAATCGGGCGGGACCCGCAAGAACATGGTTGGTGATCTGGAGCGCGCCTCCAAAGAGATTGAAGAGGTGTTGCGCGATATGGAGAGTGGGCAGATTTCCGAACAAACGCTCAGACGACAGGAACAGATTCTCAGTCGGATGTTGGATGCAATCAAATCACAACGAGAACGGGACTATCAGCGCAAGCGCGAATCAAATCCCGGTCAGGATATTCTCCGCGACAGCCCACCGGAACTGCAGTTCGAAAATGATCGGACAGCCCTCGACAGAACTCGCGACAACGTGCAGAACCGAACCCAGGGCTATTCCCGCGATTACGAGTATCTGATTCGGAAATATTTCGAGAGCGTAGGGGAGTAAAAAAATACCAGATGTGATTAGCTCTCATTGGGCAGTATTTATCAATCACATCGTCCCAGCCGTTTACGGCTGGGACGATGTGATTGGATCGACCCTTCAACCCCGGCATAAAGAGACAAGGAGACAAGGAGACAAGGAGAGGGGGAGAACGTCATCCTGAGCTTGTCGAAAGGATGGGATAGAAGCTAGCCCAGCCG
>JAGWAZ010000103.1 GCA_021296135.1 Chlorobiota bacterium | reverse complement strand
TGCATCTATTCGATCCAACCGCAATCGATTGTCGTAGCTGTAGGCAACATCGACTCCAACGGCTGGGTAGGACATTCGATCGACCTGATCGGTCGGGGTGTAGACGTAGGTGATCTGCGCGTCGAGCGGACGGTTCAGCGGAGTCGAGGGATAGGTCGGATTCACGTGGCCGAGGCCCGTGCCGACATCGCCGAGCTGCGTCCAGACGCTCTCTACTCTTCCGTTGTTATCATACCCATACCAGGTTGTATGCTGGCGCAGAGGATCGAGATCACCTGGTTCATCGAGTTGTAGCGGTAGTAGACCGCATCGAACCCGAGGTTATCTGTGTAGCGGAGCAAGGCTTCGACCCGACCTCGTTCATCGTAGCTCAGCACCGTAAAGTGGTAGGGCTGGCCTCCATGTTCACGGTAGGCGACCGCCCCTTCTCTTCCCTTTAGGTTGCGGACAGAGCCTTTCGGTGCAAGTCCGTCCCACGTCGATTTGCCCGGGAACGTGCCCCAGACAGGGCCGGCTTCATCCGGCATCCGGTCGTAGCCGATCGCTATGCGAACGTTCTCCGGATGCTTGGCAAGGTTCTCGAAGTCTGTAACCATCGAAATCTCGTTTGTCGGCTCGTAGACCTCGGCTTTGTGCTTCAGGAACGGGCCGGTTGCATCCGGGTTCTCGGTATTCATCTCAGGGCAATCGCGGAAGATTGTGTCGAGTGTGCTCCAGAAGGTCGGGATGCTCTTGCCATAGCTTGCCGGGTCGAACCAGAGGGTCATGTTCGCTGTCAGGATCCCGCTGTTTCCTTCATCGTGCAGTACGGTCGGGTCGAGAACATCGGTCCAGCGCCCTCCGCCGGGAGGCCCGACCGGAGTGCCATGACGCGACTGGCCGGAGAAGACTGCCTCCCCGACGATTACCAACCGGTTCAGGTCATCGTACTCATTGAACGTGATTCGGTCTTTTCGAGCCTGCTCTTCGCCCTGGAGAAATCGTAGGTTGCCGACCTTGTCGTATGCATAGCTGATTGTTCCGAGGTCGGGATGTTGTTTCGATTTCACACGACCGAAGTCATCATACGTGTACTGCGTCTGCTCACCGTTCGGATGCGTTACCGCAAGCAACTGGTCGAGGATATCGTAGCTATAGAGCACGTCGATCGGCTCGTCGGGGTAATTTTTGTAGGTCCGTTGCCTGAGCACTCGGCCGAAGGCATCATAGAACTGCTCGGTCGGGATACCGGCTTCGTCTACTCTTCTCTCCACATAGGTATATCCGAAATAGTCGTTGTAGTCGGGATCATCGGGTGTGAGCCCGGCATCGCCCGGCCCGCCGTATTCGTAGCTCTGCGTTACCCTGCTCGCATCGGGGTTCGTCACCTCGATAACACGGTCGAACGCATCCGACTCCGAGGTGGTGATGTTCCCTTCTGCATCTTTTCTCGAGATAAGGTTGCCGCGTCCGTCATAGTCGAACTCTGTTCTATCGACACGAATCGGCGCATCCGGATCGCCGATCGTAACATCGGTATGTTTTAGCAGATAGTCGTGTCCGAACTGATGTTCGACTTTTCTTCGGCGAGCTTCACCGCTAACCGGGGGTCGGCTCGGGGTCTGTGCTGTGTGATTTCGATCATCGACCTTTGCAAGGATCTCCGACCTCAGGTTCTTGTCATCGAGATCGACCGCCAGAGTATAGTCGCCCTTTTCGCTGAACTCTCCTGTATAACCCACCCCTTTCACGTAGAGAACCGGTCGTGTTGCATCCCCTTTATTGGAAAAGGCAACGGTGGCACCAGGAGTTTTTGCGCGCAGGAAGATCTCCAGATGGCTGCCATCGACCAGGTTTTCCAGAGCATCCCTGGCGTCGATCAGATCGACATAGAGGTAGTCATTTACCTTTTTTGCAGGGTTCTTCTCTGGCACCTGCGCTGTCGAGCCTCCCTTTTCTCCATCCTCTCTTTCTGTTCTTGTGGCAACATGATCGACGAAACGGCAGTTGAGCAAGTACGCCTCCTTGAAGCCCAGAATCGGGATATCGACTTCCAATGTCGTACAGCGACTTGAAGAAGCAACATAAAGCCGAAGACGAGCCTCCTGCAAAATTGCAGCGGAGATCGCTTCGAGTTTATCGCCACTCTTTACCCTATAGTCGAGATATCCGTTAACCTCCTCCAGGCCGGTATAGGCTACCTGGCAACTCGTTTCGTCCGAATCACACTCGGGGCAGTCGGGGATCGGAGTTTTGTATTTAGTCGTATGGAGGTAGCTACCATTATATGTTGTCCTCCTCCTCCCCTCAAGAATCTCCTTATTGGTTCCATCGCTGTTACAACGAACCGTGTCTCGTCTCTTGACATATTTGATTGAACGGTTCAATTCGATCTGTTCTGTCGCCCCACTGACGATAGGCTCCGGTTCGGGAAAATCATAGGGGAGCCATGCCATCTTCAACCGTCCGAGCGGATCGACATCTGTGCGGGTTATCCAACCGTTCGGATCGATATCGATCCCGGGTAAAGCGCCGTATGTCAGCTTCTTGTACGATCTGATAGTATCGGTTCTCAGAGTTCGGCTCGGGTCGTACTTTCGCACCCGGGTTTCATCTGCTATCGGCTTTTCGTACATGTAAGCGAAATACTGGTCACTCGGTAGTTTTTTGCTTACGGTTCGATTGTTGTTCCGCTTGAGGATTCCTTCCGGCAGATCATAGCCCCCTGTTTCGGTATCGAGGAGATGGGGCATCTCAAAATTGTAGTAACTCTTTGCGACCCCACCGTTTGCGTTCTCAATTTCACCTAAAAGGCTCTTATTCCACCAGTCGGTGTAGCGATATCGGTTTCCGGGAAGCTCGGTCAACCGACCCGGACCATATACCTTTTCGGAAAGCAACATTCCCCGAAACGTCGAGGTCGACCCGTCATAGGGTTCGGTCTGATAGCTCCGGAGGCTTCCACGAAGGTAATTACCGTTTGGATCTTCGATATAGTCTTCCTCGAGCAGACCGATCACAGGGGGCATAGCAACAGTAGGGCCGAGGGTTTCGGTCTTGGTTCGGATGACTATCGGGTCGAAGGCAACATCTTCAAAGGATTTATACTCCGATGCGTTGAGATTAAAGGCTGCTTCGGTCGTCCTTTCATCCCAGGCAGTCGAGGATTTGCTAAAGGTAGCAACCGAATAGGGGAAGTTCTTGTAGGTGGTCTTGCGTATCCGGTAGGGAGCCCCCGTAGTCACATCCGGTTCTCCGGTAACCGGGTCGTCGCTCACAGTCGAGGGGTCGATCTCGGTCACCCTGCGTTGAAGAACTTCCTTTCCCATGATCGATGCAAGAGTCGGTTTACCGCTTATGTAGGAGCCGACAGCTCCACCATAGTCCCGAACTGCTTCCAAGGTATAGCTATACCCGACAGCAGAGGCTATTGCAGAGGTTTTCCCTGGAGACTTCTGTTCGACTTTCACTACGCGTGACTTCGGCAGATAGGCATAGGTTGCTAACTCCCCTTCAGAATACTTTGTCCAGGTTGTTGTGGTTCGATTGCCGTCGCTCTCAACAATTTTTGCAACATTAGAGAAGCTTCCCCTTACGAAAAATTTTCTGATTTTCGGTAAGAGAGAAAACCTATAGGTATAATCTCTCTTTACTGTGGTATTCTCTACAAGATCGACGACGTGGACCGTCGAGCTATCTGCAACGGATCGATACTCTTCTGTCGGAAGGAATCTTCCATGGACGGTATCATAGTGATCGACGGTATCATAGTGAAGTGGGAAGGAAAAACTATATGTTTCCCTCTTCAGCGGAGTACCACTCGATGTAAACTTCTCAACGTGTCGGACGACATTGTTGCGCAAATACGGGAAGACACTTTTATTATAGCCGAAGGGAGGATCGTAATATTGCTCTGCTGTTGCTGTAAGTGGTGCATCTGGAAGAATGGGAAAGACAGGGGCTGGCGTCGCCGAACAAGAATAGTCCGACTTGCTATCGTAGTAACAGAACCGATAGGTTTGTGCTGGCTCGACTACTTCAGAGAGTCTTAAGTCTTTCAGGCGCATCTTCACTTCGTCCGGGCCACTTCTGGCACATCGTGAAGTTTGATAATAGCCAGTGTTACCGACATGGGGAAAGCGCCAATTCCGATAGACTCGCTGGTAGGTATCATACTCGAACCTCGTGACTCGTTGTTCGTTCTCGCCTATCTGCTCTATGATCTTCGTTACATATCCGAGTGTCGATTTTGAGACATCACCCCAGTCATAGCGTCCATTACCGTACCACCGTGACCGGTCCTCGAAGGTGCGCAGAGGGCATGAGAGATTTCCATTAACGCCTGTTGTGAGGCTTTTATTCAAGAGCAAAGAAATTGTTCTGCCCAAGGCAGTAATCAATACCTGCCCGTCACCATAGGTAATGTTATGGCCTGAGAACCCCTCTACCTGGGCTCGCCCTCGAGTCGGAGCCTCGGAGGTGCTCTGATGGCGTGAATAGGTAAAGGTAGTAACCGTTCCCTGGGAGTTGCGAATTTCATCGAGATAGAAAATTGTGGGGCTTGCTTTTGCCCCTCCTAAAATGTGATATTCGTATATCGCTTGTGGGGATCCATGCAGACTGCTCCATAAGCAAATTCGTCGACGTATACCACTCTTATAGAGCCGGTGTTTGTCCTGTGGATCGTCACTATATTCCATGACTCCATAGGGAGCTAACCGTTCGCGAAATACGTACTCCAGACCGTCACCAGGATAATAGCGAACCTTCCGTGGCTTTAAGTCATTGGTCTGCACTTGTAAAAGATCGGCCACGAAACGAGGTGTAAGCGTATTATCGAACTCTACAATGGCAAAGCCATCTGCATTCGGTGCATTGACAAAGTAATGCCCTGTATACAGATCGGCTGGATCCTCGGCATTTAATGGGGGATTATTTGAATTATACAACTCCAGGAGACTCCCATCCGACCGGAGCAATCGGATCACATCGATCTTCGGCCTCGATGTGGAGTAATACCCGGCAGCGGTAAAATCCTCCATTCTATTAGAGTAGTCATACCCATCGATTGCCCAGACGAGATCCTCGTGTGTGAAGTCCAGGCGACACCTATCATCGACAATCGGACGATACGGAGCAAAGCCATGTGTTGCACTAAATACTTGTACAGCAAACCCATTGACCCCGAGTATCCATGCCGGTCGGTTCATATGAAATTTGATCCATCCAGGGGTGAGATCCGAACAATTGCCAGAATTGACTTGGCCATTCTCATCGCGGTAGAGGTAGTCGATACTGTAGACCGGCCTGTACTCCTTGAACGAAGTGAATCCCACCGAGCCACTATAATTCAATGTTGCCCGAATCGGCGCTCCCTTGACCGTATGGCTCGAAATCGGATAACTGTAGGACAACTGTCCTGTAGCGTTCGAAACAATAATGCTGCCATCGACCGACATCGAACTTCCATTCTGGAACCCCCACTCACTGTAAAGACTGGAAGCCTCCTTTTGTTCGAAGCCGGAACTGCTATACTGTCCCCGGAGGGAACTTGTCGCAACCGAACAGAGGATAAGGGGAAGCAGAGTGCGCCGCAACAGAGAGACTGATAAGAACTGCATAAGGATAACCTCTTAGTGACTAAATCGATGATACTCAAGAATGCTTAACGAACAACAACGAGCCAGTAGGAGCCTACAAGTCCCTGAGAGCCACTCAGTCGCATGAGATATGCTCCACTGGCAAGCTCTCTTAGCTGGATCTCACGACGTGTCTCCCCCGGCTTATCAAGAGGAAACGGCCTCGATAAGGCAATATCTCCACTACTCGAATAGATTTCAATTCGATACTCTCCGGGAGGCAATCCGACCGTTTCGATGTTGATGCTCCGGGAGGTCGGGTTCGGGTAGAATGCAACCGAATGTTCTCGGTACGGTAATTCTCCAGCAACCGGCTTGGCTGGCTCACCTGCCGGATCAGAGCTGTGAACATCGAGATCAATAGGCTCGATGATATAGCTGATGCGCCCGGTTACTTCACGAACCAAGGGATCGGTATAGTTTGTATCAGGCAGCATAAGGAGTGAGAAGAAGGGCATACTTTGAAGTGAGTCGACTATCTCCAGATCGAGGACATCGAACGTATCGAGTCCGCGCTGACCGAAAATGCCGAGGAAACAGGCTGTATCCTGTGCAAGAAGACCGGTATCGCTTATCCCCCGGATAACAAACATGAGGTCTGTCAGCGTATCACTGTTGAGATTCAATAACGAGACGGTTCCTTCAAGGTTATTCCATGGTGGATAGAGAAGCTCGGTAGTATCGACTTTGAGAGCATCGAAGTTCGGTTCTCCGGTAGCTGTATCGGTAGAGCCGCCCGATACTGAATCGGTTTTCCCCCAGAGTATGTATTTCGGCAACGAGACATCGTTGTAGTAGGATAGACCGACAAGAGTATCCTTCAGGAGATCGGTGTTGAGATGCCCGACAAAGAAGACAATTGTGAACTCGGATGAATCGACCGTGAAGGTAGAGTCCGGTAGCGGAAGGAGGGGTTTCTCAGGAGTAGCACTACCGCTCATACTTCCCAGGAATAAAAGAGAAGTTGCAAGGATAGCCGGAATAATTCGGGAATTAAGTGACTTCATAGCTGTTGAGAATGTTATGTGAATAGATATTTAAAAATGATTGTGTATAAATACAAAATATAGAAAAAAATTAAACCTTCATACTATTTTTTGGGGAAAAGTTATTTCTATCTGTGTCAATCGTCGCCCCAGCCGTAAACGGCTGGTTATGATACATCGTAAATCTGAGATCGAACATCGTAAATCTGAGATCGATCTGGCTATCGGTAGCCCCGAGGTTGAGGCCGGGTTTGAAGGGTCGATCCAATCACATCTTCCCAGCCGTATACGGCTGGGCTATCTTCTGAAGAGTTTCTGCACCCAGTAATCTTTCGTTTTTTGACGTAGGTCATGGCTGTCTGGCTTTCGGTAGCCCCGAGGTTGAGGCCGGGTTTGAAGGGGCGATCCAATCACATCTTCCCAGCCGTTTACGGCTGGGCTATCTTCAGCAGAGTTTGTGCACCCAGAAATCTTTCGTTTTTTGACGTATGTCATGGCTGACTGTCTGATGCCTGCAACATCACAGAATCTGTTCAGTTTGCCTCATCATCTTTTTTGCAAAGATTCGAATCCTATCGCCTAACGCATCCATGAAAATTGTAACAGTAGGGGTATTAGTGTTAAAAATACCCCTTATTATTCTATATTGTTTCTCTATCTACCTATCTGAA